>NZ_QEYV01000023.1:0-280508 GCF_003992815.1 Xanthomonas sp. DAR33341 | reverse complement strand
GTCATAGGCCATGACGGTCGACCCGCTCTCGGGCTCAATCACTTTGCACAGCTGCTGGTTCGCATCGTAGACGTAGCTACGGGCCGCCAGGCCAACGCCATGCTCCACCGGTGGCGGCGCCACCACCTGCACGACCTGGTTGCTGGATTCATTCCCGAAATCACCGGCACCATCGCGCATTCGCCAACGCAGGTTGTAGCCGCCCGCACCAAGGGGAGCGCGGAGGCTGAAGTTGAAGTCCACACTGCCGCCAGGCGGAACATCGGATGGCAGGCCCACTTCGCCTGGCGACCATCCTCGCGTATCGCCAACCAACACAGCCCGATAGCCCTGCCCCTGGCGCCAGGTGACATTTCCCGTGTTCGTGAACCGCACTGACCCGGTGACAGAACGTCCGGTTGGGAGCTGCGCAGGCATGTTCTGAGATACGAAAGCAGCATTACGCTGCATGGCAGGAATCGAGAGTGCACCCGACCCATCAATGAGGGAGTTGTCCCGACCGACCGGAGAAATGCCATGGATATAGAACGGCTTGCCGCCTTGGCTTCGAATTAGATCTTCGGTAACTGGAATTGAGAAGCGGTAGTTGCTTCCTGACGATGAGCAAGCGCTGGCAACGCCCGGTTCGCTTGCAAGGTTTGCACTGGCGATGGCCGCAATCGTGCCGCTGCCAGCGGGCCCGCCCGCATACATATGGACGTCAATCGATCGGCGTAGTCCTGCAGAACACGCCCAACCGACAATCGCCTTGTTGTCCTGGATACCCTCGATCCGCCCTTTGATCACCGATGCAGGCACGGCCACTGCGCCCGAGCCAGAAATGGTGTCGTTCGATGCGCCTACAGGAGACAGACCATGGATATAGATGGACTTACCGCCGTTCTGGATGATGAAGTTCTCATCGAGGGGGAACGAGAATCGGTAGTTGCTGCCCGAAGCACTACAAGCGCTAGCGATACCGGCATCACTTGGCAATGTGGCTGCAGTGGCCCCCGCGAAGGTGCCAGAACCAGCGGAACCGCCCAAATACATATGCACGTCAATGGAACGGTTTAGATTTGTCGAACACGCCCAGCCTGAAATAGCCGCATATCCGACCCCATCGATTGCCCCCTTCACTACTGAGGGGAGAACGTTCACGTAAGTCGGAGAACCCACTCCACCGAACCAGGCAACCCCATCCCTCACCATCCGCCATTGGAACAGGGTGGATCCCGCCGTGAGAGGCGCACGGACCGTGAAGTTAAAAGTAGTGCTTGATGGATAGGCCACACTTGAGGCCAGTTCAACACGTGAGGTTCCCCACGTCGTGTTATCTGTCGGCCCTAGACTACCCAACCGATATCCTTCTTGCGGCGTCCACGTCTTCCATCCGGTGTTCTGAAAAGTGATGCTCGCCGTATACGACTGGCCAACCACCATTGTCGTTGGAACTGACCCGCCGATGTATTTTGAGTCGTTCTCCTTGAGCTCCACCGGTGAAGGGCACTCATTGGCCGATCCTGCGGTCGAGCCATCAGGACATTTCCGTGCAGCTTCGGACGGCCCAGCCAAGACGCTGAGCATTAGCAGAGCGGCAATGGTCCAGCGCACCTTTAGCCTACCGCTCTGTCGTCTAAAAACATTTATTTCCGACGCTCTCATCGAAGATTCCTTTCGACCGATCATTGCGCGCCTCGCTCTATCCTGATTGCCTTACCAAAGACGTCCCGAGCAATCGATGTTCGTGCAGATTCGGGAAGCTGCACCCACACAGGCGCGTCGTAGACCGGTTGATCGAACACCTGGTAACCCGTACGCGTCTGAGCACCTCGCGGGTTGGTGACCAGGGTTTGTGCGCCAGGCAGATACTGCGTGATCGTGGTCAGCAATCCCTGCTCGCTGTCCTGGGATATCGCTGTGGGCCTGCCCACCACGTCGAATTCGGTCCAGATCCCAGTGCTCGCCGCTTCGGTGCTGCTCGGGTAAGACGCAAAGACGGCCCTTCCCTCATGGTCGTAGGCGAAGCGCTTGGTCCGCAGCGTTCCCGCCAAGTTTGCCGCGTCGTATTCCCGCGTCAAGAGCGGCTGCCACAGTGCATCAAAGTAAGTGATCTTCTGGGCGTTACCAGTGGTCACGGTCTGGCGCCAATGGCCGGCACCGATGCCATATTCGTCGCTACCCACCCGCTCGAACGTCTGTGCGCTCGAGTTCCACGCTGTGCTGTCGCCCGATGGGTAGTTCGTAGCATTCAGCCGGCCCATCGCGTCGTAACCATACGTGGTCGCAAATCCATTCTCGTCGGTGGTCTGGCGGATCCACCCGTTGTCATCCACCGAGGCGGACTTGGCCGTGCCATCGGGATTTGCAACCGTCTGGGGGATGCCACGCTTCCAACCGGACAGGGTCGTTGCATTTCCCAGGCCATCCTTGACCTGGGCCAGGGTCCCATCGGGATTGTAGGTATAAGTCGCAACCACCTTTCCGTTGCGCCGCTCCGTCTGAGGCAATGCATTGGCACCATAGTCAATCTGAGAGATCGCGATGCCTGTGTTGACGTTGCGAGCCATGGCGGTCTGTCCCAACACCCACGCCCCGCGTTCGTCGTGATACGCGGTTTCGTCGGTGCGGCTGTGCCAAGGACTGAACCGCTCAGTGCGCGTTGGCCTCGCGAACTCATCGAAGCACGGCTGCCCATTGCAGTCCGCGATGCGCCAAACGAATTGGTCGCCGTTGTCGATCGTGATCACCTGGCGCACAGGCCGCTGCCTGGCAGCCACGGTGTTGTCCCCGTAGTTGCCGGCTGGATACATGGTCCTCGCCGCGTAAGGTGCTGCATCGAACGCTGCGTAGTCGCTCATTTTTGTGCGCTTGGCCGTCGTCCCGTTCCATCCGAAGTCCTGCTGCAAAAGCAGACCCTCGTTGGACCAGTAGCGATTGCCAAACCGGTAGCGCGTGACCTGCCCAGCGGGATCTTTGACCGTGATGTCCCGCGTGATGGGGGAACCGGCATTGCATTCGACGTATTTGGCAGGGTCGCTGGGATTTGGGTAGGGGCTTGGCTGCCAGCAGTTATTGGGCGTGCCGTAGTCATACGTCCACGTGAGTCCCTGTGCGGGCAACCCGGGGCCAGAGATCCGACGACTGGTGACGGCCATGACGTAGAACTGGTAGGGGATGTCCGAGTAGGCCTCCTGGATCCGGCACACCCTGGGCACCCACGACCGTCCCATGAGCATCGAGTTGACCGTGTAATCGCTGCGAGCGCCCGTGGGCGCCGTGATGCTTCCGACCACGTTGGTGCGTGACCACGGGCGGATGTTGTCGCAGCCTGGTGGCTGGCCGTAAGTCACACGTGCACGGGACAAAGCGAGCAAATCGAAGGTCCAGCTGCTGCCGTCAGGCAACGTCACCGTGTCCAGGGTGTCGCTGTAGCCGTAAGACCATGTCCGCCCGCCAGTGGTCACTGACGTGATGGTGTTGCCGTCTCCCCCGGCATACGACAAGTCGATTCGACGGCCGTCACTGGCAACGATGCTTAGCAGCTGCCAAGGGGCGCCAGGATTCCAGTTGTACGTCACCGTGTTGCCGAAGCGATCGGTCACTCGCGTGGGATAGATCAAGACCTCTTTGCGAACCAAAATGTAGTTGTTGGCCACCATGGGAACAATGTTCCCGATACCTGCTGTCGTCATGCTCGCCCCGCCAGCAGATGCCGTGCCCACCGAATTGGCTTGGGGAACAGGCGACGACTTGCTCAAGGCTGGATACGTGCGCGAAACCATGTGGTTGAACGCATACACGCTGCCCTGCGTGTCGACCAGTTCGAACCCTTCGCCACGAGCACCCGACTCGCTGGCGCCATCGAGCGACGCCAGGCAGCGGACGGCAGAACCATCCTTCAAGACGATGGGATAGGTTCTGCCATCGTTCGGCCGCAGCGCCTGAGCGGATGTCTGCAAAAGCTCTTGGTCCCCGCTCTCTGGCCGATAAAGAAAGCTTCCCCTCCAAAACTCCGAAGGGTCAAAGTAGCCACCTTGATTTTCAAAGGCAGGGGGAACCTCATAACGGCTACAGCGGCTGTAAGCCGTCTCCCTAGTCCCGTTGACCACCCAGCCATCGGGCGCGATGTTCCCACCCGGAAAGCCGAAGACACCATGCATGTAGGGAATATCCAAATCCCAAAGCTTGAAGTGGCCCTTCGTCGGGCTGCCCACCGTGAACCGACGACCTACACGGACTTGGAGCGCATTGTTGCCTTTCAGATCCACATCGGTCTGGACGATCTCCATCGATCCCGTATAGAGGTTGATGCTGTCCCCGAAGAGCTTGTCGCCGGGGCTCTTCACCACTGCGCCCGATTGGATCAACTTGCCATAGTCGTCGTAGACATCCTCGGCCGCACCCAGTGCAGGCGACAGTCCGACCAAAGCGGCCAGCGCCAATCCAAACACGCGTCTCTGACGCGAGGTCCCGCCCGATTCCATAGCATCTTCCAAGTTGACGACTGACCAAGGCCAGCACGAAGCTCATCGGTGTCCATGGGCAAGCCAATGCTGCGCACAGCAAGCAGCAGCGCTCGCCCACGCAGGCAATGGCCAGCCCTAGGTAGAAGGTTTCGAGAGCGCGCGAAGCGCGACCAGCAGTCATTCCCCAATGCTCTCGCGCTGACGAAGGTTGCTCAGAGCCATGGGCTTGTCAACGCGCTGTCACGCACGAAAGTGCGCTCTCAGACGACCACGGCAATGCCAAGATACTGACGGCGAAAGCGTTCGGGTTCGCATAACCGAGAACTAGAGAGCTTGGCCTACATTGCAATCAGATAATTCTGACGAAGCCATTAGTGCTTTTCAGACAAGCGGAGCTGGCAGTCTCCCGCTGAGGCCGTACGCGATGAGCGCCGGATGCGCGGCAATCCGAACGACCAATCGCCCTAAGCTGCCTGCGGAGGTGCATCACTGTGACCGCCCTCAGCTTGTTCGCTTGGCATTCTAAACTTGCTGATGGGTAAATCGTCAGCGGTTCTCGCATTAGCGCAAGCCGCTGCAGCGCTGCGACACGAGCCTGCGCCAGGCTGATCATGGTGACCCTGCCCCGGTTCGAAGCGACGCACACGTTGCCGGAGGCGCCGCACCGGTTCGTAGGTTGTAGTCCGCTTTTCCATGTAGAAGCAAACCTCAGCGAGGACTTCCGCTCGTCGTCCAGAAGCCCGCCGGTCTTTCGTTCTCCGCCCGGAGGCTTGGACATGGCAGCCGATCGTCCACCGAGACGCATGTCCGACCCTCCCCTGGACCGGACAGCCAAGGATTTTTCGGCATGTGGGCTTAAACTTGGAGCCCCCGCTGACACGGGCGGGTCATGGTCCCTCACCACCTGCTGCGTGACCTCAGCCACCCGCCCGTTTGGCCGCGACACGGATTTCGTCCCGCTGAGTGGGTCGTCGCAATCGCCGTGCAACAAGGCATGGCGAATCGTCGAAATCGGCCCTGATTGACTGCCACATCCCGGAAGAACATTTCTTGCAAAGCACTGATCCCAAAGAAAAAACCAAGAACGCCGGTGGGGCTGTAGAGCACACCCCCCTCATGAAGCAATTCTTCGCAGCCAAATCGGACTACCCCGATCTGCTGCTGTTCTTCCGCATGGGCGATTTCTACGAGCTGTTCTACGACGACGCGCGCAAGGCTGCGCGGCTGCTCGACATCACCCTGACCCAGCGCGGCAGCTCCGGCGGTGCGCCGATTCCCATGGCCGGGGTGCCGGTGCATGCGTATGAAGGCTATCTGGCGCGCTTGGTGGCACTGGGCGAGTCGGTGGCGATCTGCGAGCAGATCGGCGACCCGGCGCTGGCCAAGGGACTGGTCGAGCGCAAGGTCGTGCGCATCGTCACGCCCGGCACGGTCACCGACGAGGCGCTGCTGGACGAACGTCGCGACACCTTGTTGATGGCGATCTCGCGCAGCAAGCAAGGTTACGGCCTGGCCTGGGCCGATCTGGCCGGCGGCCGCTTTTTGGTCAATGAAGTGGACAGCGCCGATGCGCTGGAAGCGGAAATCGCGCGTCTGGAACCGGCCGAACTGTTGGTGCCCGACGAAGACAACTGGCCCGAATTCCTGCGCGGGCGCATCGGCGTGCGGCGCCGGCCGCCGTGGTTGTTCGATGCCGACAGCGGGCGCCGCCAGTTGCTGGCGTTCTTCAAACTGCACGATCTGTCCGGCTTCGGCATCGACGACAAACCTTGCGCCACGGCGGCCGCCGGCGCATTGCTCGGGTATGTCGAGGAGACCCAGAAACAGCGCTTGCCGCACCTGACCTCGATCGCGATGGAAGTGGCCAGCGAGGCCATCTCGATGAACGCGGCCACGCGCCGGCATCTGGAGTTGGACACCCGCGTCGATGGCGATACCCGCAACACCTTGCTCGGCGTACTGGACAGCACCGTCACGCCGATGGGTGGGCGTCTGCTCCGGCGCTGGCTGCACCGTCCGCTGCGCCTGCGCGATGTGCTGGTGCAGCGCCACCATGCGGTCGGCACCTTGATCGATGCCGGCGCCGATGCCGATCTGCGCGAAGCCTTCCGTGCGCTCGGCGATCTGGAACGCATCCTCACCCGCGTGGCCTTGCGCTCGGCGCGGCCGCGCGATTTTTCCACCTTGCGCGATGGCCTGGCGCTGCTGCCGAAGGTGCGCGCAATCCTGGCACCGTTGGATTCGCCGCGCCTGCAGGCGCTGCATGCCGAACTTGGCGAGCACGATGCCACCGCGCATCTGTTGATCAGCGCAGTGGCCGAGACGCCGCCGCTCAAGCTCAGCGACGGCGGCGTCATCGCCACCGGCTACGACGCCGATCTGGATGAGCTGCGTCGGTTGTCCACCAATGCCGATCAATTCTTGATCGACCTGGAACAACGCGAGCGCGCCAGCAGCGGCATCGCCACGCTCAAGGTCGGCTACAACCGCGTGCACGGCTACTACATCGAGATCAGCAAGGGCCAGGCGGAGAAAGCCCCGTTGCACTACAGCCGCCGGCAGACGTTGACCAACGCCGAGCGCTACATCACCGAAGAACTCAAGAGTTTCGAAGACAAGGTGCTGTCCGCGCGCGAGCGTTCGCTGTCGCGCGAAAAACTGTTGTACGAAGGCCTGCTCGATGCGCTTGGCACCGAGCTGGAAGGTCTCAAGCGCTGCGCAGGTGCACTCAGCGAACTGGATGTCCTGGCCGGCTTTGCCGAGCGCGCGCAGGCACTGGATTGGTCGCAGCCGGAACTGGACAGCGCCCCCTGCCTGCGCATCGAACGCGGCCGTCACCCGGTGGTGGAGGCGGTACGCGAGCAACCGTTCGAGCCCAACGATCTGGACCTGCACAGCGATCGCCGCATGCTGGTGATCACCGGCCCGAACATGGGCGGTAAATCGACCTACATGCGGCAGAACGCCCTGATCGTGCTGTTGGCGCATATCGGCAGCTACGTGCCGGCCAGCCGTGCGGTGATCGGGCCGATCGACCGCATCCTCACCCGCATCGGCGCCGGCGACGACCTGGCGCGCGGGCAGTCCACCTTCATGGTGGAAATGGCCGAAACCAGCTACATCCTGCATCACGCCACCCCGCAATCGCTGGTGCTGATGGACGAGATCGGCCGCGGCACCTCCACCTACGATGGCCTGGCACTGGCCGATGCAGTCGCGCGCCATCTGGCGCAGACCAATCGCTGCTACACGCTGTTTGCCACGCATTATTTCGAGCTCACCGCACTGGCCGACGCATCGCATGCCGGTGGCGCCAGCGGTATCGCCAACGTGCATCTGGACGCGGTCGAACACGGCGAGCGTCTGGTGTTCATGCACGCAGTGAAAGATGGCCCGGCCAATCGCAGTTTCGGCCTGCAGGTGGCCGCACTTGCCGGGCTGCCCAAGGCGGCGGTAACGCAGGCGCGCCGGCGCCTGGCGGAACTGGAACAACGCGGCGGCGAAAGCCACAGCGCGCAGATGGCGCCCACCGCACTGGATGCGCCGCAACAATTCGGACTGTTCACCGCACCCTCCTCCGCTGCGCAGGAAGCCTTGCAGGCGCTCGACCCGGATGAGCTCACGCCCAAGCAGGCGCTGGAGGCGCTGTATCGGTTGAAGGCGTTGCTTTGAGGGCTGGGAATCGGGAATCGGGAATCGGGAATCGTAAGAGCGTAGCTGCGTGAGCTGCGCTTTCGGACGCATTGCCTTGCAGGACTCGGGGATCGATTTGATCCTGCTTTGCGGGTTTTGTTCGCTCAGGTTGGAAGTCGTGATCGCATGATTGCGTGGTTGCCCAGTCCTGCATCGTGTCGCGTCAGGCTTGGCGTGTGCAGGTCGCTGGATTGATCTGTCGGCGCGACGGGCGCACCCTGCCGCAAGGCTTCGCCAGACAGGAAACCTTCCGATGACCAAATCCGCTTCGTTGACCGATCAACTTGCTGCGCAATTGCAGGGCCCGCAGCTGCAGCAGCTCGCCGGCCGCCTGGGCATCGCGCCAGAGCAGGCGCGGTCGGCAGTGCAGGCCGCGCTGCCGCTGCTGATGGGCGCGCTGGGCCGCAATAGCCAGCAGGCCGGTGGCGCCGATGCGTTGCTGGTCGCATTGCAACGCGACCATGCTGCCAGCCCGGACCTCGGCAGCTTGCTCGGCTCGCTGTTGGGTGGCTCGGCCACCGGTGCGCAGGGCAACGGTGCCGGCATCGTCGGCCATCTGTTCGGCGACAAGGCGCCGCAGGCCGCTGCCGGCCTGGGCCAGGCCACCGGGCTGGAGACCAGCAAGGCCAGTCAGTTGCTGCAACTGCTTGCCCCGATCGTGATGGCGTATCTGGCCAAGCGCTTTTTGAGCGGCGAAGCCGCATCCAGCAGCCAGCTCGGGCCTGCGCTGGCCCAGGAGCATCAGCAGGTGCGCAGCCATCCCGCCGCCGGCGGGTTACTGACCAGCGTGCTGGACCAGGACGGCGACGGGCAGCTGGGCCTGGGCGATGTCATGAAGCTGGGCGGCAGCCTGTTCGGCAAACGCTGAGACGCTGAGTCTCCGACGCATCGTCACCTGCATCCGTTGCGTGCATCCGTTGCGGGAACGCCTTGATTGCCTGCAACTGCGCCGCGATCACCATCCGGCACGCTGGTCGGCACTCGCGTGCTATCCATAGCAGCACACTATCGATATGGTTGAATAATTCGAATTCACCAAATGATCGATGCTCTTTATCGTGTGCGAACGCCTCCACGATAAGTCCGCCTGATGCGCTTGCTTGCGCCGCTCACCAAACTGCCCGTCGATGCATTCCGGGCTACCCAGGCAGGCGCTAGCATCGGCAACCGAGGCGACCATGCGCAGCCCGCATCGCACGCAACTCCCCCATTCCTGATGACCCAGCCTTAAGCACCGCCCGCGATTTCGATTCCACCAGCACGTGCCGGCACCTTCGGCACGCAGCTCCCCAAGTGCTCCTGCACACAGGTATTGCCATGACCACCGAAGCAAAGTGCCCGTTCAACCACGCCGTCGTCGGCACCGGAACCACCAATCGCGATTGGTGGCCCAAGCAACTGCGCGTGGATCTGCTCAGCCAGCATTCGAGCAAATCCAACCCGCTGGCCCCGTCGTTCAACTATGCCGACGCGTTCAAGCGCCTGGACCTGCAGGCGCTCAAGCAGGACCTGCATGCGTTGATGACCGATTCGCAGGACTGGTGGCCGGCCGACTTCGGCCATTACGGCCCGCTGTTCGTGCGCATGGCCTGGCATAGCGCCGGCACGTATCGCATTGGCGACGGACGTGGCGGCGGCGGACGTGGGCAGCAGCGCTTCGCCCCGCTCAACAGCTGGCCGGACAACGTCAGCCTGGACAAGGCGCGCCGCCTGCTGTGGCCGATCAAGCAAAAGTACGGCCAGGCCATTTCCTGGGCCGATCTGATGATTCTCACCGGCAACGTCGCGCTGGAATCGATGGGCTTGAAGACCTTCGGTTTTGCCGGCGGCCGCGAAGATACCTGGGAGCCGGATCAGGATCTGTACTGGGGCCGCGAAACCAAGTGGCTGGGTGGTGACGAGCGCTATTCGCGCGGTTCGCCCGGCGTGGACGAAGCGCACGGGGTGCTGGTGAAGGACGACGACAGCCAGGTGCCGCATACCCGCGACCTGGAAAACCCGTTGGCCGCCGTGCAGATGGGCCTGATCTACGTCAATCCGGAAGGCCCGGACGGCAACCCCGACCCGATCGCCTCCGCGCGCGACATCCGCGACACCTTCGCGCGCATGGCCATGAACGACGAAGAGACCGTGGCGCTGATCGCTGGCGGCCACACCTTCGGCAAGACCCACGGCGCCGGCCCGGCCGACAACGTGGGCGCCGAACCCGAAGCCGGCGAGCTGGAAAGCCAGGGCTTCGGCTGGCATAACCGCTACGGTAGCGGCAAGGGCGCCGACACCATCACCAGCGGCCTGGAAGTCACCTGGACCACCACGCCTGCGCAATGGAGCAACGATTACTTCGACCATCTGTTCGGTTTCGAGTGGGAGCTGAGCAAAAGCCCGGCCGGCGCGCATCAGTGGGTGGCCAAGAACGCCGACGCCATCATTCCCGACGCGCACGACGCCTCCAGGAAGCATCGCCCGACGATGCTGACTACCGATCTGGCGCTGCGCTTCGACCCCGCGTACGAAGCCATCTCGCGGCGCTTCCAGCAGCATCCCGAACAATTCGCCGATGCCTTCGCTCGCGCCTGGTTCAAGCTCACCCACCGCGACATGGGCCCACGCGCACGCTACCTCGGCGCTGATGTGCCTGCCGAAGAGTTGGTGTGGCAGGACCCGGTGCCGGCGGTCGATCACGCACTGGTCGATGCGCAGGACGCCGCCGCGCTCAAGCAGACCATCCTGGCCTCGGGCCTGAGCGTGGCGCACCTGGTGTCCACTGCATGGGCGTCGGCCTCCACGTTCCGCGGCTCGGACAAGCGTGGCGGCGCCAACGGTGCGCGTATCCGCCTGGCCCCGCAGAAGGAGTGGCAGGCCAATCAGCCCGAGCAACTGGCCAAGGTGCTCGCAACGCTGGAACGCATCCAGGCCGACTTCAACGCTGCGCAATCGGGTGGCAAGAAGATCTCGCTGGCCGACCTGATCGTGCTGGCCGGTAACGCCGCAGTGGAACACGCAGCGCAAGCCGCTGGCCACCAGGTGACCGTGCCGTTCGCACCCGGCCGCACCGATGCGTCGCAGCAACAGACCGATGTGGAATCCTTCGCCGTGCTCGAACCGGTGGCCGATGGCTTCCGCAACTTCGCCAAGCGCCGCTACGCAGTGCCGGCCGAAGCGCTGTTGATCGACAAGGCCCAGCTGCTCACCCTCACCGCGCCGGAGTTGACCGTGCTGGTCGGCGGCCTGCGCGTGCTGGGCGCCAATGTCGGCGACTCGAAGCATGGTGTGTTCACCAGCCGTCCCGGTGTGTTGAGCAACGACTTCTTCGCCAACCTGCTCGACATGCGCACCGAGTGGAAGGCCACCTCGGAGGCGAAGGAGGTGTTCGAAGGCCGAGACCGCAGCACCGGCGAACTTCGCTGGACCGGCACGCGCGTGGACCTGGTGTTCGGCTCCAACTCCATCCTGCGTGCGGTGGCCGAGGTCTACGCCAGCGCCGATGCGCAGGAGAAGTTCGTGCACGACTTCGTCGCCGCCTGGACCAAGGTGATGCAGCTGGATCGCTTCGATCTGGCCTAGGCGTCCTCACTCGCACCCACCTGCCAACATGCAGGTGCGTGTGCCTGGTAACGCAAACGCCCCGAATCACCGGGGCGTTTGCGTTTGCGGGTCTATTGCATGACAGCCTGTTGCGACAGTGCGCTACAACGCGTCGATATCGCCCAATGCCGTGATCAGACGTCGCGCACGCTTGTCCGGTTTACCCTCGGGCGCCCGGTAGCCGGTGCGCTCGGCAGCGCGCTGCTGGCGCCATTGCGCGCGGGCCTCGCGCGAGCTGTCGCTTTCGATGTACAGCGCCTGCGCGACCGGCGCCGGGCCGCGCACATCGCTGAGCGCGGCAACGGTGATCTCGAAGATTTCGCCGCCGCGGTCGATACGCAGTTGTTCGCCGCTGCGCAACGCGCGCGACGGTTTGGGACGCTGCCCGGCCACGTCTACCTTACCGGTGTCCACTGCGTTCTTGGCCAGGCTGCGCGTCTTGAAAAAGCGCGCTGCCCACAGCCAGACATCCAGCCTGACCGTTATCGCCTGTTCCAGCTCTAGATTCATTCGTTTCGCGGTCTCGTGTCGTGCGTTGGCTCGCGCATTGCGCTGTGCATGCGCGCGCTGCGATCTTGCGCAAACGCCGGCTCGGTTGCCGGCGTCTTCGGCGACGATGGCGTGCGCCACACCCGATGTTTGGGCCACGGCTGCGAAACTCAAGCGGGCAGGACCAGGTGCGGCTTGGTCCGCACCGCAGGGCAGTACCGCCGGTGGACCGCCGTCTCCGCTAGCTGTTCGTTATGTCCACGGTGCGCGGCATATCCGGGTTCGGATGCGCCGCGATCAACGCATCATCGGTGGCGTTGGCACGCAGTGCCGCAGGTCGGGCGGCATGCCGTAGCGCGAAGGCGGTAAACGCAGGACGCGGCTCCAGCATGCCGGTACGCGTGTAGAAACCCACCACCGCCGCCATGTATAGGTCGGCCGCGCTGAAGCGGTCGCCGGCCAGGTGTTCGCGGCCCGCGACCGCCTGTTCCAGGGTCTGCAGAAGGTCCGCTTCGTGGCCGTAGCCGGCGCTGCGTGCCGGTGCCAGCACGCCGCTTTCCTTCGCGGTCAGCAGCGCCTCCACTGGGCCGGCCAGGAAAAACAACCAGCGGTAATAATCGGCGCGCGCCGGCGATCCCGGCGGCGGCGCCAGGTGCCGCTCCGGCACCAGGTCGGCCAGGTAGGCACAGATCGCCGCGTTCTCGGTGACGACCGTGTCGCCATGGCGCAGCGCAGGCACCTTGCCCATCGGGTTGATCGCCAGATAGTCCGACGCCTTCATCGTGGTGCCGTACTCGAGGATGACCGCCCTGTACGGCAGGCCGGTTTCCTCCAGCATCCAGCGGGCGACACGGCCGCGTGACAGCGGGTGGGTGTAGAGCACGATCTCGGTGGACATGGGCAGACTTCCCTGGTGGACAGCCTGCAGTCTGGTCCTGCCCTGCTGACAGGTGCTGTCAGCAGTCGGCTCCGTAGCCGGTCGCCGCGCGCCAGCGCTTGATCAGTAGATGCCGGCGCGAGGGATAGCGTTCGCCGTCGTCGGCCAGGGCCAGCACCCGGTCGGCACGGAAGTGGCGGAAGTCGCCGCGCAGTTCGCACCACGTGGCGATCATGCCGTAGCCGCCGAGAAAGGCCATCGCGAACGGCCAGACCCGCCGTTGCGAGGCAGCGCCTTCGGCATCGGCGTAGTCCATCCGCAGCACGTGTTCGAGCCGGATGCCGCGACGCAGGATCGGCAGCCACGGTGCGGGCGGTTGCGCAACATCGGCCGCGGGCACCAGCAGCCCGCTGGTCTCGATCGATGCGCGCAGGGTGCCGGGCAGCGTGGCGGTGATGCGCGCCACCGCGCGCTGCGCCGCCTGCGCAAGTTCCGGATCGGCCTGGCGCCCCACCCAGCGCGCGCCCAGGGTCAAGGCCTCCAGTTCGTCCTCGGTGAAATTCAATGCCGGCAGCAGGAAGCCTGGACGCAACACGTAACCGACGCCGGGATCGCCGAGGATATCGGCGCCCTGCGCGCGCAAGGTGGCGATATCGCGGTACAGCGTACGCAGGCTGACGCCCAGCGCAGCGGCGAGCTGGGCACCGGCCACGGGCCGACGTCGTCCGCGCAGGGCGTCGAGCAGATGCAGTAAACGGGTCGCACGGATCACCATCGCGACAGCATAGTGGGCTTTGCGTCCTTGCTGCTTTGGGCCGCACAGCGATCCGGCATCCGGGTCATAGACGAATGGGCGCATCCATAGGAATCCAACCGCGATGCAGCGCTCGGCCGGCGCATCAGCAGGCCAGCTGTCGAACACGTCCGACCATGGCTGCGGCCCAGCCGATACACGCTTCCCCATCCTCGCCAGGCCCACCTGCCGCGTTGCGATGCATGCACAAACCCTAGGCAGCTTCGCATGCCGCTGCCAGACAAGGCGCGCAGCGCGCTCCACGATCGGCGCGCCCCACGCCACATAGCCGCAAGTGCGCTGCATCCGGGCTCACCCGGGCAATGCTAGTGTGCGCACCTTCCGCGCGACGATACGACTGCGATGCCCAAATCCGCTGTCCTGACCGAAGGCCCGATCGGCAAGAACCTGCTGTTGTTCGCACTGCCGATCATGGCTGGCAACATCGCCCAGTCGCTCAACGGATCGATCAACGCGATCTGGATCGGCCGCTATCTCGGCGAAGAAGCGCTGACCGCGGCGGCCAATGCCAACAGCATCATGTTCTTCCTGATCGGCTCGGTGTTCGGCATCGGCATGGCCTCGACCATCCTGATCGGCCAGGCGATGGGCGCGCGCGATATCGCCCAGGCGCGCAAGGTGATGGGCACCAGCGCGAGCTTCTTCGGCGGGCTGTCGGCCGTGATCGCCGTGCTCGGCTGGTACCTGGCACCGCATTTGCTGATCGCCATGGGCACGCCCGCCGCCTCGCAAGCGCTGGCCGAAGACTATCTGCGGGTGATCTTCCTGGCGATGCCCACGCTGTACCTGTTCGCCTTCCTGTCGGCTGCATTGCGTGGCACCGGCGATGCGCGCACGCCGTTCCGTTTTCTGTTGCTGTCGGTGCTGCTGGACATCGTGTTCAACCCGCTGCTGTTGTTCGGTATCGGCCCGTTTCCGGCGTTGGGCATTGCCGGTGCGGCCTGGGCCACGTTGATCGCGCAGGTCGTCGCACTGGCCGGATTGCTGGTGTATTTGCGTAAAAAACGCCATGTCTTGTGGCTGGGCCGGAGCGACCTGCGGCTGTTTCGCATCGACCCAGCCATCCTGCGCGCGTTGATCGTCAAAGGCGTGCCGATGGGCCTGCAGATGGTGATGATCTCGCTGTCGATGATCGCCATGTTGTCGCTGGTCAATGGCTTCGGCACCGAAACCGCTGCTGCGTTCGGCGCAGGATTGCAGCTATGGAACTATGTACAGATGCCGGCCATGGCGGTGGGCGCCGCTTGTTCGTCGATGGCCGCGCAGAATGTGGGCGCCGGTCTGTGGTCGCGCGTGGATGCGGTCGCGCGTACCGGCATCGCCGCCAATTTCCTGATGACGGGCCTGCTGATCGTGCTGCTGATCGTGTTCGATCGCTGGACCCTGGCCCTGTTTCTGCCCGAAGGCAGCGCCACGCTGGAGGTTGCGCGACACCTCAACCACATCGCGATCTGGTCGTTCCTGCTGTTCGGTGTCAGCTTCGTGGTTTCGGGTGTGGTCCGCGCCACCGGTGCGGTGATTCCGCCGTTGTTGATCCTGGCCTTTTCGTTGTGGGGCGTGCGCGTGCCGTTGGCCAACGTGCTGCTGCCGCATCTGGGCGCCGATGCGGTGTGGTGGAGCTTTCCGATCAGTTCGGCCTGTTCGATGCTGCTGTCGCTGGCGTATTACCGCTGGGGCGGCTGGCGCAAGGCGCGCATGCTGACA
Organism: Xanthomonas sp. DAR33341; assembly: GCF_003992815.1. Taxonomy (NCBI): domain Bacteria; kingdom Pseudomonadati; phylum Pseudomonadota; class Gammaproteobacteria; order Lysobacterales; family Lysobacteraceae; genus Xanthomonas; species Xanthomonas sp. DAR33341. Next base: position 264,898 of record NZ_QEYV01000023.1, on the reverse strand, counting down.
ACACCCACGCATCCGGCGGAACTTGCGGCTGCAGCGGAAGTGCCGGCGCATCCGGCCTCGCCGGTCGCCGACCCAGCCCCGCTCACCGACGCGCCAGGCGGGCCTCGGGCACCGCAGCGTTAGTCGCGTTTTCGAGTCGCGTTTGCGGCACGCGTACCGCCGGGTCCGCAGCCATTCCAGGCGCGTTCGCTTGGAACCGTCATGGGACCATGGGTACTAACCCTCCGCACGCCGCCCACTCCCGATCGAGAGCGCGTGGTTACTGCAGGCATTCCCGCAAGGTGCGGCGTGCCTCATGCGTGGATGCCGCAACCGAACGTGCATTCCCACAAACGCAAACAGCCGCCCGAAGGCGGCTGTCTGGCAGTGGCGGGACCGGCCCGCCGATACGGCTTACTCCGCCTTGGCAGCAGCCTGGCGAGCGGCCTTGGCCTGCGCAGCGGCGGCCAGATCTTCCTTGATGCGGGCAGCCTTGCCTTCCAGACCACGCAGGTAGTACAGCTTACCGGCGCGCACCTTACCGCGACGCTTCACTTCGACCGAGTCGATGATGGCGCTGTGGGTCTGGAACACGCGCTCGACACCGAAGCCGTGCGAGATCTTGCGCACGGTGAAGGAGGAGTTCAGGCCGGCATTCTTGGTACCGATCACCACGCCCTCATAGGCCTGCACGCGCTCGCGGTTGCCTTCCTTCACCTTGACGTTCACCACAACGGTGTCGCCCTGGTTGAATTCCGGCAGCTTGCGCTGGATCTGGGCGGCTTCGAAGTCAGCCAGGATGGTCTTGTTGAGTTTGCTCATGGTGGGCACCGCGTGTCTGGTGATATTGGACCGGCAGTCGCCGCACGGCGATTGCTCGAGGTTCGTAGGAGGGCCAGACGCAAGGCTGGCCAGCAAGCCGCATATTGTACCCCAATCCATCTTGCAAGAGCTAGGGGTGAGCCTTTATTTCTCGTCGCCCGGGGCGAGTTCGCGGCGAAACTCGTCCAGCAGACGGCGATCGTTCTTCTCCAGCCCCGCCTCGTCGAGCAGGTCCGGGCGGCGCAACCAGGTCCGGCCCAGCGACTGCTTCCGGCGCCAGCGCGCAATTGCCGCATGGTTGCCTGATCGCAGCACATCCGGCACATCGCCCCATGCATGGGTCGCCGGATGGCTGTAATGCGGGCAATCGAGCAGGCCTTGCGGGCCTTCAAAACTGTCCTGGGCGGCAGATTCGGCGTCGTTCAATACGCCGTCCTGCAACCGCGCCACCACGTCCACGACAACCGCTGCACCCAATTCACCGCCGGACAATACGTAGTCGCCGATGGAAATTTCCATATCGACCGCCTGCGCCAGAAAGCGCTCGTCCACGCCCTCATAGCGGCCACACACCAACACCATGCGCGGCAACTGCGCCAACTCGCGTGCGAGCACCTGCGTGAGCGGCCGCCCCTGCGGGCTGAGATAGATCACCGGCGCTGACCGCGCGTCTGCGGCCTGCACGGCATCCAGGCAGGCCCGCAGCGGCTCGATCAGCATCACCATGCCGGGCCCGCCACCGAACGGACGGTCGTCCACGCGGCGATAGTTGCCCTGCGCATGCTCGCGCGGGTTCCAGCCCTGCAATTCCAGCAAGCCGCGCTCCTGCGCCCGCCCGACCACGCCGAACGCCGCGCATTGCGCGATGAACTCGGGGAACAGGCTGATGACGTCGATGCGCACGGGAGAATCGGGAGTCGAGTTAGGGAATGGGAGAGCAAGAGCAGCACCGAGGCACCGCTTTGATCAGAAATCCGGATCCCAGTCCACCACGATCAGGTTGGCTTCGAAGTCGACCGACTTGACGAAATCCGGGAACACAAACGGAATCATCCGTTCGCGATCGCCACGCACCACCACCACGTCGTTGGAGCCGGTGGAGAACAGGTGCGACACCGTGCCCAGCTTAACGCCTTCGACGGTTTCCACCTGCAATTCTTCCAGATCCACCCAGTAATATTCGTCGGGCTTGGGCGGCGGCAACGCACTGCGCGCGACGTAGATTTCGGTCCCGTGCATGGCTTCGACCGTGTCGCGGTCGGTGACGCCGGGGAACACCGCAATCAGATTCTTGCCCTGATCGCGCCCACGCACGCCGCTGACCACCGACTCCTGTCCGGACGGCGCGCGCACGATCCACGGCTGATAGCGGAAGATGGCGGTCCGTGGCTCGGTCCAGGATTCGAGCTTCAGCTCACCCTTGACACCAAAAGCGCCGACAATCCTGCCTAACAGGATGCGGCGCTCGTTCTGCTTCATCTGCGTCGACTCTGGGCCAGGTAGCGATACCCGGCCCTCAAGATCAGGCCGCAGCGGCCTGGGACTTGGCTTCGCGATACAGGTTACGCACCTTGTCGGTCAGCTGCGCACCGTTGCCGACCCAATGGTCGACGCGTGCGACGTCCAGCACGATGCGCGGTTCTGCGCCCTGGGCAACCGGGTTGTAGTAACCCAGGCGCTCGATGTTGCGGCCGTCGCGCGCGCTGCGTACGTCGGTCACGATGATGTGGTAGAACGGACGCTTCTTGGCGCCGCCGCGGGTCAGTCGGATCTTGACCATGGTGTTGTTTTCCTGAGTTGCCCAGTCGCCAGAGTGGCGCGGTAAGCCGGCGATTATAGCGCCCCCCGGCGGCGAAGCCAAGTCACCCCTGAGCCGCTCAGATCGCTTGCCAGGCCTGCGTTTGCAGCGCCTGCTCCAGAATCGCCAGCTGGGCGGCGGCGTCCGGCCACTGCACAGACCCGACTGCCGCCAACGCTTGTTGCCCGCGCGCATTGCAGCTGAAGCCGCCATCGAATGCCTGGAGTTCGCCCAGCGTGACCGGGCGCGCCTCCTGCTCGATGCCAAGCGCTTGCAGCCCGGCCTGCAGCAGACGCTGCCGGGTGCCGGGCAAGGCCGGCCCCTGCGGCCACACGACCCTGCCCTGCTGCCACAGGCCCAGATTCCAGAACGCACCCTCCACGAGCCGGCCTTGCGGATCGATCAGCAGCGCATCGTCGAACCCGGCAAGCATTGCCTGACGGCGCAGCTGCAGCAGCGCGAAGGTGCCGACGTGCTTGCACAGCGGCTGTTCGCGCACGTAATCGGCCGGCTGCACGCGCACAGCGGTCGCTGGCATCTGCGCGGCGGGCGAGAGCGAGATCAGCACATCCAGTGCGACAGCGCGCGATGGATCGCGCATGTCGAAATCCTGCGAAAACACCGTGATGCGCACGCTCGCATCGGTGCTGCCGGCAGCCGACAACGCAACGCGCAACTGCGCGCGAATGGCGTCGGAATCGGCAGCAGCACCAAACAGCGCTGCGCTGTCGTGCTGCAGACGTTGCAGATGCAGGTCCAGACCAAGTACAGCGTTATCGCGCACCTGCAGCGTGGTGAAGTGACCGTAATTGTTCAACGCCGCAGCACCGAGCTGCTGCGCGGTAGCGGCGATGCCATTACAGAAGATCAACGGCACAACAACGCCTGCGCCTGTTCCCACCATTGCGTCACGGCCTGCGCAGCCGGTTGTGCGGGCGCCATCCAGGCGGATTGGCCGGCCCAGGCCTGCATCGCATCCAGACGGTTGTCGCGCGCAGCGGCCTGGCGCATCGGTGCGGTGAGCCCGCGCTGCACCGGGTATGGGGCGGGTGGCGGTGCGTCTGCAGCGTTTGCTGCACCGACATATGGTGTGGTCAGCGCGCGCCCCAACCGGCCCGAGAACGCACGGGTTGGCTGGGTGTGCTCCGGCTCTGCCTGAGATAACGCGTCGGCCCAGGCGCTCGGCAATGCAGCTTCGGGCGTGCGTAGCAAGCCGGTGCCGATCTGCACGGCGCTTGCGCCCAACGTCAGCGCTGCCGCAATGCCGCGCGCATCGGCGATGCCGCCGGCCGCGATCACCGGGATATCGAGACGATCGACCAGACGCGGCAACAACGCCAATAGCCCGGTCATCTGCTGCGCGGCGCGACCGGCCTCGAACGCACCGCGATGGCCACCGGCTTCGGCCCCTTGCGCAATCACTGCATCGGCGCCTGCTGACTGCGCCGCAAGCGCTTCGTCCAATGTGGTGGCGCAGGCGAACCAGGCGATCCCGGCATTCGTGAGACGTGCCACCTGATCGGGCCGGAAGATGCCCATGATCGATGAGGCGACTGCTGGCCGCGCGGCGAGCAAGGCATCCAATTGCGCGTCGAAATCGGCAGGTGTCGCATCGCCCGCTGTCTCCGGCACCGGTGGCCCCCACTGCGCAAGAAACGCGCGCAGGCGCGCTTCGGCGGCCGCATCGCGCGCAGGTGCCGGGTCGGGAATCCACAGATTGATCTGCGCAGGCCCTGCGCTGGCCTCACGGAATGCTGCCATCCACGCCACGATGTCGTGCGGCTGCGATAACACGGCCCCCATCGCGCCCATGCCACCGGCGTTGGCAACCGCCGCCGACAACGGCACCGGGCAGGCGCCGGCCATGGGACTGAGCAGGATCGGCAAGCGCAGCCCAAAGCGCTGCTGGAAGGCATCGACGTTGGAAAATCTGGTCATCAATCACTTCGCACACCATGAGATGGCGCATGGTAACCGCGATGGGCAGACGCTGATGCCGGCACGGACACGCGCACCTGCCGCGCCGGTCTGGCGGCTGCGCAGCAGATGGTCGCTGCGCTTGATGCGCCGGCATCGGCATGCGTTGCCGGCACCACTCTTGGACCCAGACATTCTCCAACGCGGAGCACGCCGGCGCTGCGACGCTGTAGATAAGCGCCTCAGAAGCGCTAAATCGATAAACGCCGAAGCCGGTTGGGTGCGACGTGCCGGTGGCCCGAATAGCCGCAAGTCCAGGCACTAATCGCCATCGAAAGGGCAGATACGCTGCCTGCAACTAGCCGGCATTGCGCTCACCCACACATGGCCCAGCTCCGGCCCACGGAACAGCTTGAGCAGACGTCCCTCGCCTCGCATGCGACCGGCGCATTGACCGGGCAATGGCAACGGATGATGGAGCTGTTGCGTCGAGCTTTGCCAGACGAGCGATCGCCTGCGCGGCACCGCTGGCGTCGCCCGCGTCTTCAGCAGTGAACAGTGCAGTCCGCACGTGCGCACGTCCGCAGGCGCCACGCAAACAGGCGGCGATATCCGCGACAACCCGTACGTTGCACCGCCAGAGGACGAGACCTGACGTAACGGCCGCCCACTTTGATGTGGCCTGCCACGCAAGCACCAGGCCAGCGCAAGATGCACGCACTGGGCGCCTGCGAATGGCTTCGCAGCGCGGCGTGCGCAGGTTGCTCAGCGGAACGGCATGCCGCCGCGGCCCCCCATGGCGCCCATCATGCCCTTCATGTTGCGCATCAGGCCCTTCATGCCGCCGCCGGCCAGCTTGCCCATCATCTTTTCCATCTGCTGGTACTGCTTCATCAGCTTGTTGACGTCGGCCGGCTGCATGCCCGAGCCGCGTGCGATGCGGGCACGGCGCGAGCCGTTGAGCAGCGCCGGGTTGCGCCGCTCTTTCTTGGTCATCGAATTGATGATGGCGATCATGCGCGGCACTTCCTTGCCGGTGACCTGCTGTTTGACGTTGTCCGGGATCTGGCCCATGCCAGGCAGCTTGTCCATCAGCCCATGGATACCGCCCATGTTCTGCATCTGCTCGAGCTGTTCCTTCATGTCGTTGAGGTCGAACTTCTTGCCCTTGGCGACCTTGGCCGCAAGCTTGGCGGCCTTTTCCTGGTCGACGCTGTGCTCGACCTGCTCCACCAGCGACAGCACGTCGCCCATGTCCAGGATGCGGCTGGCGACGCGGTCGGGATGGAAAACATCCAGGCCGTCGGTCTTTTCGCCGGTACCGACGAACTTGATCGGCTTGCCGGTGATGTAGCGCACGCTCAGTGCGGCACCGCCGCGGGCGTCGCCGTCGGTCTTGGTCAGCACCACGCCGGTCAGCGGCAGCGCCTCGCCGAAGGCCTTGGCGGTGTTGGCCGCGTCCTGACCGGTCATGGCATCGACCACGAACAGGGTTTCGGTGGGGTTGACCGCGGCGTGCAGCGCCTTGATCTCGTCCATCATCGCCGCATCGATCGCCAGGCGGCCGGCGGTATCGACCAGCAGTACGTCGACGAAGGACTTGCGCGCATCGCTGATGGCGGCACGCACGATGTCGACCGGCTTCTGCGACGCATCTGCGGCGAAGAACAGCACCCCAACCTGTTCGGCCAAGGTCTTGAGCTGCTCGATCGCGGCCGGGCGGTAGACGTCGGCCGAGACCACCATGACCTTCTTCTTGCGCTTTTCTTTCAGGTGCTTGGCGAGCTTGCCGACCGTGGTGGTCTTGCCTGCACCCTGCAGGCCCGCCATCAGGACGATGGCCGGCGCCGGCACGTTGAGGTTGAGGTCGGTGGCGGCCGCGCCCATGACGGCGGTGAGCTCGTCGCGTACCACCTTGATCAGCGCCTGGCCCGGGGTCAGCGACTTGAGCACTTCCTGACCGACTGCGCGCACCTTGATGCGCTCGATCAGCGCCTGCACCACCGGCAGCGCCACGTCGGCCTCGAGCAGGGCGATGCGTACTTCGCGGGTGGCTTCGCGGATGTTCTCCTCGGTCAGGCGGCCGCGGCCGCGCAGGCGCTCCATGGTGCCGGAGAGACGTTGGGTAAGAGACTCGAACATGCGCAAAGGACCGCGGAGGGGAAACGGGTGCCGATTATAGCGGCACCGGCTGGCGGCCTGCCCCGGCGCCCGGCGCACCCCGCTTGATCAGGCGCTCCCTCGCTGCGATGTACCGCCCCCCCTGCCTGCCAGCAAAAACCCAAGCGACCCGCGGCCCAGGCTTCTCCGATTCCCGATTCCCGATTCCCGATTCCCGATTCCCGATTCCCGATTCCCGACTCGCCAATCCCCAATCCCCGCCCCACCATGCGAAACTTCCACGATGACAATCGTTCTCATCGCGTTCGCCCTGTATCTGCTGGCCACGGCGCTGCTCACCTGGGCGGTGTTGCGCGATGGCAACCAGTCGCCTGCGCGCTGGCTGGCGCCCGCATTGGCTGCAGTGGCGTTGCACGCCGGTTACCACGTGCTGGTGGCGGTGCGCACCGCGGGCGGGCCGGACATGCACTTCTTCGCGGCACTGTCGTTATGCGGGCTGGGCATGGCTGCGCTGACGGCGGTGTTCGGTGGCCGCGGGCGGATGGCGGCAGTGGGTGTGGTGGTGTTCCCGCTTTCGGCGATCCTGTTGGCCAGCTACCACGCCTACGGCCACGAGCCCAGCTCGGATCTGGGCTGGCGACTCGAATTGCACGCGTGGCTGGCCTTGCTGGCCTACGCCACGCTGGGCATCGCAGCGCTGCTGGCAATCATGCTATGGCTGCAGGAACGCGCGCTGCGGCGGCGCGATTTCCATAGCTGGCTACGCGCACTGCCACCGCTGACCGAGCTGGAAACGCTGCTGTTCCGCACGATCACGGTGGGCTTTGTGCTGTTGAGCCTGACCCTGCTGACCGGCCTGTTGTTCGTGCAGGACTTCCTGGCGCAGCGGCTATTGCAAAAGACCGTGCTCAGCATCCTGTCGTGGATCGTGTTCGGTGCGCTGCTGATCGGCCGCTGGCGCAATGGCTGGCGCGGCACCAAGGCGGTGCACTGGACGCTGACCGCGATGGCGCTGCTGGTGCTATCGTTCTTCGGCAGCAAGTTCGTCATCGAGCTGGTGCTGGGGCCGCGTTGAGCGCCTTGGGCGTACGCGTGCGCTGGGCGGGCGCGCATGGATCGATCTTGTGCAGCCTGCGACGGGCATAGACCCGCGCCAGACTGACACTGCGATCAGCTGCACTGGGTCGCGCCCGCACGACGCAGCCCAGCTAACTCCTCAGCTCTGAAATCTCTCACGCATCCAGCGCGGCACGCACGGCGTCCCAGGGCTGGCCCGGCCCCGCGTTGGCAAAGCGATAGCTGATACGGCGGCGATAGGTGTCGCCCGGCCGCAGGATGGTCGAAGGAAAGTTGGGGTGATTGGGGGCGTCCGGATAATCCTGCGGCTCCAGGCATACGCCACGGCCCAGTCCGGGATGGTGGGCGTCCAGATGTTGGCCCTCGTACACCTGCACCGCCGGGGCATCGCTGCTGATACGCAGCGCCACGCCACTGTGCGGGGAGTACAGCTCGGCAACGCAGTCCGCGTCGGCGGCCAGCACCAGACACTGGTCATAGCCCTTGCCGAGGATGATCTGGGGATGCGCCGTGTCGGTGTTGTCTGCCAGCGCGGCAGGTTGGCGGAAATCGAATGGCGTACCGGTCACCGATGCGATCTCGCCCGTGGGGATCGACTCGGCATCCACCGGCAGGTAGCGATCGGCTGGCACGCGCAGCACCTGCGCTGCGGCCCGCAACTGCGGGTCGCCGGACAGATTGAAATACGGGTGATGGGTAAGATTCAACGCAGTCGCGGCATCGCAGTGCGCTTCGAACTCCAGCTGCAGGCTCAACCCCTGAAGCTGCAGGCGCGCACGCACGTGCAGATTGCCGGGGTAGCCCTCTTCGCCATCGGGTGAGTCGTAGCCCAGCAGCACCTGGTCCGGCGCCTGCTCCAGCACGCTCCACACCCGTCGTCCGAAGCCGCGCAGCCCGCCGTGCAACTGGTTGCGCCCTTCATTGGCGACCAGCACGTGGGTGACGCCCTCCAGGGTGTAACGCGCACCGGCGATGCGGTTGCCGAAGCGGCCCACCAGAATGTTGAGGCTGTCGCCGTCGGCAGCATAGGCGGGTAGATCCGGCAGGTTCAGCACCAGCGGCACCACACCCTGTGCGGTGATCAACTGCAGCGTATGCAGGATGCCGCCGTAGGTAAGCACCTCCGCTTCCAGACCAGCCTCGCTGCGTAGCGTGAGCGCGTGGATCTCGACATCGTCTGGCAACTGCCCGAACACTCGCTGCATGGATCGTCCTGCCGATGAGGTAGCCCGCGAGCATAGCCGCATGCGGTGGCTGCCGACCATGCTGCTGCGCACATCCTGGCCGGCGAGGCGATTGCGGCGAAGCGACTGCCGCGCCCGCCTGCAACGGCCGCGCTGCAGCAATACAAAGGGCGGCCACCGGCACTACGCTAGCAGCGCGTTTCCCATCGCAGCAGCACCCACCCGACCATCGACCAGCACAGGAGCACCGACCCGATGCAGTGGATTTCCCCCGCGTTGCAGGCATCGCGCAGGCAGCTGTTGAACGCCGTTTTCGTCGCCGCCTCGATTGCCAGCGTGCCGGCCAGCTTCGCTGCCGAGGTCAAGGTCAACGGCACGTTGCGCGTGGACCAGCCCGGCGCGCAGGTGTCGCGGCAACTGTTCGGCCAATTCGCCGAGCATCTGGGTACCGGCATCTATGGTGGCGTGTGGGTGGGCGAAGAGTCGCCGATTCCCAACACGTACGGCTATCGCAACGACGTGGTCGCCGCACTGAAAGCCATTGCCGTCCCCAACATCCGCTGGCCCGGAGGTTGCTTCGCCGACGAATACCACTGGCGCGATGGCGTCGGCACGCCGGCCAAGCGCCCGATCCGGGTCAATACGCACTGGGGCGGTGTGGAAGAGTCCAACCGTTTCGGCACGCACGAGTTCATGGACTTTACCGAACTGCTCGGCACCCAGGCCTATATCGCCGGGAACGTGGGCGATGCTGCGCCGGAGGAGATCGCGCAGTGGGCCGAATACATGACCGCGCCCACACGCTCGAGCCTGGCCAACGAGCGCCGCGCCAATGGCCGCGATGCGCCCTGGCAGGTTCCCTACTTCGGTGTGGGTAACGAGTTGTGGGGCTGCGGCGGCAATATGCGCGTGGAGTACGCAGCCGATGTGTTTCGCCGCTACCAGACCTTCGTCAAGTCGCCGGCCAGCCAGAAGATCCTCAAGATCGCGCCTGGCCCAAGCGACGACGACTATCACTGGACCGAAGTGATGATGCGCGAGGCCACCAAGTTCATGGACGGGCTGAGCATGCACTACTACACCATTCCCGGTGGCTGGCCGCCGCGCGCGTCGTCGACCACGTTCGACGAAGCCGCATGGATCCAGACCTTGTCGCGCACCTTGGTGATGGACGAGCTGATCACCAAGCACAGCGCGATCATGGACAAGTACGACCCAGCCAAGAAAGTGGCTCTGGTCGTGGACGAATGGGGCACCTGGTATGCGCCATTGCCAGGCACCAACCCCGGTTTCCTGCAGCAGCAAAACAGCCTGCGCGACGCGCTGGTGGCGTCCCTCAACTTCGACATCTTCAGCCAGCATGCCGAGCGCGTGCGCATGGCCAACATCGCGCAGATGGTCAATGTGCTGCAGGCGATGATCCTCACCGATGGCGACAAGATGGTGCTGACGCCCACCTACCACGTGTTTGCGCTTTACAAGCCCTACCAGGACGCCACCCACCTGCCGCTGCAATTGCAGACACCGCAATACCGTCATGGCGACACGCAGGTGCCGGCAGTGCACGGCTCGGCGGTCAAGGCGAAGGATGGTCATGTGTATGTCGCACTGACCAATCTGGACGCGAGCGCGTCGGCGACTGTGAGCGTGCAGGTGGAAGGGTTGCCGCTGCGTGCGGTGGAGGGACAGATCCTGACGGCACCGGCGATCGCCACGTACAACACCTATGCGCAGCCACAGGCCGTTGCGCCAGTGGCATTCAAGGGCGCACGTGTCCAAGGCAAGACAGTGAACGTGGCGCTGCCGGCGCATTCGATCGTGATGCTCAAGCTGCAATGAGCGATCGGATGCAATGCACAGGGCCTACGTGCCGGACACGGCCAGCCATGTGGGCACCGGGTTGCCTCGTTCGGACGCGCCTTGCAAGGGGGCGCGATCGTTGCATTTCGCATGTGCCTGGTGATCACGTCGCCATGCCGTCGCGACCACAGGTTCAAGGCGCGTACCGGAGGCGTATCGCATTGCAGGCGATGCGCCGTTTCTAAAGGCAGATGGCGCTGTTGTTGAGGCCCGGGTTTCGGAGTTGAAAACACTGGACTGCAATCACTCGCCAAGACGTGTGCCGGCATCGGCAGTACGCGGCATCTATCGTGCACAGACCACGTCGATGCGCACTGGGCACGCGCACCACAGGCCACGGTCTTGCAACCGCTTGCAAGCGAGTTCGGCTGAGGCGGCCGGGGCGTCGCGTATCCGGACGTGCAATCAGCATTGGGGAAAGCACACATCACCGATCCGCCGCGCCACTGGCTGCTGCCGCGCAACATGTCGCCGACAGGGTTTGCGACCGGCATCATGCCAATGATTGATTATTCCGGAATGAACACCACGAATCTGAAGCACGCACGACATTTTCTTTGACACGCAGGCAGCCGCTACGCAGCGTCGCCCCTCCACGGATTTGATTCCGTACCAGGAGAGGCTCGCAATGAACACACTACGCGCTGTGACTGTGCAGTTCGCTGTTCTGCTTGGCGTCGCGCTTACAACGAGCGCGAGTGCGCAGACGCTGGTATGGGAAGACAACTTCAACGGGCCTGCCATCGACGGCACCAAATGGACCTACGACGTCGGCAACGGATGCCAGATCGGCTTGTGCGGCTGGGGCAACGGCGAGATGCAGTACTACACCAGCCGCACCGAGAATGCGCGGATCGAAAACGGCAGGTTGGTGATCGAAGCACGCCGCGAAGCCTTCGGCGGCATGCCGTTCACTTCAGCACGGCTCAAGACCGAGGGCCGCATGCATTTCACGTACGGCACGCTGGAGGCGCGCATCAAAACGCCGGTGGTGGGCAACGGTTTGTGGCCGGCGTACTGGATGCTCGGCACCATCGGCGTGTGGCCGGGCCGCGGGGAAATCGACCTCATGGAAGCCTGCATGGCCGCCGCGATCGCCAATGGCACCGCGAACCGTCGCATCGGCGCGGCGGTGCACTGGGACTACAACGGGTCGCAGGCCGATTACGACACCAGCTATACCAGCCCGGTGAATCTGCATGACGATTTTCATGTGTACCGATTGACCTGGGACCCGCAATTCATCCGCGTCTCGATCGACGGGCAGCAATACTTCGAATTTGCGATTTCCAATATCGAAGGCGCTTCCTTGCATGAATTCCATCAGCAGCAGTATCTGTTGCTCAACCTGGCGGTGGGCGGCACCTTCACTGGTGTGACCTCGCCTGCTGCGGTGACGGCCCCGCTCCCTGGCAAAATGGAGGTCGATTACATCCGCCTGTATCAGAACCCAGGGTCGCAGTTGTACGTGGGCACGCAACATGCCGTGCCCGCGGGCCGGTTCGGGGTGTTTACCGAACAGACCGATACCAGTGCACGGCTGACCTTCGGCCAGGATGCCGAGTTGTATCTGTGGAACAATCTCACGCCGATTGCGCAGGCGCCTTTCGAGGGCGGCAGTGTCATGGCCTACCGCGCCAACGCCGGGGCATGGTTTGGATTGGGCATCCAGAGCGACTACCGCAATCTCGCTGCGTATGCCGGCGGTGCATTGAAGCTGCACGTCAAGACCACCACGCCGTCGACATTCAAGATCGGCATCAACACCAGCTTCGGCGATAGCTGGGTGGATTTTGTCGCTGGCGGCAACCAGTACGGACTGGTGCGCGATGGCGCCTGGCACGAGGTGAGCATCCCGTTCAGCGCCTTCTACGATCTGGATCTGCAGGCGGTCAAACAGCCCTTCATGCTGGTGGCCGATCCACCGGCTGCACCGGTGGAGATCGCCATCGACAAGGTGTACTACCAGAGCCGTTGAGGCCGCACGCCCAGCCAACGTCTACGCGTTGGCTGGGGTGGCCTTGAGCATGTCGATGAGTTGACGCAGGCGGTACGGTTTGGGCAGGAAATCGACCTGCGCCGGCAACGGCGGCAACTGCGCCTTGGCAAACCCCGAGGCCAGAATCACGCGCGCCTGCGGCAGCAGTTGCGCCACCTGCTCGCTCAGTTCGATGCCCGACATGCCGTTGGGCATGCGGATATCGCTGAACACCACGTCGTACGGGCCACTGTCGCGCACCATGCGCAACGCGCTGTGACCATCATCGGCGGTGTCGACGCTGATGCCGGCATCGCGCAGCGCTTCGCCGATCAATTCGCGCAGTTCTTCTTGGTCTTCCACCATCAGCAGGCGAAGGAATTCAGTCATGCTCGGCCTCCTCGACGGCCGGGAGAAACACGGTGACGGTAGTGCCGCGTCCAGGTGCGGTCTCAAGCTCGACGAAGCCACCGGACTGGGATGCGAAGCCATAGACCTGGCTCAAGCCCAGGCCGGAGCCCTTGCCGACATCCTTGGTGGTGAAAAATGGCTCGCTGGCGCGTTGTGCAACGTGCGCGGACATGCCCGGACCGTCGTCGCGTACGGCAAGGGCGACGTATGGGCGACGGACGCCTTGTGGGCTTGACGGTTCGGATCGCTGCGCAGCAGAAGTGAGCAACGCGATGCTGCCGCCAGAGGGCATCGCATCGCAACTATTGAAGACCAGATTGAGCAACGCCGCCTCCAGCTGACCGGGGTCTACGCGCACATGCGGCAGTGCGTCGGCAAACTGCAACGACAAGCTCACGCCCGGCGGACAGGCACGCCGCAACAGTTCCAACGAACGCGTCACGATGTCGTTGACCGGGTGGCGCTCAGGGTTCAGTTGTTGACCGCGCGCGAAAGCGAGCAGTTGCCGCGTCAGCAAGGTGCCGCGATCGACCGCAGTTTGCGCCACTTCGATCAACATGCGGGTGCGCGCGTCCTCGCCTGCGCGCAGCGCAATCAGATCCAGGCTGGTCACCATCACCGTGAGCAGGTTGTTGAAATCGTGGGCCATGCCCAGCGTCAACCGACCCAAGGCTTCGACCTTCTGCGATTGCAGCAACGCCTGCTGCGCCTGTTGCAGCAAATGCTGCGCCTCACGGCGCTCGGTCAGATCGCGAGTGACTTTTGCAAACCCCACCAGCACGCCGAATTCCAGCACCGGTTCGATCACCACGCTGGCCCAGAACCGGCTGCCGTCCTTGCGCAAGCGCCAACCTTCGGCAGCGAAGCGCCCTTCCCGCTTGGCGATTTCCAGATTGCGGCTGGGTTCGTCGCGTTGCGCATCCTCGGGCAGGTAGAACCGCGAGAAATGCGTGCCTAATACCTCGCTTGCGCTGTAGCCCTTGATGCGCTCGCCGCCGGGGTTCCAGCTGCGAATATGCCCACCGATATCGAGCATGTAGATCGCATGATCGGACACGCTCTGCACCAACAGCTGACACTGCCGGCTGTCGTAAGAAAGCGGCCCTGCGCTGTCGACGGCCGTTTCCGCATCCATCGCGCGATGATTCCCCCAGAAAAGCGCGGGACCATATTGATAGCTGCGTGAAGGCTGCGTGCAAGCCAACGCGGCAGCAAAAAGCGTCAAATTTCCGGCGATTTGTGCGTGAAAGTTATCGGCTACCATGACTGCCCTTCCAGTTCGGTCCACGCACCTTATGCAAACCATCTCGACCACACGCGACCGCTGGACTTGGGTCATCGCGGGGGCCTTGATGGCGGGAACGCTGGGCATGGAACTGGTGACTCCGCTGGGTTATGCGGTGTGGCTGACTTACTTCGTAGCAGTAGGCGTGACGGTGTTTCAGAACCGCCCGCAGGTGCCGCTCATCGTGGGCGTGCTGTCGTGTATCTTGCTGGCGATTGGTTTTCAGCTTGCGCCACCGAGCACGAATTCGAGTTTTTCCTCGGTCAATCGCAGCATTGGCGGCGTGTCGTTCCTGGCGATGGCGTTGGTGGTGATGCAGGCGATCCGCGCACGCCGGCAGGCCGAATTCGCACTGTGGCTGCAGCTGGCAGAAAACACGGTCGAGGCCAGTTTGCGCGGCGATCAGGCGCCGCAGGAGCTGGCCGACGCCGCGGTGCGCGCACTGTGCCAGACGCTGGATGCGCAGGTCGGTGCGCTCTATCGCATCGAGGGCGACCGTCTGCGACTCACCGGTGGTGCGGCGTTGCCGCCCGATCTGCCGCAGACGCTGCCGACCGCTGCCGGCCAGCTCGGCGAGGTGCTGCAACGTGGCACAGTGCGTCGCATCCGCGGCATGGACGCCGGTCATCTGCAGATTGCCTCCGGGCTGGGCCAGAGCAGCTGCCAGGAGTTGCTGCTGGCGCCGATCACCGCCGACGACCGGGTGATCGGCATCATCGAGCTCGGGCGCGTGACCGACCCACGCACCGCCAGCTCGCGCGAAGAAGAACTGCTGGCACGCTGCGGCGAGAACATCGGCCTGGCACTGCGCACCGCATTGCTGCGCGCGCAGCTGGTGGCCCTGCTGGAAGAAACCCAGCGACAGAGCGAGGAACTGCAGACCCAGCAGGAAGAGCTGCGCGTGGCCAACGAGGAACTTGAAGAACAGAGCCGTAGCCTGCAGCAGTCGCAAAGCGACCTGGAAGTGCAGCAGGCAGAACTAGAACAGACCAACGTGCAGCTGGAAGAGCGCACCCAGGCACTGGAAGCGCAGAAGCAGGCCTTGTTGATCGCGCAGAATCAGCTGGTGCGCAATAGCAACGAGTTGTCCACTGCCTCGCGCTACAAGTCGGAATTCCTGGCCAACATGTCGCACGAGTTGCGCACGCCGCTCAACAGCGCCTTGATCCTGGCCAAGCTGCTGGCCGACAACAAGGACGGCACGCTCAGCGCCGAGCAGGTGAAGTATGCGCAGGCGATCCTGTCGTCCAACAACGACCTGCTGGCGCTGATCAACGACATTCTGGACCTGTCCAAAATCGAAGCCGGGCACGTGGAGTTGGCCGACGAAACGGTCGTCACCGGTTCGGTGCTGCAACGCCTGCGCGACACCTTCGAACCGCTGGCGCGACAGAAGGGCCTGGCATTGGAGATCACGGCAGCTGCCGGTGCGCCGGCACAGTTGGTCGTCGACAACCAGCGCCTGCAGCAGATCCTCAAGAACCTGTTGGCCAACGCCATCAAGTTCACCGAACACGGCAAGGTCGGCCTGCTGGTCCAGGCATCTGCGCCGGGCCGCGTGCGCTTCGCGGTAACCGACACCGGCATCGGCATCGCGCGCGAACAGAGCGAGGTGATCTTCGAAGCGTTCCGTCAGGCCGATGGCAGCACGCGCCGCCGCTATGGCGGTACCGGGTTGGGTTTGTCGATTTCGCGCGACCTGGCGCAACGCATGGGCGGCAGCATCAGTGTGGACAGCGAGCCGGGGCGCGGCAGCTGCTTTACGCTGGAATTGCCGACCGATGGCGCACCTGCGGAGGTGATCGGCCCTGCCGATGCAGCTGCGAACGTCGCCGCGGTCGCAGCCCCGGCGTCTGGAGCCCACGTGCAACAACGCACTGGCAGCACGCTAGGTGCGCCATCCGGCGCACCTGCTCTTGCGGCGGCCCACATGGCGCCAGTGCCGATCGCATCGCCCAATGCCGCACCGATCCAGCGGGCCGACGACGATCGCGACCAACGCAGCCGCCCAGGCCGGCTGATCCTGGCGGTGGAAGACGACACCCGCTTTGCGCAAGCGCTGGTGGAACTGGCCCACGAACTGGATTTCGATTGCGTGGTGGCCCCCAACGCAGAAGAAGCCCTGCGCCTGGCCGCCGAACTGCGCCCCAGCGGCATCCTGCTCGACATCGGCTTGCCGGATGCGTCCGGTCTGAGCGTGCTCGAACGCCTCAAGCGCGATCCGGCCACACGCCATGTGCCTGTCCACGTGGTGTCCGCGTTGGAACGCAGCCAGATTGCGCTGGAGCTTGGTGCGGTTGGCTACCTGATCAAGCCTGCAACACGCGAACTGCTGGCCGGTGCGATCCGCCAGCTGGAAGAAACCAACGCACGCGCAGTGCGTCGTTTGTTGATCGTCGAAGACGACAGCGCCTTGCGCGCGAATCTGCAATTGCTGCTGGCGCGCGACCAGCTGGACATCGTGGCGGTCGGCAGCATTGCCGAGGCGATGGACCAGCTGGCAAGTTCCACCTTCGATTGCATGGTCACCGATCTGGCCTTGCCCGACGGCAGCGGCTACGACCTGCTCGAACGCATGGCCGGCAACGATGCGGTCGCCTTCCCTCCCGTGATCGTCTACACCGGGCGCGCACTGACCCGCGACGAAGAGCAAGGCCTGCGCCGGTATTCCAAGAGCATCATCATCAAGGGCGTGCGCTCGCCGGAGCGTCTGCTCGATGAGGTAACGCTGTTCCTGCACAGCGTGGAAGCCTCGTTGCCCAGCGATCAGCAGCGCCTGCTGCGCGAAGCACGCCGCCGCGACGCGGTGCTGGACGGCGCCACCGTGCTGCTGGCCGAAGACGATGTGCGCAACATCTTTGCGCTGTCCAGCGTGCTCGAACCGCTGGGCGTCACGCTGCAGATCGCACGCAATGGCCGCGAGGCGCTGGAGCACCTGGCCAAGCACGAGGTGGACCTGGTCCTGATGGACATCATGATGCCGGAGATGGATGGCATCACCGCGATGCGGCAGATCCGTGCCAATCGTCAATGGCAGGATCTGCCCATCATCGCGCTGACCGCCAAGGCCATGGCCGACGACCGCGAACGTTGCCTGGAAGCCGGCGCCAACGACTACATCGCCAAGCCCATCGACGTGGACAAGCTGGTCTCGCTCTGCCGCGTATGGTGCTCGCGGCAATGAACCCGGTAGAGCTGTTCGACCTGGAACTGCGCGTGCTGCTGGAAGCGGTGTTCCAGCGCTATCACTACGACTTCCGCGACTATGCGGTGTCCTCGTTGCGACGGCGCATGCGCCACGCAATGGCGCGTTTCGACTGCGCGCGAGTGGCCGATCTGCAGCACCGTCTGCTGCACGAGCCGGACACCTTTGCGCAGGCGATGCAGTTCTTCACCGTGCAGGTCTCGGAGATGTTCCGCGACCCGGCATATTTCCGCGTCCTGCGCGAGCATGCGGTACCGGTGTTGCGCACCTATCCCTCGATCAAGCTCTGGGTGGCAGGCTGCAGTACCGGCGAAGAAGTCTGGTCCCTGGCCATCCTGCTGCACGAAGAAGGCCTGTTGGAAAAGGCGGTGATCTACGCCACCGACATCAACCCCGAAGCGCTGAGCATGGCCGAAGCCGGCGCCTATGGCATCGATCGTATCGCGCAGTTCAGCCGTAACTATCTGGACGCCGGTGGCCGCACCTCGCTGTCGGACTACTACACCACCGCTTACGACGGTGCGGTGTTCGACCGGCGCCTGAAACGCAATATCGTTTTCGCCGACCACAGCCTGGCGACCGACACGGTGTTTTCCGAAGTCCACCTGGTGTCCTGCCGCAACGTGCTGATCTATTTCAACCGCAGCTTGCAGGATCGTGCGGTGGGGTTGTTCTACGACGCATTGGTGCATCGCGGCTTTCTCGGGTTGGGCAGCAAGGAGTCGCTGCAGTTCGGCGCGCACGCGCAGGCGTTCGAAGCCTGTGCGCGCGAGCAGCGGCTGTATCGGAAAGCCGCATGAGCTGCGCGTCTGCAGCCCAGCGTTTCGATGCGATCGTGATCGGTGCATCCGCCGGTGGCGTGATGGCCCTGCAGGCGTTGTTGTCCGGGCTGCCGGCAGACTTGCCGATGCCGGTGTTGGTCGTGCTGCATCTGCCGCGCGACCGCCCCAGCCACATCGCCGAGCTGATGGACGCGCGCTGCGCGCTGCCGGTGCGCGAGGCCGAAGACAAGCAGCCGCTGTTGCCCGGCACCGTCACCATCGCCCCGCCCGACTACCACCTGCTGGTGGAAGACCGCGACAGCCTGGCGTTGTCGATGGATGCCCCGGTGTTGTTTTCGCGCCCGGCGATCGACCTGCTGTTCGAATCGGCTGCCGATGTCTTCGGCGAACGCCTGCTGGCAATCCTGCTCACCGGTGCCAGCAGCGACGGCAGCGCCGGTGTGGCCGCGGTGCGTGCGATGGGCGGCATTGCCTGGATCCAGCGCCCCGATGACGCCGCCGCGTCGCTGATGCCCGCCTCCGCTCTCGCCCACGCCGGCGCCGATGCGGTGCTGACCTTGCAAGCCATCTGCACCCGACTGGAAGCTTTTCACGCATGAACCTTACCGCGACCGGCCTGGCTGCAAGCAGCGACGACACCGAATCGACCAAGATCCTGATCGTGGACGATGTGCCGCAGAATCTGGTGGCCATGGAAGCGCTGCTGCAACGCGACGGCATCCGCGTGCTGTGCGCCGCCTCCGGTGCGCAGGCGCTGGAACTACTGCTCGAACACGACGTGGCATTGGCGCTGCTGGACGTGCACATGCCGGAGATGGACGGGTTTTCGCTGGCGGAATTGATGCGCGGTTCGCAGCGCACCCGGCATGTGCCGATCATTTTCCTGACCGCATCGCCGAACGATCCGATGCGCGCCTTCCAGGGTTACGAAACCGGCGCCGTGGATTTTCTGCACAAGCCGATCGAGCCGCACATCATCCTGAGCAAGGTCAACGTATTCATCGAGTTGTATCAGCAGCGGCGGCTGCTCAAGGCGAGAAATGCTTCGCTCGAACGCGCGCTCAAGCTCAACGAGACCATGATGGCCGTGCTCACCCACGACCTGCGCACACCGCTGTCGGTGATCCTGCTGTGCGCCGACAAACTCGGCCTGGATGTCGATGCCGACAGTTCGGCTGCGCGCACGCTGGAACACCTGGAAAACAGCGCGCACCGCATGTCCCGCATGGTCGAGCAATTACTGGATTTTTCGCGCCTGCGCACCGATGGTTTGCCGATGCAGTTCGGCCCATGCAACCTGGGCGAGGTGGTGCACAGCGTGGTGGGCGAAGTGGCGCAGGCCAATCCGCACACCACGATCGACCTGCGCACCGAGGGCGACCTGGATGGCGATGGCGACGGCGACCGGTTGGCGCAGGTCGTGTCCAATCTGGTCGGCAACGCGGTCCTGCATGGCGGACGCCATCCGGTGCAGGTGCATCTGGATGGCCGCGAACACGACACCCTGCGCCTGTCGGTGCGCAACGCCGGCAGCATTCCCGACAGCCTGATGCCGCGTCTGTTCGAACCGTTCAAGGCCAGCTTCCATGCAAGCCAGGGGCTGGGACTTGGCCTGTTCATCGCCGACCAGTTCGTCAAGGCACACGGCGGTACGCTGCAGGCGCGCAACGAGGACGGCGACGTGGTGTTCGAGGCAAGATTACGCCGCCACAACCTGGCAGCCTGACCGCCGTACTGTGGCGACGACCGCAGTGCCGTTGCTCGCGCAGCTTTGCGACCAGCGCATCTTCGCCGATGCACTGCCGCGGCCTCCAGCAAAAGTGCTTGCAGGGCGCTGCCGTCGATCGAGGCACGACAGATCCGCGGCCGCCGCGCCAGCGAGCCCGACAGGCAGGACCTCGGCAGTGCGCCTGATAGCCCAGGCGACAGCCAGCTCAAGCAGTGCCGTTGCACCCCATGCACAGTTTGCTCGTGCGGCCAGCGCGCTGGATGCACGCTCCTGCCCCACTGCTCTCCAGTTGTTGGTCGCACCAAATATCCCTTCTTGGTCATCCTCACGTGCACGCCGTGCAGCCCATCTGCGGAGGTGGTTATGTCGTATATCGATGGTTTCGTGCTTGCCGTCCCCACGGCCAACAAAGAAGCCTTTATCGCGCATGCCCGCATGGGCGATGCGGTCATCATGGAGTACGGTGCCCTGCGGGTGGTGGAGTGTTGGGGTGACGATGTCCAAGCGGGGCAATGGACCGACTTCTATCGCGCAGTGGATGCCACCGCCGAAGAGACCGTGGTGTTTTCCTGGATCGAATGGCCGGACAAGGCCACCCGGGATGAAGGCATGCGCAAGATGATGGAAGACCCACGCATGGACCCGTCGGTCAATCCGATGCCGTTCGATGGCAAGCGCATGGTCTACGGTGGCTTCGTACCGATCGTGGCGCTGGGCCAATCGGCTTGAGCGATGCAGCGCGCGATGGCCCGCGGGACGTTGATCAGGCATGCGCAGGCTGGTACTGCCGCTGACGTTCGGCACGGAATCGTTTGTGGTGATCGCTACACTGGCGGCATGCAGCATGCGCCGCCAGCGATGGCCGGAGATAGCGCAGGCAGCGCCGCCGACCGGAGACCCACATGACCGACGCACCGCTACTGATCGCCTGTCCGAGTTGCGCTGCGATGAACCGTATTGCGCCCACGCGCCTGCGCGATGCACCCAACTGCGGCAGCTGCCACAAGCCGCTGTTCCTGGGGACGCCGGTGGCCTTGTCGGCTGCAGATTTCGACAAGCATGCGGTGCGCAGCGCATTGCCGTTAGTGGTGGATTTCTGGGCGCCCTGGTGCGGGCCATGCCTGAGCATGGCGCCGCAATTTGCCGCAGCCGCCGCAGCATTGGAACCGCAGGTGCGCCTGGCCAAGGTGGATACCGACCTGCATCCGGCGCTGGGCACGCGCTTTGGCATCCGCAGCATTCCCACCTTGCTGGTCATCCAGGGTGGCCAGGAACTGGGCCGTCATTCCGGCGCGGTGAGCAGCACGCAAATCGTCAACTGGGTGCGCTCTGTCCTGAGCAAGCGGTGACGCAATACGAAGGTCAGCTGCGCATGCACGCAGCTGGCCTGCCCACCTGCAGGAAATATCACTGCGGCACAGACGCCGCAGTGACTGCAATCAGGCGATCAACCCGTCACTGCCAGTTGACGTTGACCGACACCCCGACGACACGCGGCTCGTTGTAGACCGCGGCCATGTAGTTTTCGATCACGCCCTTGAGGTTCTTTTCGTTGGTGATATTGCGCGCGAACGCCGCCACTTCCCACGCACCGTAGCCACCGGTGTAGCCCAGCTTGAGGCCACCTTCGAAATTACCGTCGGAGCGGAATTCGGTGGAGTCGTACAGCACGAAGCTGGTCTGGCCCTGCTTGTTCCAGTCGGTGGACACGAAGAACGCGCCGTCGTTGCCGACCGGGATGTCGTAGCGCGCGGCCAGGTTGAGGTTGTACTTGGGCGCGTTGGGCAGCGGATTGCCGTCGATCTGGGCGAAGGTGTTGGCACCTACGCGAATGGTCGGGTCGTTGACCGTGCACACCACCACGCCATTGAGCGCGCAGACCTGCGCATAGACGCGCTCGTCGTGGATTTGGCTATGCAACAGGCTCAGGCCGGCGGTGATCGACAGGTTGGAGATCGGGCGCCAGTCCAGATCCGCTTCCATGCCATAGGCCTTGGCCTTGTCGGCATTGAACAGCACCCCATTGCCGTCCGAGTCGTTGCCGTTGAGCTGGATATCGTCGACCGTGTAGGTGAAGCCGCTGACATTCAGGCGCAGACGGTTCTCGAACAGGCTGCTCTTGATGCCGGCTTCCCAGGACAGGATGGTTTCCGAATCGGCAGTGGTGAAATCGGAATTGAACACCGCGCTGCGGCCCTGGATGGTGGGGCCACGGAAACCGCGCGCCACACGCGCATACACGCTCAACTGCGGATCGATCTCATACATCGCGCTCAGATCCCAGCTGGGCTGGGTATCGGACATGCGCACATCGCGCCGGCCGCGGTAGGTCACCACACCGGCCGCGGTGTCGGCGGTCTTCAACAGTCGGGTTTCCTTGGTGTCCTTGGTCTGGCGGATGCCGGCAGTCAGCGTCAGCGCGTCGGTCGCCTTATAGCTGAGCTGACCGAAGCCGGCCCACGAGGTATTGGTATTGCGCAGGCGCACCCAGTTGTTGGGGTTGCGCGCGGCGGTCTGCAGGAAGAAGGCACGCTGATAGAAATCGGTGGTGTCGCGGCCATCGAAATAGAACGCGCCCACCTGCCACTGCAGGGCATCGTCGCCTTCGCTGGCCAGGCGCAATTCCTGCGTGTACTGGTCCAGGTCGCGGATCTGTCCCATCGACTGGCCAAAGCCGTTCGGCACGCCATTGACCGGGTAATTGGCGGCAGCACCGCCATCGGTGTCGCCACGGCTGTAGCCGGAGGTGGTTTCGTAGGCGGTGATGGAGGTCAGCGACACGCCACCGAAGTCGTAAATCGCCTTGAGCGAGCCGCCATCGGTTTGATATGCCTGATGGTTGTCGTGACCTTCGTCGTAGGCTACGCGGTCGCGCGGCACGTCCACCTTGTCGCTGCCACGCGTGATCGCATTGCGCAGGAACAAGGTGGAGGTGCCGTCGTAATCGCGCGTGTGCACCGAGCCCAGCAGCGAGAACGCATCGTTGGGCTTGAGCAAGACCTGCAAGCGCGCATTGCGGTCGTTGTAACCGCCCATCGCGTCCTTGCGCGGCGTGCGCGTGCCGTCGGCGCTGCTACCGGCAAAGGTGTTGTCCACCCAATCGTCGCGGTGCTGGTACAACGCGGACACACGGAACGACAGCACATCGTTGATGGGGCCACCGAAGCCGCCATCCAGCGAGAGGGTGTTGTAGCTGCCGTAGCTGGCGTTGACGCGACCGGTGTAGGTGTCGCTGGGCTTGACCGTATCGAACTTGACGATGCCGGCGGTGGTGTTGCGCCCGAACAGCGTGCCTTGCGGGCCGCGCAGCACTTCGACCTGGTCCACGTCATAGACCGGATTGGATTTGAGCACGACATGCTCCAGCACCACATCGTCCTGGATGATGGACACCGGCTGCGAGGCACCCAGGTAGAAATCGATATTGCCCAGGCCACGGATATAGAAGCGCGGGAAGATGCGCCCGGTGGTGGTTTCGGCGTAGAAGCCCGGTACGCGGCCGGAAAGCGCCAGCAGCGTGTCGTCGCCACCGGCGGTGTAGTCGCGCATCGCTGCGCCCTGCACCACGCCGACCGAGACCGGCACGTCCTGCAGGTTCTGCTCGCGGTGCTCGGCAGTGACGGTGACCGTGTCCAGCGCGGTGGGGCTGGCTTCGCCCTGGGCCGCCGGCGCTTGCTGCGCAGACGCGGTTGCCGCCAACGAGGCTAGCAACAGGCACGCGCAGGCACGCGCGAGCGGCGTGCGCTGCAAGGCGGCGCGGCGGCGCGCAGCGACCTGTGCAATAGCGGACACCGGCAACGAAAAGACAGGCGAGTACAACGGCATGCGGACTGATCCTAGAAAGTGATGCGAGGTGATGACACAGCGTCGAAGCCATTCGGCATGGCATGCCTGCTGGCGGCGCCGCGTGGCGCCGCGTGGCGCCGCGCGCACGATATGTCAGCAATGTTGCAGCGAAGTGGCAGCGCCCGATCATCACACGCCGCCACGCGCGTGCAGGCATGCCATCACGCAGCGCTGGCATCGCAAAACGTCATGCCACGCCGCCCTGCGTGCTGTCATGCTGGTGTCGTACTGGCGTTGCGCCAGGGCATGGCACACGGGGATCTCTTGAAACGACTCACATGGATGGCCGGCCTGCTGGCCGCATTGAGCTGTCAGCTGGCACAAGCCGGCACCGCGTTGATCACGCAGATCGATTACCAAGGCGACGATAGTGGCCCCGTGCCAACTGCCGCGCAATACCGCAATCCGGTCGTGGCCGGCTTTCATCCGGACCCGTCGGCGGTGCGCGTCGGCGACGATTTTTATCTGGTGAATTCCAGTTTCGGCTACTTCCCCGGCCTGCCGGTCTTCAAGAGCAGCGACCTGGTGCACTGGAACCAGATCGGCAACGCGATCGACCGTCCAACCCAGATCAACTACGGCAACGACGAACTGACCCGCGGCCTGTTTGCCGCCAGCATCAGCCACCACGCTGGCACCTTCTATATCGCCAACACCTGTTTTTACTGCGATGGCGGCAATTTCCTGATCACCGCCACCGATCCTGCCGGGCCATGGTCCGATCCGATCTGGTTGGACGCCAAGGGCATCGACCCCTCGCTGTTTTTCGATGACGATGGCAGCGCCTGGCTGGTCAACAACGACGTGCCGGCCGGCAAGATGCGCTACGACGGGCACCGCGCCATCTGGCTGCAGCAGCTGGATCTGGCCAGCATGAAGTTGGTCGGCACCCGTCAGGTGATCGTGGATTCCGGCTTCAAGCCGGCGACCAATCCCGAACACATCGAAGGCCCGCATCTGTTCCGCCGCGATGGCTACTACTACCTTACCGCGGCCGAAGGCGGCACCGGCGAGCAGCATGCGCAGATGATCTACCGCAGCCGCCAGATCGCCGGGCCATACGAGACCTGGAGCGGCAATCCGGTGCTCACCCAACGCGACCTGGACCCGTCTCGCACTGCGCCGATCACCTCGGCCGGGCATGCGCAGTTCATCGAACTCAAGGACGGCGCATGGTGGGCGGTGTTCCTCGCGACGCGCCCTTATCGCGGCAATCACTACAACCTGGGCCGGGAAACCTTCTTGTTGCCGGTGCAATGGCGCGATGGCTGGCCGGTGGTGCTGCCGCATGGCGCCGCGGTCCCTGCAGTGGCCGCGCGCCCACCTTTGCCGGCGGGCGTGCAGACCCTGCCGACCACCGGGCCGATGCAGTGGAGCGAACGCTTCCAGGATGCGCGCGTGCCGATGCAATGGATGACCATCCACCCACCCGCGAGGCCGTGGTATCAGCCCGGCGCGCAAGGTTTGCGCGTGACCCCGGCAAAGGTTGCGCTAGGCGATCTCGGCCGTGGTCCGCCGGCCTATCTAGGTCATCGCCTGCAGCACCATCACGCCACCTTGGTCGCCAGCGTGGATGGCAGCGCGCTGGCGCCAGGCGAACAGGCCGGTCTGGCGATCGTGGCCAAGGAGAGCAACTTCCTGGCAGCGATGCTGGTGCGCGAGGACAGCGGCGCTGCGGTGGTGCTGTATCGCCGCGCCGGATCGCAACAGCCCGGCACCGGCACCGAACTGGCACGCGCCCCCCTGCCCGATGCCACGCAACCGGTGAGACTGCGCTTTGCGCTGGATGCCGCCCGCGTGCACGTGGATTACGCCGTCGGCCAGGGGCAGTGGCAGACGCTGCTCGAACAGGGCGATGCAAGTGTGCTCAGCACCGAGTCGGCCGGCGGTTTTCTTGGCGCCACATTCGGGCCGTACGCGTATGCGCGCTGAGCGGCGTGCAGGAACGGGGCTGCACGCGTGGTGCATGCAGGGTCCCAACGCCGGCCGCGCCCGCGCCGCAGCTACGCATGCATTTCAGCAGCCGCTTTAACGCCCTACGCCCGCGCCAGGACGCTGCTGTCGAGCATCTGCCCCACCGTGTTGAGCAGATCGTTGAGGCTGAAAGGCTTGGGCAGCAAGGCCATGCCTTCTGCGAGAAATTCTTGCCGCGTGGCCGCGTTTTCGGCGTAGCCGGTAATGAACAGGACCGGCAGACCCGGGCGTAGCATGCGCGCCACATCGGCCATGTCGCGCCCGTTCATGCCGGGCAGGCCGACATCGGAGACCACCAGGTCGATATGCACCTCGGTGCGCAATTGTTCCAGCGCGCCGTTGGCATCCTCGGCTTCGATGACCTGGTAGCCGGCATCGCTGAGCACTTCACTCACCATAATGCGCACCACGTCGGTGTCGTCTACCAGCAAGATGCGCTCGTTGCGCGTGCGTGGCACGCTGGGCGCCGGTGGCGGCAACAGCTCGTTGGCCGAGAGCCCACGCGGCAGCAACAACGCCACCGTGGTGCCACGGCCCACGGTGCTGGTGATGCGCGCGGTGCCGCCGGATTGACGTGCGAACCCGTAGGTCATCGACAGACCCAGGCCGGTGCCTTCGCCGATGGGTTTGGTGGTGAAAAACGGTTCGAACACCTGGTCGAGAATGGCCGGCTCGATCCCACTCCCGTTGTCGATCACCTTCACCGCGACATAGTCGCCGTCGTCCAGTTCCGGATCGTTGTGCGCAGTGTAGGCCGCGCTCTGGATGCGGATGGTGCCCTGCCCTTTCAATGCGTCGCGCGCATTGATGACCAGGTTGAGCACCACGTTTTCGAGCTGGTTGGCATCGGCTATGGCCACCAGCGGCGTGGATGCAAGCTCCAGCTCCAGCGCAATGTTTTCGCCGATCGAGCGCTGCAGCATGTCTTCCAGCGAACGCACGCGGATGTTGACGTCGAACGGTTGCGCGTCCAGCGATTGCTTGCGTGCGAACGCCAGCATGCGCTGGGTCAGCGCGGCGGCGCGGTGCGCAGAGCCGGTGGCGATCTCGGCCAGGCGCGGCACCCGTTCGATGCGGTTGGATTCCACTGCGAGCTGGATCATGTCCAGCCCGGAGATGATGCTGGTCAGCAGGTTGTTGAAGTCGTGCGCGATGCCACCGGTGAGCTTGCCCAGCGCTTCCATCTTTTGCGCCTGCAGCAGCTGGATTTCGGTGTGCTGGCGCTGCGCGATCTGATGCGCGAGCTCGCTGGTGGCGGTATCCAGTTCCTGGCGCTGCTCGCGCTCGCGCAGGCGCTGCTCGGTGACGTCTTCCACCAGCAACAGCCCCAGATCCGGCTCGCGGTAGGGCGACACCCGCCATTCGGTTTCGCAGAGCTTGCCATCGCGCAGCAGCGACAAGGTGCCGCTCCAGCGCTCGCGCTGTGCCAACGCAGTGGTCAGGGCATGCACAGCGGCGGCCTGATCCAACCCGGCGGCGTGGATCGCGGCGCCGGGCGTGGCGCTCCCGATCAAACGCTGGAACGCGGCATTGGCCTCGTGCATGTGCAGGTTGGCATCCACCACCGCAATCGGCGCGCTGATGTGTTCGAAGATTTCGCGGAAACGCGCCTCGCTGATCCGCAGCGCCTCCTCGGCGCGGCGTGCGCGCAGTAGGGTGCGCAACGTGGCCAGCAATACGTTGGGGTCGACCGGATGGATCAGGTAGGCGTCGGCGCCGGCATCCAGCCCGGTGATCATGTCGCCGGTGGCGATCGAGGCCGCCGAGACATGCACCACCGGGAGCAATGCGGTGCGCGGCTCGACACGCAGCGTCCGCACGATGTCGAAGCCACTCATGTCCGGCAGGTTGACGTCCAGCACCACCGCAGAAAACGTCTGCGTGGCCAGTTTCGCAAGCCCCTCGGTCCCGGTGCCGGCTTCTTCGATCACGAACTGATGGTGTTCGAGCACGCGCCGCACCGAATAACGCGTCACCGCGTTGTCGTCGACGACCAGAATGTGGTGCTTACTGCCCACGTGTCTCCTCCGCTGCCAGGGTCACCGGCAGCACCACGTAAAATTCAGAACCCTGCCCGACCACGCTGTTGATCCCCACCCGGCCGCCCAGCAATTCGGCGAACCGTTTGCAGATCGACAACCCCAGGCCGGTGCCGGTCAGGCGTTTTTGCAGCGGCGAGTCCACCTGTACGAAATCTTCGAACAAGGCCTCGTGAAGCTCGGCCGGAATGCCGATGCCAGTGTCCTGCACGCCAAAGCGTACATGGCTGTCGCCTTCCAGCTGCGCAAACACGCGCACCTGTCCCTGCGGGGTGAACTTGAGCGCATTGGATATGAAATTGCGCAGGATCTGCGCCAGCTTCTTGTCGTCGGTGTAGAGCATCGGCAGTACCGGCGGATCCTCGAAGATCAGCGTGGTACTGCCCATATCGGTGAGCGGCCGGAACATGCCGCGCAGCGCCGCGAACAGGTCCATCAGGTCGAACCAGCCCGGCGAGATGGTGATGCGCCCGGCCTCGATCTTGGCCAGGTCCAGCAGGTCGTCCACCATCTCGGTGAGCTCACGCGCCGAACCGCTGACAAAGCGCACCTGCTTGAGCTGCTCGGCGTTGAGCGGCCCGTCCATGCCGTCCTCCAGCAGCCGGGTGATGCTCAGGATCGAGCCTAGCGGGGTACGGAACTCGTGGCTCATGTACGACAGAAAGCGGCTCTTGAGTTCGGACACGTCGCGCAGCTGTTCGGCCTGCTGGTCGAGCTCGGCATACAAGGCCAGCACGCCTTGGTTGGTTTCTTCCAGCTCTTCGCGCAAGGCCTGGTTCTGCTGGCGCAGGCTTTCAAGTTCAGCCATCTCGGCTGCCGGCAGATCGGTGGTTGAATTCATTGCATGCCTCCCAAGCGCATGACGAACACGCAGCAATCGTCGCGGCCGCGCGCGTAATCGCGTGCCAGCACTGCGGCAATGATGCGTGGATGGCGCGACAGCAGGCCCGGGTGATCGCGCAGGGTCCAGCGCGATTGCAGGCCGTCGCTGTGCATGACCAGCAACTTGCCGGCCGCGTGTGGAAAGTCGAACGGTTGCGCCTTGCGGAACTGAACCCCGACGATGCCAGGGTGCGAGGGCATGCCGCGCACCCCATCGCCATCGCACAGCGAGGCGACGATATTGCCCACCCCGGCAAAGCGCACCTGGCCGCTGCCGGCATCGAACTGCATGACCGCCGCCGCGCCACCGCGCGTGCCGCTCATGCCGGCATGCAGGCGCGCGATGCGCTCGCCGGGCTCGCCACTGGCCAGCGCCGCCGCGCGCGTGCCGGCATCGGCGGCATCGGCCGCGTCTGGCCCGTGGCCCAGGCCGTCGATCACGCTGACGGTCACCCGTTGCGCATCGATCGCCAAATGCCAGCCATCGCCGCACACCACTTCGTTATGCAGCGGTACGCGTAGCGCGCCGTAGGGCAGATCAAGCTCGGCGCGTGGCTGGGCGAACACGCGTGCCAACACGATCGCACCCTTGGCATCGGAATACGCATCCAGCAGCTGCGCCTGGCGCTTGATCGCACCCAAACCGGTGCCCGGCGTTCCGGCGGTGGAATAGCCATCGCGCAGGCCGTCTGTAAGCGCGAAGCCCGGGCCGTCATCGATGGCGCACAGCTCCACACCCATGCCGCCGTCGCGCGCGGCCACCGTGGACAACTGCAGGCAGCCGCCACGCCCGTGCTTGACCATGTTGGTGGCAAGTTCGGTGGCAACCAGTGCCACCCGGCCACAGCTGGCTTCATCGAAGGCGAGCATCTGCGCCAAGGCGGTAGCCTCACGGCGCGACTGTCCGACCTGGCTGGTTTCGTCGACACGAAACGAACGGGTCACCAAGCCGGTAACGTTCACTTCCATTTGGTGATGGTGATTCGCGTGCCTTCGCCCGGCGCTGTGTCGAGCACGAAATCGTCCACCAGCCGCCGGCTGCCGGACAGTCCCAGCCCCAGGCCACCGCCGGAGGTCCAGCCGTCGGTCAAGGCGAGTTCCAGGTCTGCAATGCCCGGTCCCTGGTCGCGGAACGTCAGCTGCACTCCCTTGCGAATGCCGCTTTCAACCAGTGCCCAGTCCATGTCGCCGCCACCGCCGTAGATCACGGTATTGCGCGCCAGTTCGCTGGCCGCGGTGACCAGCTTGGTTTGATCGACCAGCCGCAGCCCGCATTGCACCACCAGTTTGCGCACGGTCTGCCGCGCCAGCACCACATCCTGCTCGGTGCGCACCGGTTGCGAGCCGGCCGTCATGGAGCCGCATCGGGTTGCTGCAGCAGGCGCATGCCGCGCTCGACATCGAGCGCGGTGCGCACCGACGGCAGGGTCAGCCCCAACTCCACCAGGGTAATCGCCACCGCCGGCTGCATGCCCACCACCACGGTTTGTGCGCCCATCAGCGTCGCCAGCCCGGAGATGGTGCTGATCATGCGCCCGATGAACGAATCGACGATATCCAGCGCGGAAATGTCGATCAACAGGCCGCGCGCAGAGGTGGCGCTGATCTTCTCGGACAGATCGTCTTGCAGTTGCAGCGCCAGCTGGTCGTGCATGTCCACCTGGATGGTGACCAACAACAGATGGCCCATCCGCAGGATCGGAATACGCTCCATGTCAGTCCGCCCTGCTGACGGCCACGCCGGTGCGCTTGAGCGCCAGCGCCAACGCATCGGCCAGGTTGGCCTTGGTCACGATCCCCTGCAGGTCCAGGCCCAGATGCACGATGGTCTGCGCAATCTGCGGGCGCACGCCGCTGATGATGGCGTCGGCCCCCATCAGCCGGATCGCGGTCACGGTCTTGAGCAGATGCTGCGCCACCAGGGTGTCCACGGTTGGCACGCCAGTGATGTCGATGATGGCGATTTCCGAGCCGGTGTCGACAATGCGCTGCAGTAGCGATTCCATCACCACCTGGGTGCGCTGCGAATCCAGCGTGCCGATCATCGGCAGCGCCAGCACGCCCTCCCACAGCTTCACCACCGGGGTGGACAGCTCCAGCATCTCTTCCTGCTGACGCACGATGATGTCTTCGCGGGTCTTCTGGAAAACCTTCACGGTGTACAAGCCCAGGCGGTCCAGCAATTCCGACAACGCCCACAACTGCTGCCCCAGTTCTTCCGGGCGACTGGCGTATTGGCGCTGCACCAGCGCAAACAACACGCGCTTGAGCGAAAAGATGAAGTTGGCGGTTTCCTGCGAATCGAAACCACGCGTGGCGCGGTCGCGCGAGAGATTTTCCAGGAAGCGGCGCACCTCGCTCCATTCGGCACTGTCCAGGCTGCTACCGTCGTGCTTCAACGACGCCACCAGCAAGCGCAGGAATTCGCCGGCCTGCGCTTCGAATTCCTGCCGCGACAGACGCGCATCGCTGCCCAGGCTGGACTCCAACCATGCGGCCAACAACGCGTGTTCCTGGTCACCAATCGCATCGATCGAGCGCTGCTGCAATGCCACCATGAGATCACCCACCAAAAGAAAAGAGGTTGGGCATGCGGGCTGGACTGCGCCCTGACCGACGCGGCGCCCCCACGCCGATGCGTAGCAGAATAAAGCAATTCAGATTGGCCAACCAGCGAGCCAACCTGTAGCAGTCATCCGGGCCCAAGAGCGCAGTGTGACATTGCCGCGCACATGCCGAACGTGCGCCGGTCCACGCCTGCGGACATGCACTGTTCCGCTGCAAGTGCCTGGCGAAACGGGAAATACCCGCGGACAGCCGCCAATCCCTGCCCCGCATCACCTGCAGTGCGTGGTGCCACCGGTTGCGTGTTGTCACCGGGCCGGGCATGCGCACATTGCGGCCGCCGCCGGTGTACGCACACCGGCCGAAGCGCTACGGCAGTGACGAGGCGATCTGCCTGCGCGCTGCGCTCGAACGCAATACGCTCAATTCAGAAGGCACGCTGAAAGCGCGGTGTTGCATCCAGGGTGGCGCCGTATAGCGAACGCCGCCAGCAAGCCCATGAATGGATTGGCAGAATCCTCGACACCAGATGCATCGCAATGCATCAAAAGTGACGCCAGAACGCACGCCACAAACCCCGAATGCCCAATCCCGGCGGCGATCGCATGACCGGCCGCCGCCGGATAACGCGAATCGCCGCCCTACAACCCGTAACGCTCCACCGCATCCAGATGCGGCTGCGGATCCTGGCCGCAGGCCTCGGCAAGCCGCAGCCAGCACATCGGATGCGACCAGCGCGAGGTCGTGCATCGCAGGACGCGATGCAGTTCCTGCGGGGCGAGGTTTTCCGGAAGCGCCACGGTGAACAACACGCCCGGCAGTCCGGATGTTGCATCCTCCGGGTCGAACGCATCCGGATGGTCCGGGTCGACCACGCGGTAGTCGTCGCGACTGTGCAGCCACATCTTCCAGCCGCGCATTTCCATGTCTGCACGCATCGCCTCGATGACCTCGTCGCCAGGATGCACGCCGTCCACCAGCCAGCTATTGGCATAGCCACCGGCTTGCAGCACATGCACCTGCGCGTAGGTCGGCACGAAACGCTCGCGTTCGGCTTCGTCTTCCGGCGGCGGATACAGCAATTCGGCATCGAACACCACCCAGTCACCGACATGCTGGCGCCGATGCGCAGGCGCGTTTTCGACGATACGCGCAGTCACCGGGCCGGTGCGGCGCGCGTAGTACTCGGCCACTTCGCCATCATCCATGCAACGAATGATCACCCAGCCCCAGGTCTCTTCGACTACGCCGCTGGTGCTGCTCAGCTCCATGCCAATGGCCTGCGCAGAGGCACGCACCGCGTCCCAATCCTGCGCCGCGCTGGCCGCCGTCATGTGGTCCCAATGCGCAGAGCGCGGCTCTTCCAGCAGCTCGGTGAGTTGCCGATAGACCGCGGCGGCCTCGGCAAACCGGCCGGCGTTGAGATACATGCGCGCCAGCAGCCCACGCGCACCATGCGAGCCGGGTGACAGTTCCAGCAGTGCGGTGCAGGCCTGCTCCAGCGCCGGCCAATCGGCCAGCCGCTGCGCCAGCTGCGCCTCGCACCACAACGCCGCCACCGGCGCCTGTGGGCGATACAGCTGCGTCAACCGGCGCAGACCTGCTTCGTCGCCGCGGCCGAGCAACAGATTCATCAGACGGAACGTGGGGCTGGTTTCGCGATCGGCATGCCGCTGCACGAATGACCACAACAGTGCGATGGCTTCTTCGTCGGCCGCACAGGCGCTCAAGGCCGATGCGGTGGTGTCGACAAGCTCGGCATCGTCCGGACACTGCGCAACGGCCTGCAGCAGCCACTGCGCTTCGCGCTCGGGATTGCGCACGACATCGTCGCCTTGCGCGTTCAACCATTCCAGCAGGTGTGTGGCCGGCGCCGGCGCGGCCTCACCCGCAGGCGCTGCATCGATGCGCGCGGCCAGACCATCCAGCAACTGCGTTGCGCCGCGGTCGTGACGCAGCTTGGGCAGATGCGCACGCGCAAGCGCCAGATGCCGGCGCGCGGTCCACATCGCGCCGCGTTGCAGTGCCAGCCCGATCGCAAGCTCGGCTGCCTCGATCAGGATGCGATGCGCGCCAACCTGCGCGTAATGGTCGAGCATCTGCTGCACGCGGCTGCCCAGGTCCCAGCTATTGCGCTCGGGCGCGCGCGCCACCAGCGCCGCCACCGCACGCAGCCAGTGCAGGCGATAACGCGGCGCAATCTCGCGCCATGGCAGCAGCGCTTCCATGGCCTCGTCATCGCGCTGCAACAGGGCCAACGCGCGCGCTTTCTGCAGGCGGCGCGGCTGGCTGCAATTGGCCCACTCGGCGCCTTCGCGCGCGGCGTCGCGTTCGCGCTGTTCCACCAGCGCCAGCGCGTCCTGCGCACGCCCAAGCGCAAGCAGGATCGAGATGCGCATGTCCGGCACGCCGTCGTAGATTTCACCGCCATGGGCCAGGATGGTCTGCGACTGCTGCTCCAGATACTGCAGCGCCGCGTCACCGCGCCCGTCGTCGAGCAATGCGTCGGCTTTTTCGCAGCTCAGGCACTGGTAACACGACCAGCTCGGGTCGATGCGCCCCAGGGTTTCGTCGCACACCTCGATGCGTTCTTCCACCCAGCCCGGGCCATCGATGTTGGCGTAACACGCGGCCAGATCCTGGGTCACGCAGACCGATTGCGGGCACTCCACTGCGTCGGCGCGATGCGCACGCTCGAACAGCGCCACCGCATCGCCCAGCGCACGCTCGCCTTCGCACAGATTGCCGACCCGGTTACGCATTTCCCAATGCCCGACGAACACCTCCAGCCACGGGTTGGCCAACGTCTTGCCCAGCGCACGCGCCTCCGGCAACAAGGCCTCGGCGCGGTCGATCTGCAGATCGCAGATGTGGTCGGTCAGCCGCGTCAGCAGCTGCGCATTTTGCGGCTGGCCGGCTTCGCCCAGATCGTCCTGCAGCTTTTCTACCCAGTTCCAGATTTCCATCGTGTCGCTCCTGCGATGCGGCGCTCAGCGCGCCAGCAATTGGGTCACGGTCCCAGCGAAATCGCCGAAGGCCTTGTTGAGATCGGAAACGCCCGATTCGGTGCTGCCCGCCTGCGGCTGCGTGCGCCCTTGCGCCGAGACGATCACCTTGAGCGCGCGCAGCAAGCGCGCCGCCACCGCTGCCTGTGGGTTGCCTGCGCGCTGCGCGTCCAGCAAGGCCTGCAGCGCGGGATTATCCAGATTCAGATACAGCCGCTGAGTCTGCCGCGCTTCGATGCGCGCGGTGAACTGCCGCGCCAGGCGCAACGCGGCGGTGGACACGCGCTTGTCGCTCTCGTCCTGCTCCAGGCGGCGTTTGAGCTCGGCCTCGCGGTCGGGCACTACCACCAACGGCAGTTCCTGCGGACTGAAACGCGCAGGCACCAGCGCTTCGCCATCGCCCAAATGCTGTTCCAGCCAGGCCAGTTCGTCGGCCGGCAGCGTATCCAGGTGGAACAGCTGGCGGTTGCCCTGCTCGGTGCCCAGCTCGACCAGACGCACACCCTTGGCCTGCGCCCAGCGCCGCAGAAACGGCACCACCGCATACCGGTTGCCATAGGCGACCGGCACGCCCATCGCGCGGAACAGCATTTCTTCGAAACCGCTGTCGCTATCGAGGATCACGTGCACCGCGCCGCGCGATGGCAATTGCTGCGCCGGCAGATCGCCTTGCGATGTCGGTACCCGCACGTGTTCCAGCAGTAATTCGAACAGGCGCTCATCGCACAACGCTGCGCCCAGCAGGGCTTCGTTATGCCGCAGCAGGATGCGTCGCCATGCCTCCGGTTGCTGACGCGCCACATCGGCCAGGCCCTGCACCAAGGCTTCGGACAAGGCGTGCTGCACCGCGCTATAGACCGTATCGCGCTGCAGATCTTCGCGGCTTGCGGTAGGCGTCAACCGATTGGATTCGATCACCCCACCGATGAAGCCCGCCCACGGCGGCAGCAGTTCGCGCGCGTTGTCATCCAGCAACATACCGCGCAGGAAGACCGAGAGATTGCGGTTGTCGCTGGTGCCGTAGGTCGCACCGTCATGCACCCACAGCAGGCCGACCGCATCGCTGCCCTCTTCCGCACGTACCGGCATGCAGCACAACGGCTCGAAATTGCGCTCGAAGCGCGCGGCGAACTCGCGTTGACGGCGCCAGGCCTGCACCGGATGCAGCGGTGCGGCGTCCTGCACGCGCCACGGCGGCGGCTCGGGATTGATCGGCTGCGTCGCAGCCCCGATCCAGATCGGCTCGCGCAACAGCGCGCAATAGCGCGACAGAATCTCGCGCAGCCGTCCTTCCTGAGCCAACGACAGATAATCGCTGTGCAACTCCAGCACCACCTCGGTGCCCACCTGCGCACGCGCAGGAATCGGGCTGACCGTGTACTGCTCGGCGTTGCTGGAGATGTAGCAATGGCCCAGCGTGGGGGACTGGTAGGAGGTGGTGCGCACGGTCACCCGCCGCGCCAGCACGAAGGCGGACAAGAAGCCCAGCCCGAACATGCCGATCAGGCCGCTGTCCTCGTGGCCGCCCTGGCGCAGCCCGCGCGTATATCCCACGCCCACGGTAGCCAGGTAGTCGTGGATCTCCTGCTGGGTCAGTCCGGCACCGGTATCGACGATGCGCACGATGCCCTGCGCGGTATCGGCATGCACCTCGATGCGCGATTCGCCCTGCCAATCGGGTTGTTCCAGACGACGACGCAGGATGGAATCGTGCGCGTTCTGCACCAGCTCGCGCAGCGCCACCACCGGGGTGGAATACAGGTGCTTGCTGAGGACCGACATCAGTCCATTGAGATCGACGCCTGCCCGGCGGATCTGCGAGGCGTCGGTCGCCCCGGGAGTGGGATCTTGCATGATCGGTCGTCGTTTCCTCGGCGACGACGCCCATCCTCGGACGCGTCCCCCTGGGTGCCAGTGCCAGCCGGAAAGGATAGCCGGAACCCACATTGCACGCACGTCTCAGTTTGGCCCCTGTCCTCCGTTGCGCACAGCGACGCGCACTGCACCGCGTCGGGTTGACCCACCACGGATCGGTAGCGCTACCAATCCGTGGGTTGCGGAAATTACCGCTGCAAGGTCTCCATCGGCGCTTCATTGAAGTGCTGGCGATAGCCCTTGGCCAACGCCGAACGACTACCGACGCCCCAACGACTGGCCGCCTGCAACACACTGCCGCAGCCGCCTTCGGCCAGCAGTTCGTCGCGGATGCTTTGCATCCGGTAACGGCGCAGCACCTGCGTCGGCGATAGCCCGGTAGCCGACTTGAAGGCTTGCTGCAGCGCGCGCCCGGTGACTCCGATCTGTGCGGCCACTTCGTTGATCGACAGATCCGAACGATGCACATTGGTGATCATGTAGCTGTAGGCGCGTCGATACTTGGCCGGCAACCGGGCGGAGATATCGTCGCTGACGTGGGCCGGTGTGCCGCTTTCCAGCAAGCGCGGCGCTTGCACTTCGCTGCGCAGACACTGCACCGCGTCCAGCGCGTAGCGGTTGTAGAGCAGTAACGCTTGTTCGGTGCGCCCCATCGCCTGGCTGATCTTGGCCTGGCAGTACTCGAACTCCAGATTCCAGCGCGGCGCATGATGCCGACCGGCGCCGGCCAGCGCACGCTCGGCAAGATCGGCACGGCCCACCGCCAATGCCGCCAGCGCCAGCTCCACCTGCGCGTCCTGACGCGCGCACGGCGGGCAGCCGGTGGCCGCGGCCGGCAATGCGTAGATCTGCGCGTCGAAGCCGAAGGTGTCGCCACCGGCAATACGCAGCAGGCTGCGCACATGCCGCATGCGCTGCGCCAGCACCGGCATGCTTTCTGCCAGATCGGCGATGCAGGCGCGCAGGTCGCTGGGCTCGAAGGCATGCGCGGCATCTTCCTGGCGCAGCGTGGCTTGCCAGAACACATGGTCGCTCATGCGATCGGAGCGACGGATACGCAGCTGCGCAATCATGTCCAGACGCAGCGCAGTGGCGATCCGCAGCCATTCCGACGCCCCGCTCTCCAGTTCGGCCAGCACCTCGCTGGCGCGCTCCAGGGTCTGCAAGGCCAACGTACTCTGGCCCAGATGGAAGTGGGTCAGCGACTTGCCCAGCAGGCTCTCGCCGCACAGGCTGGGCGACGTTTCGCGGTCCATTGCCAACTGCGCAAAGCAATTCAATGCCGCGCTCAGGCGCCGCTGGCTCAGCATCAACCAGGCGGTGTTCCTGCACGACAGCAGGCGCAATTGGCGCTGATGCCCGCGCATTGCCTTCAAGGCCTGCCGATACGCATCTTCGGCCTCTTCCTGATATTCCAGGATCAGCAACGCATCGCCGCTGGCACCGAACAAACTGACCTCATCATCGGCGCCATCCACAGCGCCCTGTCCGTCGCGTCGCTGTTGGAGATGTTGCAGTCCCTGTGGCCAAGCACCAACCAGCATCCTGCTCGTATACGTAGGAAGACGTTCTGCGTAGGACAACGCAGAGATCGCTGCAAAGTAAGTGGAAAGGATCATGCCGGTCTCTCTCTTTGGGGGGCGGAGCAAAAGACAACAGGCGCCTAACTCGCTGGCGCAAACGATTGTATGCAGCGGATCCAATAGAATTTCTCTCTGAAAGCCATCGAAAAAATCAAAAAAGCTCACTCTGTCAAACATCCATGTGATGCGTTTTTTCGCGGTGCAAAGCGCAGTTGCACACCGTCGACGTCGCCGTACGCCAGATATTTCGCGCCATCCGGTTGAGTATTGATGTCGCCGGTCTACGCCAATATCCAAGGCACAGTCGGACAACGTCTGCGAACGCGCTGCGTCCATGCGCATTGATGGCTATCGGCGATGACCAAGGCGATGCCCGATGACTGTACGGACACGTATGCCCAAGCGCATTTGATCGAGAGAAGCAGACATGACACGAGGGCAGATCGCTGCCGACCTATTCCAGTCACGCGCGATCACACGACCAATCGCAATAGGTTGGTCTAGACCTCGGCGGACCGATGTCTCTGGTCACGCGTGTCGGTCCATGCCTTGCTGCATGACTGCATGTAGCGATTGCATTCGGACCAGACATGCCCGCTATGTAAGAGCTCTGTTACGTCTAAATGAGCGCGAGCTAAAGCCGCTGGCGACAAATCCGAAGCCGCGTACGCAAGTGTGAAACTTTTGGTCCCGGCAATGGTACATACCATTCGTCCAGCTCCGCTGGACTCTCCCCCGCCAACCGACTGGTCCGACGATGCAGCGATCTTTGAAGATGGATTTTGTCCTGGTATTGGCCGACCAGCACCGGCGCCCGCCCCATGCGTGGCTTGTACGCCGACACGCGAAGGCCGCCTAAATGAACGACCACTCTCCCCCCAACGCCGGATCGGTGTTCCTGTTGACGCAGGATGCGCGCCTGGTCTCGCAGGTCAACGCCAGCCTCGCACCGCTTGCGCGCAATGTCTCGACGTTTTCCGATGAACTGGAGCTTTTGCGTACGCTGCGGCATTCGCCGTGCGAGCTGCTGATCTTCGATGCCAGCTATGTCGCCGCCGATGACAGTTCACTGCTGGCATGGCAGCGCTGCCATAGCGGCCAGCCCACCCCGTTGATCGTGCTTGGACGTTTCGATTGCGCAGACAACATTCTGGCCTGGTATCGCGCAGGCGCGCAGGAAGTCCTTGCGCTGCCTTTCAATTCGCACGAGTTACACGTGCGCGCGGCGCTGGCGATATCGCCGGTGGCGCATGCCTGCCCGGAGACGCAGCACCTGAGCGTTGGTCCATACCGGTTGATCCGCGATGAAAATACCGTCTATCTGGACGGCAAGCCGATCGTATTGACCGCACGCGAGTTCTCGATTGCCTGGCTGCTCTTTTCCAGCCCAGGCGTGTGTTTCCGGCGTTGCCAACTGGCCAAAGCCGTCTGGGGCAGCCACACCGAATTCACCGACCGCACCATGGAGCAGCACATCTACAAGTTGCGCAAGAAACTGCAGCTGAGCAGTGACAGCAGCGCAGTGCGCATCAGAACCGTCTATTCGCACGGCTACAAGTTGGAGCTCGCGCTGCACGATACGGAGGCAACGACAATGAGCAAGGCCGTGAGCCCAAGCCTTGGCCCTGCACATCACGCAGCCGCCTGCTGAGCAAGCGCACCGCTGCCGATCTGCGATCTGCATTGCGCACTCTCGCTTGCGTTAAAGCGAAGGGTGTTTGATGACACGATGAGCGTCGGCACGCTCTCAAAGGCAGAGCGGTCTACACGCGCACCTGGCCCGCAGACTGTGTCGCAATTCGAGTTCTGCAGGTGCGGGCCATACGACTGCAACTGCATCGCTCACTGCACAGCGCGGGGTACATGCTGATCAGCGTTGAGCGATATCGCTGCATCTCTACAGCGGTGTGGCAGCGACGAATGAGGCACTGTCAGCTGCCCCGGGACTGCTGAGCGAAAGACGCCCCAAGCATGTCGCTGTGTCGCCACCGTCCATGTCTGGGTGTCCGGATCCGGACACCCGTCTGCGGAGCAGTGACGTTCCGCCTATGGGCGACGCGCAATGGCACCGTTGGCGCACTCACAAACGACAACGGCGCAGGGAGACCCCTGCTCCGTTGTCCGCTTTCATAACGCGCGAGTTACTGCTTGGGATTTTCGCCGTATTGGTTCGGGCCGGGCGTGCCTTCGATGCACATGAAGACCAGCAACACGAAAGCGCCAACATACGGCACCAGGCTGATCAGGTAAAACCAGCCGGACTTGTCCTGGTCGTGCAGGCGGCGCACCGTGACTGCAATGCCGGGCACGATCAACGCCAGACAAGCGATCACCATGACCGCACAGATCAGCCAAGCCAGCGCGCCAGGGCCGTTCTCGTTCCCCATCGCCACTGCGGCAACGGCAAACAGGCCGCCAAACACGAACAGCACCAGGAACTGCATCAGCGCGAACATCCAGTATTCCTTGCGACGCGAGCGACCGTTGAAGTCGGCGTAGCGCTTGAGCGGCAGCAACATCCATTCCATCGTGATTCTCCTGAAAACGGCAGTGAGCGGTGTCTGTGATCCGGTGCACAGTGCAACGGGCCGCGCATGTTGCCATAGCCGCACTCTTTCTGAAAACGCTTTCTCGACAACCAAATGCAAATCCCGGCGTTTGTCCGACAAACGGTTTGCAGGCGTCCGGTTGCCCCGCGGCGCATGCCGTGCCCGCCTCTCGGAACAGGCCTAAAAAGCGCGCGACGCCTCTGCGCTCAGCGTTTTTTGAGGGTGGCAGCACGGCCGCACCTGTAGTGACCAAGCCGGACGACCATCGATGGTCGTCCGGCAGTCGGTCGGAACGATGGCTGCATGCTGCTCCCGAACATGGCCAATGCGGTGCTTGCGTCGCGTCGGCAGGTCGCTGGCCTGGCCTATTGCAACATGCGCGCGCCGCGCGGCTTCAGTCCGCCGCCGCTTCCAATGCCTGGCTCAAGCGCTCCACCGCAATGATTTCCATGCCCTTGATGCTGGTGGTCTTGGGCGCATTGGCGCGGGGCACGATGGCACGCTTGAAACCATGCGTCGCTGCTTCCTTCAGGCGGTCCTCGCCATTGGGCACCGGGCGGATTTCGCCAGACAGCCCCACTTCGCCGAACGCGATGGTCTTTTCGGACAGCGGCCGGTCGCGCAGCGACGACAGCACTGCCAGCAGCACCGGCAAATCGGCCGCGGTTTCCTGCACGCGGATGCCGCCCACCACATTGACGAACACGTCCTGGTCGCCCACCACGATACCGCCATGGCGATGCAGTACCGCCAGCAACATCGCCAGCCGGTTCTGCTCCAGACCCACCGCAACCCGGCGTGGGTTGGACAACGGCGATGCATCCACCAGCGCCTGTACCTCCACCATCAGCGGGCGGGTGCCTTCGCGGGTGACCATCACGCAACTGCCCGGCTGCTGGGTGCTACCGCCGGACAGGAAGATCGCCGACGGGTTGGAGACCTCCTTGAGGCCCTTCTCGCCCATGGCGAACACGCCCAGTTCGTTGACCGCACCGAAGCGGTTCTTGAACGCACGCAGCAGGCGGAACCGGCTGCCGCTCTCGCCTTCGAAATACAGCACCGCATCGACCATGTGCTCGAGCACGCGTGGCCCGGCGATGCCGCCTTCCTTGGTCACATGGCCGACCAGAAACACCGCGGTGCCGGTTTCCTTGGCATAGCGCACCAGCCGCGCTGCGCTCTCGCGCACCTGGCTCACCGAGCCCGGCGCTGCGGTCAACGACTCGGTCCACAAGGTTTGTACCGAATCGGCCACGATCAGCTTCGGCCGGGCCACGCTGGCGTGCTGCAGGATGTTTTCGATGCCGGTTTCGGCCAGGGCGTTCAGGCCTTCCAGCGGCAGATCCAGGCGCACCGCGCGCCCGGCCACCTGGGCCAGCGATTCCTCGCCGGTCACATACAACACCGGCAACGTGGAGGCCATGCTCGCCAGCGCCTGCAGCAGCAACGTCGACTTGCCGATCCCGGGGTCGCCGCCGATCAGCACCACCGCCCCTTCCACCAGCCCGCCACCCAGCACCCGATCGAACTCGCCGATACCGGTGGAGACGCGCGCCTGCTCGGACTGCTGCACGTCCTTGAGCGCAGTGATCTTGGGTGCCTCGGCCTTGCCGGCCCAGCCGCTACGCCGCGATGCCGCTGGCGATGTCTTGCCGCCCGGGGTGGCGCTTTCGAGCACGATTTCGCTCAGCGTGTTCCAGACACCGCATTCGGTGCACTGCCCCTGCCACTTGGTGTACTCGGCACCGCACTCGCCGCAGACATAGGCCGTTTTCGCCTTCGCCATCGTTCTTGCCCATCGTTGCTGAAGCAGCAGGATAGTGGCTGACGGTCTCAGTGTGCGCGACGCAGGGCTTTGCGGAATCGGGAATCGGGAATCGGGAATCGGGAATCGGGAATCGGGAATCGGGAATCGGGAATCGGGCAATTCGACGACTTACTGTTGTGTAGTGCAAGCGATTGACCAGCTGCGCTCACACAACAGCGGCATGACCGGTGAAGACCGGCCATGCCGCTTGGATTCCACCGATCCACGCCGGTCAACGACGTGGGCGTGCGCCACTTAGCGCGCCTTGTACAAGTCGCTCAGGCGATCCGGCTTGCCGGCGACGCGTTCCAGATGCGGATACAGCAGACCGCCGTGGTAATCGATGCGGACGGTTTCGTAGCGGTCGCCGCGCTTGACCAGCAGTTCGATCGGCGCAGTGGTGCCCTTGGCCGCCTTGATCGCATCCTTGATCACATCGGCGCTGAAGGCGCGGCCGTTGACGGCCACCAGGGTGTTGCCGTTGATGATGCCGGCATTGAACGCCGGGCTGTCCCATAACACCTCGTTGACTTCACCCGAGCCTTCCAGCGACAGGCCCAGCGAATAGGTTAGGCTGACGTCGTTCTCGTTGCTCTCGTAGGTCTTGATCGCCAGGTTCGGCTCGTCGTTGTAGACCAGCTTCCAGCCGTTGGCTTCGATGCCGCCGTTCAACGAACCGTGCCCGTCCATGCGCTCGCGCAACAGGCTGGCCCAGTCGTATGCGGCCACGCCGTTGAGCGTGCTCACGATGTCGTCGAAGGTGTACGGATTGACGTCCCAATCGCCGTTCTTCATGCCGAAGAACGCCTTGGCGAAATCGTCGATGGAGCGCTTGTTGTTGGTGAGCGCGCGCAGCTTGCTATCCACTTCCAGCCACATCATCTGGCCGCCGGAGTAATAGTCCTCGCTCATCTGATAGCTGCGGTACGCCTTCGGACGCCGCATCGACATGGTCGGGTCGTTGGTGGTGTCCTGCACCGTGCGCCAGGCCATGCCGGGGCGGCCGCGCTCGTAGGTTGCCGCGACGCCTGCCAGCATGTCGCGCGCCTGGTCCTGCGTCCACAGGCCCGAACGGGCCGCCACCACTTCGCCCCAGAACTGGGTCTGGCCTTCGTACAGCCACAACAGGCTGTCGCCCATCGGCACGTTGAAGTTCGGCGTTGCCAGGTCGGCGCCACGGCGGTACTTGCCGTTCCAGGAGTGGTTGAACTCGTGCGCCAGCAGGTCGCGCATGGTCCAGCTCTTGTCCCACTCGGTGAAGTAATTCGGCGGGCCGCTGTTTTCGCTGGAACGGTGATGCTCCAGGCCGATGCCGCCCAGCTTCTTGGTCAGCGCCAGCAGGAATTCGTAATGGTCGAAATGACGCGCGCCGTACAGCTTGTCCATCTGCTGCACCAACGCAGCATGCGCCTTGATCTGCTCGGGCTTGGCCTCCAACGATTTGGCTTCATCGGCGAACACGTTGAGATAGACCGGCTGCTTGCCGGTGCTCAGTTCCACGCGCTTGTAGTACTTGCCGGCGAACATCGGCGAATCGACCAGGTC
Organism: Xanthomonas sp. DAR33341; assembly: GCF_003992815.1. Taxonomy (NCBI): domain Bacteria; kingdom Pseudomonadati; phylum Pseudomonadota; class Gammaproteobacteria; order Lysobacterales; family Lysobacteraceae; genus Xanthomonas; species Xanthomonas sp. DAR33341. The sequence continues at coordinate 221,080 of NZ_QEYV01000023.1, read as the reverse complement.
GTCGAAATCGATCGGCTTGAAGCTCACCGTGTCGCCGACGCGGCGATCGGTTTCCAGTGCCGTGGCATAGCTCCAGCCGGCCGGCAGCGTGACGCTGGCCTGCGCCTTGATGTTGCGCGCGAAATAACCGGCCGGGTACAGCGCCGTGGTGTTCCACTGCAGGTTGAGCATTTCCGGGGTCATCATCACCCGGCCCTGGTTGCCGGCCTGCGGCGAGAGGAACTTGAACTCGGCCGTCAGCTCGGTGGCGCCTTGTGGCACATCCACCTTGAACGCATAGACGTCGAACTGGTCGCGCTTCCATGGCACCACCTTGCCATCGACCTTGATCACCAGACCGGCAAGCTTATCGATCGGTCCGGTCGGCGAATGGTTGCCGGGAATCCACTGCGGGTATAGCAGCGTCATCGGGCCCGGCTTGGCCGGCATGGTGGTCTTGACCTTGAAGATGCGGTGCGCCAGATCGGTGGCATCCACGTCGATCTTCAAGGTGCCGTCGAACGGCACGTCCTGCGGCGGTGCGGTTTGCGCGGCCGCGGGCAGCGACAACGCCGCCAGCAACGACACGGACAACAGGGTGGGCATTTTCATCGCAACTCCGCAGGTGACCTGAAACAGGCAAGTCCACGATGCTAAGCGCCTGCCTGTGCTTCCCCGTATGCCATTGGTCATGCTGCGGGCGAAAAAAAAGCCGCCAATTGCTTGGCGGCTTCTTCTTCAACGGGACATCGACCCGGCTAGCGGCCGTCTCAATGCATCATGTTGACGTTCATGTTGTGCAGCACCCACAGCGAACCCACGATCACGATGCCGATGATCAGCAGCGAGAACAGGCCCACCTGCACGTTGGAACGCTGCTCGGGCGTGCGGTCCATATGCAGGAAGTACACCATGTGCACCAGCATCTGCACCGCGGCCATGACCGAGATCACCACGATGGTGACGCCTTTGGAGAATGCGCCGCTCATCACCATCGCAAACGGGATGACGGTGAGGATCACGGCCATCACAAAGCCGATCAGGTAGGACTTCAGGCCGCCGGCATGCGCGTCGGCAGCGGTATCGGTGTGGTGATGATTGGCCATTACAGCGCTCCCAGCAGATAGACGACGGTGAACACACCGATCCAGATGATGTCCAGGAAGTGCCAGAACAGGCTCAGACAGGCCAGACGCGTGCTGTTGCGCGCGGTCAGGCCGTTCTTGGAAATCTGGATCACCAGCACGGCCATCCACAGCAGGCCGGAGGCCACGTGCAGGCCGTGCGTGCCCACCAGGGTGAAGAACGCCGACAGGAACGCGCTGCGCCCCGGGCCGGCACCTTCATGGATCAGATGGTTGAACTCCCACACTTCCATGCACAGGAAGCCGATACCCAGCAGCGCGGTCACCGCCAGCCAGCCGTACAGGCCGCCCATCTTGCGCTTGTGCGCGGCAATCATCGCAAAGCCGAAGCTCAGGCTGCTGAACAACAGCAGGAAGGTTTCCACCAGCACGAACTTCAGATCGAACAGCTCCTTGGCAGTCGGCCCGTCCACCGTGGCGCCGGAGAGCACCGCATAGGTGGCGAACAGACCGGCAAACAGCAGGCAGTCGCTCATCAGGTAGACCCAGAACCCGAAAACGGTGTTGCCACCGCCGTCGTGATGCTCGTGGTCGTGATCGTGGCCGCCCACGTGGGCGGCGTGGTCAAGCGTGGTCGAGGAAGCCATGGTCATACCACCTTCGCGGCCTGCGCCGCTTGTTGCTGTTCGAGCAGGGCGAAACGTGCGTTTTCGATGCGCTCCACTTCGTCGGCCGGCACCCAGTAATCGATGTCGTCATCGAAGGTGCGTGCGATGAAGCTGCCGATCATGCCCACCAGGCCAATGATGGCCAGCCACCAGATGTGCCAGATCAGACCGAAGCCCAGCAGCACGCTGAAGGCACCGATGTAGACGCCGGCGCCGGTGTTACGCGGCATGTGGATCGCTTCGTACTTGGACGGACGCACCCAGCCCTTGCCGTTCTGCTTGTCGGCCCAGAACTGATCGCGGTCGTCGATGTGCGGCAGCACGGCGAAGTTGTAGAACGGCGGCGGCGAGGAAGTTGCCCATTCCAGCGTACGGCCATCCCACGGGTCGCCCGTGTAGTCCATGTGCTCCTTGCGCTTCCACACGCTGTAACCGATCTGCACCAGGTTCAAGAAGATGCCCATGCCGATGATCGCAGCACCCACGGCGGCAACGTACAGCCACGGCGCCCATTCGGGGTGGTTGTAGGTGTTCATGCGACGGGTCATGCCCATGAAGCCGAGCACGTACAGCGGCATGAAGGCCACGAAGAAGCCGATGATCCAGCACCAGAACGAGGCCTTGCCGATCTTTTCGTTGAGCTTGAAGCCGAACGCCTTCGGGAACCAGTAGGTCAGGCCCGCCAGGTAACCGAACACCACGCCGCCGATGATCACGTTATGGAAGTGCGCGATCAGGAACAGGCTATTGTGCAGCACGAAGTCCACCGCCGGAATCGCCAGCATCACGCCGGTCATGCCGCCGATGGTGAAGGTGATGATGAAGCCGATCGTCCACAGCACCGGCGAGGTCATGTGCACGCGACCGCGGAACATGGTGAATAGCCAGTTGAAGATCTTCACGCCAGTCGGGATCGAGATGATCATCGTCGTGATGCCGAAGAAGGCATTGACGTTGGCGCCCGAGCCCATGGTGAAGAAGTGGTGCAACCACACCACGAACGACAGCACGCCGATGCAGGAGGTGGCGTACACCATCGAGGTGTAGCCGAACAGGCGCTTGCGGCTGTAGGTCGCGATCAACTCGGAGAAGATGCCGAATGCCGGCAGGATCAGGATGTAGACCTCCGGGTGACCCCAGATCCAGATCAGGTTGACGTACATCATGGCGTTGCCGCCACCGTCATTGGTGAAGAAGTGCGTGCCCAGGTAACGGTCGGCACCCAGCAGCGCCAACGCCACGGTCAGGATCGGGAACGCGGCGATGATCAGGATGTTGGTGATCAGCGCGGTCCAGGTGAAGATCGGCATGCGCATCAGGGTCATGCCCGGCGCGCGCATGCGCATGATCGTCACGAAGAAGTTGATGCCGGTCAGCAATGTGCCTAAGCCGGACACCTGCAATGCCCAGATGTAGTAATCGACACCGACCCCCGGACTGTATTCCAGCCCCGACAACGGCGGATACGCCAGCCAACCGGTCTGCGCGAATTCACCCACGCCCAGCGAGATGTTGATCAGCGCCGCACCGGCCACGAACAGCCAGAAGCTCAGCGAGTTCAGGAACGGGAACGCCACGTCGCGCGCACCGATCTGCAGCGGCACGATCAGGTTCAACAGGCCGGTCATGAACGGCATGGCCATGAAGAAGATCATGATCACGCCGTGCGCGGTAAAGATCTGGTCGTAGTGATGCGGGGGCAGCACGCCCTCGCCACCGCCGCCGGCCAGCGCCTGCTGGGTGCGCATCATCGCCGCGTCGGCAAAGCCGCGCAGCAGCATGACCAGCGCCACGATGATGTACATCACGCCGATGCGCTTGTGATCCACCGAGGTGAACCACTCTTTCCAGAGATAGCCCCACAGCTTGTACTTGGTGATGGCGCCCGCGATGAGCAGGCCGAGCAGGCCGGCACCACCCAGCGCGACCATGATGATCGGCTCGTGGTACGGAACTGCCTCGATGGTGAGTTTGCCTAGCATCACTTGTCTCCAGAAGTGCACATGGCGACCGGCTCCGTAGCCGATGCCTGATGGTCGCCGTGGCCTTTACTGTGGCCCGGACCATTCATGTATTTGTCGACCAGCGAGCGGAACATGCCGTCCTGCACCGACGAGTAGTAGGTGACCGGGTACTGTTCCTTGTCGTTGCGATTGGCTGCCAGCACCTGGTACTCGGCAGCGTTCAACGCGGTCGGCGATGCCTTGACCTTGGCCACCCAGGCCTCGAAGCCGGCCTGATCGACGGCGTGCGCCTTGAAGCTCATCTTCGAAAAGCCATGACCGCTGTAGTTGGTCGACAGGCCGAAGTATTCGCCCGGCTCGTTGGCCACCAGGTGCAGCTTGGTTTCCATGCCCGCCATGGCGTAGATCATGGTGCCCAGGTGCGGGATGAAGAACGAGTTCATCACCGTGTCGGAGGTGATCTTGAAGTTCAGCGGCGTGTGCACCGGGAACGCGATCTCGTTGACGGTGGCGATGTTCTGGTCGGGATAGATGAACATCCACTTCCAGTCCAGCGATACCGCTTCGATGGTGATCGGCTTGACGTCCGAATCCAGCGGCCGGTACGGGTCCAGCGCGTGCGACGAGCGCCAGGTCAGCACCGCAAGCACCAGGATGATCACGCACGGGATCGACCAAACCACCACTTCGATGGCGGTGGAGTGCGACCAGTCCGGCTCGTAGCGCGCCTTGGTGTTGGAGGCGCGATATTTCCACGCGAACGCAATCGTCATCACGATCACCGGGATGACCACGATCAGCATCAGCACCACCGAGGTGATCAGCAGTTGCTTTTCGTCGTGGCCGATCTGGCCTTTCGGATTGAGGATGGCCGAGTTGCAGCCTGCCAGCAGCAGGAAGGGCAACATCAGACCTGGACGAAGTAAACGCCCGAGCTGTTTCAGCGGAATCATCGGTCGATCCAAGTGCGAAGGAACGCCAGCCTCGTTCGTCGTATCGGTCCTGGGATGTTCCCGACGCAGCCGTCTTCCTGGAGGAGATGAACTGCGCAGACCGAAGACACGGGTTAGCGCGCTAATTTTAGTCTTTGCTGCACCTGCACGAAACCCATTGGCAATGATCTGACGCAATAAAAGCGCGCCAATTTGTGCGACATGTTGTCGCAGCGCAGGGCGAGGCAAGAATTGCGCCGTTGCGTTCGCGAATGGGGCAGGTTTGCGCGCGTGCAATGCATGCGAGAGCTACGTGAAACGCCGGGTTCTCGACGCCTCAAAACGCAACTGGGCCGGCATGAGCCGACCCAGTCTTGGAGCGTGGTGCCGGAAATAGGAATCGAACCTACGACCTACGCATTACGAATGCGCCGCTCTACCAACTGAGCTATTCCGGCGAGCCGTGAATTGTAGGAGCGCAGCGCCCCCTGGGTCAATCGCCGAACGTGCTCGCCTTGCCGGAGGGCGTCGTCTTAGCTGACCAGACGCAAGCGCAGCTCCTTGGGCAGCGCGAAGACCATCGATTCCGGCTCGCCTTCCAGCTCGGAAACGCCGGCCGCGCCCAGTTCGCGCAAGCGCTCCAGCACGCCATCGACCAGCACCTGCGGCGCGGAGGCGCCGGCGGTCAGGCCGATATGCTGCTTGCCGACGATCCAGGCCGGGTCGATCTCGCTGGCATTGTCGATCAGGTAGGACTCCACCCCGTCGCGCCGGGCCAGCTCGCTCAACCGGTTGGAATTGGAGCTGTTGGGCGAACCGACCACCAGCACCAGATCGCACTGGCGCGCCAGATCGCGCACCGCGTCCTGGCGGTTCTGGGTGGCGTAGCAAATATCGTCGTGGCGCGGGCCCTGCATCGCCGGGTAGCGCGCACGCAAGGCCTCGATGATGCCCATGGTGTCGTCCACCGACAGGGTGGTCTGGGTGGTATAGGCAAGGTTATCGGGTTGGCGGACATCCAGCGTGGCGACCTGCTCGATGTCTTCGACCAGATAGATCGTGCCCGCCCCGCGCTCGCGGCTCCACTGCCCCATCGTGCCTTCCACTTCCGGGTGCCCGGCATGGCCGATCAGCACCACGTCGCGCCCTGCCCGGCAGTGCCGCGCCACCTCGAAATGCACCTTGGTCACCAGTGGGCAGGTGGCGTCGAACACCTTCAGTCCACGCCGCTCGGCTTCCTGACGCACCGCCTGCGAGACGCCGTGCGCGCTGAAGATCACCGTGGCATCGTCGGGCACCTCGTCGAGTTCTTCGACGAAGATCGCGCCGCGCTGCTTGAGGTCGTCGACCACGAAGCGGTTGTGCACGACCTCGTGCCGCACATAGATCGGCGCGCCCAGCGTTTCGATCGCACGCTTGACGATTTCGATCGCACGGTCGACACCGGCACAAAAACCACGGGGATTGGCGAGCAGGACATCCATGGCGGGCATTCTACGGGAATGAGGGATGCGGGGTCGGACCGGGCGGCACGCGCCTGCAGGCAGGCTTCAGCGCAGATTCCCGGTTCCCGGCTGCTGCTTGTCGGATTTGTCGAACAAGCCGAACACGGCAATTCCGATCGCGCCGCCCACGATCGCCGAGTCGGCGATATTGAAGGACGGCCAGGTGTGGCTGCCGATGTACCACTGGATGAAATCCACCACGTGGCCATGCATCAGCCGGTCGATCACGTTGCCGACCGCCCCGCCGATCACCAGCGCATATGGCAGCGCGCTGCGCCACTGCCCCCGCGCGGTGCGCGAGAGCCAGAACGCCAGCAGGCCGCTGATACCCACCGCCAACGCAGTGAAGAACCACAGCTGCCAGCCGCCGGCATCGCTCAGAAAGCTGAAAGCTGCGCCGGTGTTGTAGGTGCGGTACCAATTCCAGAAGCCGTCGATCACCGGCACCGGGGTGTACTCGGGCAGGCTGGACAGCACCCAGGCCTTGCTCCACTGATCCAGGCCGACCACCAGCGCAGAGAGCAGCAGCCAGATCAGGGCCGAGGGGTTGGGGCGTTGACTCATGTCGAAAGATCGCAGTTGGTGGCCGCTGCTCCGATGCTGGAGAAGACGCCTGGGTGGGAGGTAGAGTGACGGCAGCGGCAGAAAACGACAGATGCTGGCTTGCAGGCGGACAAGGATGGCACGGGCAGCTCGACCAGCCGCGCCGCCCTGCCCCAATGCGTGCCCCAAGCTTCAGCAAGCCAGGCGCATGGCGGGACCGGCCGCGTCGCTGCAGAGCAACCAGGGCTACCCCGGCGTCTGACGCGGACTGCGCCAGCGCCAGACGCCGGCAGTGCGTGGCCAGGTCCTTGCCACGCGCCGCCGGCGAGGCGGCCTCAGAACCAGCGACGCCGCTCGCCCGGACCTTCGATATTGCTGACGCAACGGCTGCACAGTTCCGGGTGACGCGGGTCGCTGCCCACGCTGGCCTGGTGGTGCCAGCAGCGCACGCACTTGGCCTTGGTCGTGGGCTGCGCACTGACGAAGATGTCGTCGGTACTGGCCGCGGTCACGGTGACGTCGCCACTGATGAACAAGAAGCGCAGTTCCTCGGCCAGCGGCTGCCAGCGCGCAGCGGTCTGCGCATCGGCGGCCACGGTGATTTCCGCTTCCAGCGCCGCACCGATCGCGCCATTGGCACGCATCGGCTCCAGCACCTTGGCCACCTGCTCGCGCAGGACCAGCAACTTGTCGAAATCCGCACCGGTCAACGCAGCGTCGGCCGGCAACGGCGCAAGGCCGTCGTACCAGGTGGCGAAGAGCACGTTGTCGACATGCTTCCCCGGCAGGTAGCCCCACAGTTCCTCGGCAGTGAAGCTCAGTACCGGCGCGATCCAGCGCACGAACGCCTCGGCCACGTGGTACATCGCGCTCTGCGCCGAACGGCGGCCGCGCGCGTCTTCGGCCATCGTGTACAGGCGGTCCTTGGTGACATCCAGGTACAGCGAGCCCAGGTCCACGCTGCAGAAGTTCAGCAGTGCCTGCACGATCTCGGCGAAGTCGTAGCGCGCGTAGGCGGCCACGATCTTTTCCTGCAGCTCGTGCGCGCGATGCACGATCCAGCGGTCCAGCAGCACCATCTCGTCCAGCGCCACCAGGTGCTGCAGCGGATCGAAGCCATGCAGGTTACCGAGCAGGAAGCGCGCGGTGTTGCGCAGGCGGCGGTAGGCATCGGCGTTGCGCTTGAGGATCTCCTGCGACAGCGACATCTCGTTGCTGTAGTCGGCCGAGGCGATCCACAGGCGCAGGATGTCCGCGCCCAGCGTCTTCATGATGTCCTGCGGCTCGATGCCGTTGCCCAGCGACTTGGACATCTTGCGGCCGTGCTCGTCCACGGTAAAACCGTGGGTCAGGCACTGCTTGTAGGGCGCCGCCTTGTCCATCGCCACGCCGCTCAGCAGCGACGACTGGAACCAGCCGCGATGCTGATCGGAACCCTCCAGATATAGGTCGGCCGGCTTGGGCAGCCCACGATCCGGAAGCACCGCTTCGTGCGTCACGCCGGAGTCGAACCACACATCCAGGATGTCGGTGATCTTCTCGTAATCTGCGGCCTCGCTACTCAGCAGCTCGGACGCGTCCAGCGTGTACCAGACATCCACGCCGCCCTGCTCCACGCGGTCGGCGACCTGGCGCAGCAACTCGGTGCTGCGCGGATGCGGCTCGCCGGTTTCGCGATGCACGAACAAGGCGATCGGCACGCCCCAGGTGCGCTGCCGCGAGATGGTCCAGTCCGGGCGCCCGTCGACCATGCCGGCGATACGCGCCTGGCCCCAGGACGGATACCAATGCACGTTTTCGATGGCCTTGAGCGCATCGGCACGCAGGTTGGCCTGCTCCATCGAGATGAACCACTGCGGCGTGGCACGGAACGCAATCGGCGTCTTGTGGCGCCAGCAATGCGGGTAGCTGTGCTCCATCTTGCTGGCCGCCAGCAGCACGCCGGTCTCGCGCAGCGCTTCGATGATGACGTCGTTCGCCTTCCAGATATGCAGCCCGGCCAGCACGGTGTCGCGCAGCGGCGGGGTCGACGGCAGATACACGCCGCGCCCGTCCACCGGATTGATCTGCGCAGCGCCGTAGCGCTCCAGCAGCCCGTATTGCTTGGAGACCTGATAGTCCTCCTGGCCGTGGCCGGGTGCCGTATGCACCGCGCCGGTACCATCCTCGGCCGACACGTGGTCGCCCAGCAGCAGCGGGATCTCGCGTTCGGCATAGAACGGGTGATTCAGCAGCATGTGCTCCAGCGCCGCGCCCTTGGCGTGCCCATGCACCACGACTTCGCCCACGCCGTACCGCGCCAGCGCCTTGGCAGCCAACGCTTCGGCGATCACCAGCCAGCGCGGCTGGCCGCGATCGGCCGGACCTTCGACCAGCACATAGTCCAGCTCCGCGCCCAGGCTCACCGCCAGCGACGCCGGCAGCGTCCACGGCGTGGTGGTCCAGATCGGCACCGCCACGCCCACGCCCGCCGGCAGGCTCGCGCCGAACGCAGCAGCGACCGCAGCCGGGTCGCGCGCCGGATAGGCGATATCCACGGTCGGCGACACCTTGTCGGCGTATTCGATCTCGGCCTCGGCCAGCGCCGAACCGCAATCGAAGCACCAGTGCACCGGCTTGACGCCGCGGGTCAGGTGGCCGTTATCGACCACCTTGGCCAGCGCGCGGATTTCGTTGGCTTCGAAGCGGAAATCCAGCGTCTTGTACGGGTTGTCCCAATCGCCGATCACGCCCAGGCGCTTGAAATCGCGCCGCTGCAGATCGATCTGCTCGGTGGCGTATTCGCGGCACTTCTGCCGAAATTCGGCCGCATCGAGCTTGACGCCGACCTTGCCGTATTTTTTTTCGATCGCGATCTCGATCGGCAGGCCATGGCAATCCCAGCCCGGGATATACGGTGCATCGAAGCCGGCCAGATATTTCGACTTGACGATGATGTCCTTGAGGATCTTGTTGACCGCATGGCCGAGGTGGATCTGGCCGTTCGCATACGGCGGGCCGTCATGCAGCACGAACAGCGGCCGCCCCGCGGCATTGGCACGCAGTTGCGCGTAGAAGCCCTCGCGCTCCCAGCGCTCCAGCATCGCCGGCTCGCGCTTGGGCAGGTCGCCGCGCATCGGAAATTCCGTCGCAGGCAGATGAAGAGTGGCTTTGTAATCTTGGGTCACAGGAACCTACCGTTGCGCTGGATTGCTTGAGAAGTCCGCACATGGACGTGCGGGCTCTTGCGAGGGACTCGCCGTAGTCGAGGGTTGTTGCCCAGAACGCATATGCGCCGCCAGTACCTCACGTGCCTGCTCGGCATCGCGGTGCATCTGCACGGTCAGCGCCTCCAGGCCATCGAACTTTTCTTCGTCGCGCAACTTGGCAACGAATTCGACGGCAATGTGCCGGCCATACAGATCGCACTGGAAGTCGAACAAGTGCGCTTCCAGCAGCGGCTCCACGCCCGCCACGGTGGGACGCGTGCCGAAGCTGGAGACCGACGGCCACGGCCGCTCGGCCACGCCATGCACCCAGGTCGCATAGATACCCGACAACGCCGGCGTGCGCGGAAAGCGCAGGTTGGCGGTGGGATAGCCCAAGGTACGACCAAGCTGCTTGCCGCGCACGACCCGGCCACCGATGGCGTACGGGCGACCGAGCAAGTCGCCAGCGTGGGCGAATTCGCCGGCGCCGAGCAGTTCGCGAATCCGCGTTGCCGAAATCCGCTCCCCATGCAGATGCACCGGCGCAATCTCGCCCGCCACAAAGCCATGCTGCTCGCCAAGCGTACGCAACAGGCCGATGTCGCCGCTGCGTCGATGGCCGAAACGGAATTCCGGGCCAATCCAGACTTCGCGCGCGCGCAGCCGGGCAACCAGCGCCAGCCGCACGAAATCTTCCGCACGCAGCTTGGACAGGCGACCGTCGAAACGGATCATGCCCACGCTGTCGGCGCCGAACCCGTACAGGCCTTCGATCTTGGCGCGTGCCAGGGTCAGACGCGGCGGCGGCGCGGCGGGTGCGAAGAACTCGCGCGGCAGCGGCTCGAAGCTCACCGCCACTGCCGGCACACCGAGTGCGCGGGCACGTGCCACAGCGTGTTGCACCAGCGTTCGATGCCCCAGATGCAGGCCATCGAAGGCGCCGATGCAGACCACGCTTCCGCGCGGGAACAGCGTCCCGCCCTCGACGTCTCTAAACAGCCTGCTCATTCCTCGATCCAAACAGATGCCGGCCGGCCGGCCCTCGTTGATACATAACCTGCAAGTATAGCCGTGCCTGTCAAGCCGCATGAGCGTACCCGGGCGGGCGGCGCGCACCGCCTGCGGTTGCGCAGGGATGGGCGATCTCTGGACAGTGCGGGCGACCTGCAGCGCACTGGTTCGGTAGTCGCCTCAGCCTTCGCGCAGATGCCGCGGCCGCAGCCCCAGCGCCAACTGCGCAACCAGATACGTCGCCCCGCCGCTGCCCACCAGCACCGCCAGCCAACCGATGCGGTTCCATTTGTCCATCTGCGTAAACGACGGCAGCCACCACAGCAAGCTCAACAGCACTGCCGCCATCGCCGCACATGCCAGCAGCAGACGCAGCGCATAGCCGCCCCAGCCCGGCCGGCGCTGGTACACACCGGACTTGCCCAGCCAGTACCACAGCAAACCCAGATTGAGATAACTCGACAGTGCGCTGGCGATACCCAACGCCAGATGCAGGCCCGGCTGCTTGCCCAGCGCCTGCATCACACCCTGCGCCTTGAGTTCGGGCGGCACCATGATCTGGTACACGACCGCCAGCAGCGCGAAGTTGAACACCATGTTGGCAATCAGCGCCGCCACGCCTGCACGCACGGGCGTGCGGGTGTCCTGGCGCGCGTAGAAGGCAGGCAACAGCACCTTCAGCATGGCGTAGGCCGGCAAACCGAAGCTCAGGCCGTAGACCGACATCGCGGTCATGCGGGTATCGAACGCGGTGAACTGGCGGTACTGGAACAACGTCGCCACCAGCGGTTCGGCCAGCAGCAGCAAGCCCAGCATGGCCGGCATCGCGATCAGCAGGGTGGTGCGGAAGCCCCAGTCCAGCGCGCCGGAGAAGGCAGTGCGATCGGTCTTGACATGATGGCGGGCCAGCGCCGGCAGGATCACCGTGCCCAGCGCCACGCCGAACACACCCAGCGGCAGTTCCAGAAAGCGATCGGCCAGCGACAGCCACGATTGGGACCCATCGGCCAGGCGCGCAGCGATCACCGTATCCAGCATCAGGTTGATCTGCGCAATCGACGAGCCGAACAAGGTCGGGATCATCAAGGTCAGCACCTTGCGCACATCCGGGTGATTCCAGCCCCAGCGCGGCAGCGTCAGCAGGTCGATGCCCTTCAGCGCCGGCAGCTGGAACAGCAGCTGCAGCGCACCGGCCACCAGGACCGCCCAGCCCAGCGCCAGGATCGGGACGTCCAACCGCGGCGCCAACCACAGCGCGCCGGCAATCATGCACAGATTGAGGATGACCGGCGTCAGCGCCGGAATGGCAAAACGCTGGAAGCTGTTGAGCGCGCCACCGGCCAGCGCCGTCAACGAGACGAACAGCAGGAATGGAAAGGTCAGCCGCAACAGATCGACCAACAAACCGTATTTTTCCGGATCGGTGGCCGCGCCATCGGAAAATACCGCGGCCAGTTGCGGGGTGAAGATCAACCCCAGTGCGGTGATCAGCAACAACATCCCGCCCAAGGTGCCGGACACGCGCGCCATCAGCTCGCGCAGATCGGCATGCGGGCGGGTCTCCTTGACCTCGGTGAACACTGGCACGAAGGCGGTGGCGAACGAGCCCTCGGCGAACAGCCGGCGCAGGAAATTGGGAATGCGAAAGGCCACCCAGAACGCGTCGGTCACCGCATTGGCGCCGAAGGTGGTGGAAATCGCCTGGTCGCGGATCAGGCCCAGCACCCGCGAGATCATGGTCATGCTGCTGAATGAGAGCAGGCCTCTCAACATGCCGGGCTTGCTCACGCTGCATCCCTCTTGACAACTGACTTGACGTACATATCCGGGCCCATCATACTTTCGCGCTTGCTTTTTCCACCATACCGATTTTTCAGGAACCCACCACCGTGGCCAATATCAAGTCCGCCAAGAAGCGCGCCAAGCAGACCATTGTGCGCAATGAGCGCAACACCGGTCAGCGCTCGATGCTGCGCACCGCCGTCAAGAAGGTGATCAAGGCCCTTGACGCCAACGATGCTGCAGGCGCCGAAGCTGCTTTCGCCGTTGCTCAGCCCATCCTCGACCGTTTCAGCGCCCGCGGCCTGATCCACAAGAACAAGGCTGCACGCCACAAGAGCCGCCTGACCGCGCGCATCAAGGCCATCAAGGCCGCGTAAGCGACCAGTTGGCGCATTGCCGGCAGCCTGGCTTCCGGCAATACAGAAAAACCCGGCCTTGGCCGGGTTTTTTGTGCGCCTGCGCCTGCACTCAGCCCGCATTGCGCGCTTCGAGCTCGTCTTCGCGCTGGCGATCGAAGAATGCCATCACGTCTTTCATGATCGGGAAGGTGCCATCGCGCCCGAGAGCGGAAACCAGGTACCACGGCGCCGTCCAGCCCAACTCGGCCACGATGGTTTCTGCAGCGGCACGCGCCTCGTCTTCGAACATCAGGTCGGCCTTGTTGAGCACCAGCCAGCGCGGCTTCTTCAGCAACCCGGGATCGTGCCGTTCCAGCTCGCGCTCGATGGTGCGCACCTGATCGGCCGGCGATACGCCATCCACACCGCCCTCGCCATACACGCCCAGAGCAGGCGAAATATCCACCAGATGCAGCAGCAGGCGGGTGCGTTGCAAATGGCGCAGGAACTGCGTGCCCAGCCCAGCGCCGTCGGCCGCGCCTTCGATCAGGCCCGGCACGTCGGCGATGACGAAACTGCGGTACGCCTCGACACTGACCACGCCCAGATTCGGATACAGGGTCGTGAACGGGTAGTCGGCCACCTTCGGGGTCGCCGCGGACACCGCACGGATCAGGGTGCTCTTGCCGGCATTAGGGAAACCCAGCAGGCCGACATCGGCCAGCAGCTTCAGTTCCAGCTTGAGCAGACGCTCTTCGCCCTCCTCACCGGTGGTCGCCTGGCGCGGCGCGCGGTTGACCGAGCTCTTGAAATGCATGTTGCCCAGGCCGCCCTTGCCGCCCTTGGCCACCAGCAAGCGGTCGCCGTGCTGGGTCAGGTCGCCGATCACTTCATCGGTCTGCACGTTGATCACCACGGTACCGACCGGCACCACGATGATGCGGTCTTCGCCGCCCTTGCCGTAGGCCTGACGCCCCATGCCGTTCTCGCCGCGCTGCGCCTTGAAGGTGCGCTCATGGCGGAAATCGACCAGTGTGTTGACGTTCTCGTCGGCCACGATCCAGACACTACCGCCCGCACCGCCATCGCCCCCATCGGGCCCGCCCAGCGGAATGAACTTCTCGCGGCGAAAGCCGACACAGCCATTGCCGCCATTACCGGCGGTGACCAGGATTTCTGCTTCGTCGACTAGCTTCATGGGATGACAACCGGGAATTGAGAATAGGGAATAGGGAATCGGCCAGCAAAAGCGGCCGATTCCTGCCGGCGAAAACACCCGCCAGCACGGCTGTAGAAAAACGCGACGGGATGCAGGACCGGCTTTTCCGATTCCCGATTCCCTACCCCCGATTCCCAGCCGTCAAACGAAAAACCCCGCCGAAGCGGGGCTTTCCGTCTCGTTCGCAGAGCCTTGCGGCACATGCGAACTGGCCTGCATGGAGCGGGCGATTACGCCTCGGCAACCACGCTGACGGTACGACGCTTCTTCGGACCCTTGGTGGAGAACTCCACCTTGCCGTCGACCAGCGCAAACAGCGTGTGGTCACGACCCAGGCCGACGCCGGCGCCCGGATGGAACTGGGTGCCGCGCTGACGCACGATGATGTTGCCGGCATCGATGGCCTGGCCACCGAAGATCTTCACGCCGAGGTATTTCGGGTTGGAATCGCGACCGTTGCGCGAGGAACCTACGCCCTTTTTATGTGCCATGACTGGTTCTCCTTACTTCTTGTCGCCACCGGCAATGCCGGTGATCTCGATTTCGGTGTAGTGCTGACGGTGTCCCTGACGCTTCATGTGGTGCTTGCGACGACGGAACTTGATGATGCGCACCTTGTCGGCGCGGCCGTGGGCCACGACCTTGGCGGTGACCGAGGCGCCCTTCAGCGCATCGCCCAGCTTGATGCCATCGCTATCGCCCAGCATCAGGATGGTGTCGAACTTGATCTCGTTGCCAGCTTCGACTTCGAGCTTTTCCACGCGGAGCGTTTCGCCCTGCGCGACGCGGTATTGCTTACCGCCGGTTACCAGAACTGCGTACATGACCAGGTGTTCCTCTGTAGTTATTATGGTCGCCTGACTTGCCCATGGGGCAGACAGGAGCGGAATTCTACTGGCCTAGCCGGTTTCGGGTCAAGTCGCAAGCAGTCTGGCCGCGACCCGCCCGCCTTGGGCGGGTAGAACGCATCATCCGGCCGCCACAACGGCCCCGGCAGACTGGCATTTGGGGCAATTGCCCTCACCTAGGTCGGCGGGTAGGCTGATCGACTGCCACTCATTCCTGCTGAGCACGCTCGCACCACTGCCGGTTCGCCGGCCCGACATCGGATCCCCCATGGCGATGGATTTCATCCGCATCCGCGGCGCGCGGACGCACAACCTCAAGAACATCGACCTCGACCTGCCCCGCGACAAACTGATCGTGATCACCGGCTTGTCCGGCTCGGGGAAGTCGTCGCTGGCATTCGACACCATCTATGCAGAAGGCCAGCGCCGCTACGTCGAGTCGCTGTCGGCGTATGCGCGCCAGTTCCTCAGCGTGATGGAAAAACCGGACCTGGACCACATCGAAGGCTTGTCGCCAGCGATTTCGATCGAACAGAAATCCACCTCGCATAACCCGCGCTCCACCGTCGGCACGATCACCGAGATCTACGACTACCTGCGCCTGCTGTACGCACGCGTGGGCCAGCCGCGCTGCCCCGACCATGGCTTCCCGCTGGAAGCGCAGACCGTCAGCCAGATGGTCGACCACATGCTCGCCCAGGATCAGGAGCAGCGCTACATGTTGCTGGCCCCGGTGATCCGCGACCGCAAGGGCGAGCATGCGCAGGTGTTCGAACAATTGCGTGCGCAAGGCTTCGTGCGCGTGCGCGTGGACGGCGAACTCTACGAAATCGATGCGGTGCCGCCGCTGGCATTGCGCCAGAAACACACCATCGAAGCGGTGATCGACCGCTTTCGTCCGCGCGAAGACATCAAGCAGCGTCTTGCGGAAAGTTTCGAAACCGCGCTCAAGCTCGGCGAAGGCATGGTGGCGGTGCAGTCGCTGGACGACCCGGCGGCCGCGCCGCACCTGTTCTCGTCCAAATACAGCTGCCCGGTGTGCGACTACTCGCTGCCGGAGCTGGAACCGCGACTGTTTTCGTTCAACGCACCGGTGGGCGCCTGCCCGAGCTGCGATGGCCTGGGCGTGGCCGAATTCTTCGACCCCGATCGCGTGGTCGTGCATCCCGAACTGTCGCTGTCGGCCGGCGCGGTGCGCGGCTGGGACCGACGCAATGCCTATTATTTCCAGCTGATTGCTTCGCTGGCCAAGCACTACAAGTTCGACGTGGATGCGGTGTGGAATACGCTGCCGGCCAAGGTGCGGCAGGCGGTGCTGTTCGGCAGCGGCGATGAGGTGATCAGCTTCACCTACTTCACCGATGCGGGCGGGCGCACCACGCGCAAGCATCGCTTCGAGGGCATCCTGCCGAACCTGGAACGCCGTTATCGCGAAACCGAATCGCCGGCGGTGCGCGAAGAACTGACCAAGTACGTCAGCCAGCAACCCTGCCCCGCCTGCAACGGCACGCGCTTGAATCGCGCTGCGCGCAACGTGTTCGTGGCCGATCGCCCACTACCGGAATTGGTGGTGCTGCCGGTCAACGAGGCGTTGAGCTTTTTCCGTGGCCTGTCGCTGCCGGGTTGGCGCGGCGAGATCGCGGCCAAGATCGTCAAGGAAATCGGCGAGCGACTGGGCTTCCTGGTCGATGTGGGTCTGGATTACCTCACCCTGGAGCGCAAGGCCGACACCTTGTCCGGCGGTGAGGCGCAGCGCATTCGCCTGGCCAGCCAGATCGGCGCCGGCCTGGTCGGGGTGATGTACGTGCTGGACGAGCCCTCGATCGGCCTGCACCAACGCGACAACGAACGCCTGCTCGGCACGCTGACGCGGTTGCGCGATCTGGGCAACACCGTGATCGTGGTCGAGCATGACGAAGATGCGATCCGCCTGGCCGACCATGTGCTGGACATCGGCCCCGGTGCGGGCGTGCATGGCGGCGAAATCTGCGCGCAAGGCACGCTGGACGACATCCTGAAATCGCCACGTTCGTTGACCGGCCAATACCTGTCGGGCAAGCGCCGCATCGAGATTCCCAAGCAGCGCCACAAGCCCAACCCGAAGATGATGCTGCATCTGCGCGGGGCCACTGGCAACAACCTGAAGAATGTCGACCTGGATATTCCCGCCGGCCTGCTGACCTGCATCACCGGCGTGTCCGGCTCGGGCAAGTCGACGCTGATCAACGATACCTTGTTCACCCTGGCGGCCAACGAGATCAATGGCGCCTCGCACACGGTGGCGCCGCATCGCGAAGTCGAGAACCTGGACCTGTTCGACAAGGTGGTGGATATCGACCAGTCGCCGATCGGACGCACGCCCCGTTCCAATCCGGCGACCTATACCGGCATGTTCACGCCCTTGCGCGAGCTGTTCGCGCAGGTGCCCGAGGCGCGTGCACGCGGCTATTCGCCGGGCCGCTTCAGCTTCAACGTGCGTGGCGGCCGCTGCGAGGCCTGCCAGGGCGACGGCATGATCAAGGTGGAGATGCACTTCCTGCCCGATGTCTACGTGCCCTGCGACGTCTGCCACGGCAAGCGCTACAACCGCGAAACGCTGGAGATCCGCTACAAGGGCTTCAACATCAGCGACGTGCTGCAGATGACCGTGGAAGATGCGCTGCGCCTGTTCGAGCCGGTGCCGTCGATCGCGCGCAAGCTGGAAACGCTGGTCGATGTGGGATTGAGCTACATCAAGCTGGGCCAGAGCGCGACCACGCTCTCCGGCGGCGAGGCGCAGCGCGTCAAGCTGTCCAAGGAGCTGTCGCGGCGCGATACCGGGCGCACCCTGTACATCCTCGACGAGCCGACCACCGGGCTGCACTTCCACGATATCGAAGCGTTGCTCGGCGTGCTGCACAAGCTGCGCGACGAAGGCAACACGGTGGTGGTGATCGAACACAATCTGGACGTGATCAAGACCGCCGACTGGATCGTGGATCTGGGCCCGGAAGGCGGCCATCGTGGCGGCACCATCCTGGTCTCCGGTACGCCGGAAGAAGTGGCTGCACACAAGGCGTCCTACACCGGGCAGTTCCTGGCCAAGATGCTGCCGTCGGTGAAGGCGCGCGAGACGCGTCCGGCGGCAATGGCCAACAAGCCTGATGCGCGTCCGCCGCGCAAGGTCAAACCGGAGAAGGTGGCCAAGGCTGCCAAATCCGCCACCAAGAAGACTGCGAAGAAGAAGGCAAGCTGATGAGCGAACACAAGATTCTGGCACGCATCCCGATCAGCGTGCGCTGGCGCGATATGGACAGCATGGGCCATGTCAACAACGCCAAGTACGTTTCCTATCTGGAAGAAGCGCGCGTGCGCTGGATGCTGGGCGTGCAAGGCGTGGCGATGACCGACCGCATCGCGCCGGTGGTTGCCGCCACCAATGTCAACTACAAGCAGCCGTTGATCTGGCCCAACGACATCACCGTCGAGTTGTTCGTCGAACGCCTGGGCACCAGCAGCGTGACCATCGGCCACCGCATCTTCGACCAGAAGGACGACAGCAAGCTGTACTCCGATGGCAACGTGGTGGTGGTGTGGATCGATACGCAGACCGGCAAGAGCGCCGCGCTACCGGATGCGGTGCGCGCGGCCAGCAGCTGAATTCCCATCGACCCATTCGCTGAGGTTGCAGCAACGCGAAAGATCGGCGGCGGCTCCGTGTGGAGCCGCCGCTTTCATTTCAATGCTGGCGCAAGTGCGCAACAGCCATCAAACACTCAAGACCCGGGCGCGCGCTTGCGTGCTTCCAAGGTAGCCTTGATTTGGCGACCGTCCTGCAGGGTAAAGCTCACCGGCACCTGCGCGCCTTCCTGCAACGGCGCACTGGCGTCCATCAACATCAGGTGCAGGCCGCCCGGCGCCAACGGCACAGATTTGCCGGCCGGCAATGCCAGTTCGGGCACCGCGCGCATGCGGCTGACGCCATTGACCTGTGTGGTTTCGTGCAAGGAGACATCGGCAAATACGCTGCTGTTGGCAGCAGTGATCGTCAGCGGCTGCGCACAGCCGTTATGAAATTGCCCGAACCCGGCCGCCATGCCCATGCCACCGGGCGGCGGAATGCGGATCCAGCCATTCTTGAATTCGGGCAGGCATTGCGCCGGCACGCCCGCACTTGCCGCCAGCCCAAACGCCGCGAGCAACACGCCGGCATACCTAACCCGCCTGCTTCGACTGCCGTCTATCATGACCCGACCTCCAGGAGCCCCGAATGAGCATCCAGATCTTAGACCATGGCCGTCTTCGCGAAATCCGTCTGGCGCGTCCGCCGGTCAATGCGCTGGACAGCGCGTTGTGCCAGGCGTTGAGCGTTGCGGTGCAGCAGGCCGGCGAGGAGGTCGACGGCATCGTACTGTCGGGCAGCGAGCGGATTTTTTCCGGCGGCATGGATGTGCCGCATCTGCTGGCCCATGGCGCCGACCGCGCTGCGCTGCTGGCCAGTTGGACCGCGTTCTTCGATGCGGCGCAGGCGCTGGCCAACAGCCGCGTGCCGGTGGTCGCGGCCATCGGCGGGCATGCGCCGGCCGGCGGCTGCGTGCTGGCGCTGTGCTGCGACTACCGGGTGATGGCGCGCAGTGCCGATACCGCAAGACCCTATACGATTGGCCTCAACGAAGTGCAGGTTGGCCTTGCTGCGCCGGAGGGTATCCAACGTCTGTTGCGCCGCGTGGTGGGTGCGCACCGCGCCGAACGCCTGCTGATCTCCGGGCAACTGCTGCCGGCCGAACAGGCGGTCGCGATCGGGCTGGTGGACGAACTGGTCGATGGCGAGCTGGTCACCGCGCGCGCGGTGGCGTGGCTGCAGGAGCTGCAGCAGCTTCCCCGCCAACCGATGTTGACCACGCGCGCGATTGCGCGTGCCGACCTGCGCGCGGCATTGGCGCCGGAGTTGATCCAGCTGGAGCGCTTCATCGATGGCTGGTACGCGCCGGATGCGCAGACCGCGCTGCATGGCCTGGTGGCGCGCCTGCAAAAGGCCTGAGCCCTGCCGTCGCGGCGCCCCTCGGGCGGGCCGGTATACTCGCTGTCCGTCGCATGCCCAGGCCAGCCTCTTGTCCGCCACCGCCGAACCCGTCGTCTCCGAACTGATCAGCCTGCTGTCGCTGGAGCGCCTGGAAGACAACCTGTTCCGTGGCCAGAGCCGCGACATCGGCACCAAATACGTGTTCGGTGGGCAGGTGCTGGGCCAGGCGTTGGCGGCAGCGCAGGCGACGGTGGAAAACGGCCGCCAGGCGCATTCGCTGCATGCGTATTTCCTGCGTGCCGGCAATATCGACCACCCCATCGTCTACGACGTCGACCGCACCCGCGATGGCGGCAGTTTCTCGGTGCGCCGGGTCACCGCGATCCAGCACGGCAAGGTGATCTTTTTTTGCGCGGCCTCGTTTCAGGAGCACGAAGAAGGCGCCGAGCATCAGTCGGCGATGCCGGTGGTGCCGCCACCGGAAGACATCGAACCGGCCGCACCGCTGGCACCGGACGTGTTGGCCAAGCTGCCGGCCAAGGTGCAGCGTTGGCTGTCGCGCGGTGGCCCGTTCGAGTTTCGCCATGTCTTTCCGCGCGACGAACTCAAGCCGCCCAAGCGCCCGCCGTTCCAGCAGATGTGGCTGCGCTTGAACGATCCCATCGGAGACGATGTGGGCCTGCATCAAGCGCTGCTTGCGTACGCGTCGGATTTTCAGTTGCTGGGCACCTCGACATTTCCGCACGGCATCAGCTATTACACGCCGAACGTGCAGATGGCCTCGCTCGATCATGCCCTGTGGTTCCATCGTCCATTCCGTACCGACGACTGGCTGCTGTACTCGCTCGACAGCCCCACCGCGCAGGGCGCGCGCGGTCTGGCTCGCGGGCAGTTTTTCACCCGCGACGGCGTGCTGGTGGCCAGCACCACGCAGGAAGGCCTGATCCGAGTGGTGCCTGACGGCAGCGCGATTGCCGTGCCGGCCAAGGAATAGATCTCACATCGCGACAGCACGGCACCCTGCTTGATGGCCAGTGCGCACTCTGGCTGGGTGAAGGCAGCCGAGCACCGCTTCCCGCGCACTGCAGACACCGCATGCGATCCCCTGACCGCATCACCCCCACCTTGATCTTTCATCTTGAACTGGCGCCTCAACGGCGCCATCTGTTCCGGACCCAACGGCGTTTTCCACCATGCGCAAGATCTTCAGCAGTCAACGTATCGAAACCGCCGAAGGCGTGGCCAATCTCTTGCGCGATGCGGGAATCGAGATCCGCATCAGCAACGGTCGCTCTTATCAAAGCAAGCGCGGCGGCCAGTTCAGCTACCTGGAACAGAGCAACGCCCAGGCGCAGCCCACCGTCTGGATCGTGCATGCCAACGACCAGCCGCGCGCACGCGAGCTGCTGCGCGACGCCCGCCTGCTGGACACCACCCGCCGCGACCTGCCGAACGTGGAATACACCTTCCGCGAAGGCGAAAACGGCTCCAGCTCCAGTGCGCGCAGCTGGGCCTGGCGTATCCGCCTGGTGTTGCTGCTGGTGATCGGCGCCGTGGCGATGGCGGTGGTGATGCGCCATCGCAACGCGCCGACGCAACTGGCACCAGCGGCCCAGCCGGCATCGCAACAGGCGCCGGCGCCAGATGCCGTACAACCGGCAGCAGAAGACGACGAAGTGCGCGTGCGGATCCAGCCGACCCGCTGACCCCAGCTCCCCGGCGCGGCCACCCGCTGGTACCACAGGCATGTTCGTCGGCGCGGTCACATCCGTTGCCGGCCTGCGTCGCATGGCATGCGAAGGCAGGCGCCTAGCGAGCAACCTCGCGCGATCCGAAGTGATGGGTTCGTATCCGACTGTCGCAGTCATCGGGCAGCGCCCGCGCTGCTATAAGCGGTCAGGATTCAACCAGACCCCGGAGTCATGACGTGAAGGCAAGTCTGTTCACCAGTCTGCTGATGATGGTCAGCATGAGCGCGCATGCGGACGGACTCACCAAGTCCGCCGATGGCAAGACGCTATCGGTGAGTTTCGGAGCACCGACCTTCAAGCAGGTGCTTCACTACCGCAAGCTCTACGACAAGAAGCCATTCCCCGATGCGGAAATCTATTATTTCAGCAACGGCATGTACAAAATCATTTCCCAGGGCGAAAACCATTACGGCGTCTATGTGCTGCAGGGAACATTCGACGACCAGAGCTACACCATCCGGTTCATCTCCCTGCCCTCAGAAGATTGGGGCAACAAGACTGCGTTCCACCAGCTGACCTTCGTGCGCGGCGACAAGCAGAATGTCTTTATCCAGAACGCCATCGTCGACACCGGCGAAGCGATCGCGCAGCAGAACGGCACGTACACACTGGAGAAGAACACCGTCTCCAATCCGGTTCCTACGTCCTGGAAGCACGACTGAGCGTTGTACCCGCACTCAGCGTCTGTTCCAAACGCAAGCGCCCTCCCGCCAGGCGGAAGGGCGCGGTCGATCGGCGCCTTGTTACGTACTGCAAACAGCTGGGTGAACTCACCGCTCACCCGAGCGGCACTCGCCAATGCGCAACGAGCGCCGCGGTCGGCGATGCCTCAGCGGTTGGTCGCAGGCGCGGTTGCCGGTGACGGCTTGCCATCGTCGCCGTGCCTGCCCATCCCGCCCGGCCCGTGCCCGCCACGCCACTTGGATGCGGCATCGAACTCGGCCTTGCTCAACTTGCCGTCCTTGTCGGTGTCGGCCTTGGCGAACCACGCATCGCGATGCTGCTGCATGCGCAATTCACGGTCGGCACGGTCGACGAAGCCGTCCTTGTTGAGATCCATCTGGTCGAAGCGCGCAGCGAATTTGGGGTCGGCCTTGGCTTCTTCGCGGCTGATACGGCCATCCTTGTTGGTATCGAGCTTGGCGATCCATTCGCCGCGTCCGCCGCGCCCATCGCGACCCGGGCCACGATGATGCGGGCGCTCGTCGCGCGACAGCTTGCCGTCCTTGTTGGTGTCCAGCGTATCGAACTGCGCGGCCAGCGTCGGATCGGCGGCCGCTTCGCTGCGGTCGATCACGCCATCGCCGTTCTTGTCGAGTTTGGCAGGCCGCGGCGCATCGCCGGGAGCCGGCACGGTGGCGGCGAACGCGGTGCCGGTGGACAGCGCGGCCAGCACGGCCAGGGCGAGAAAGGGTTTGCGTGACGTCATGAGACACTCCTGGAAGATAGGAACCACACGCGGCACCTGCATGGGCCGCATCGCGTGGGTGGTGCGTTCGGATCGCCCGTGCGCTGCCACCAACACCCCCATCAACGAGCCATCGATGCGCGCGTTGACGTCCAGGCCGGACGTATTCATCCGGCGGACAGTCGCCGCTGATGCGACGCGCAGGCGCTATCCTTCGGCCATGGCCATCCATGCCGACACCCACGACGACCTGCGCCTGTTCCAGACCGGCGAGCATGCCTGTGGCTATTGGTCCGACCGGCAGGCGCGCGATCTGGTGCTGGATCCGCACGATCCGCGCCTGGGGGCGATCTATCCGCAAGCGCTGGCATGGGGCTTCCGTCGCTCCGGCGATCTGGTCTACCGGCCGCACTGCGAACGGTGCCGTGCCTGTGTGCCTGTACGCATCGCGGTGGATGCGTTTCACCCCGACCGCAGCCAACGCCGTTGCCTGGCGCGTAACCGGGATCTGGTGGTGCGCGTGGTAGCCGCCGAGCGCACCGACGAACAACTGGCGCTCTATCGCCAGTACCTCAAGCACCGGCATGCCGGCGGCGGCATGGACCAACATGGCGCCACCGAATTCGACCAGTTCCTGATCGGCGGCTGGTCGCACGGACGCTTTCTGGAGATTCGCGAACCGGCCATCGCGCACCTGCCCGGCCGGCTGCTGGCGGTCGCAGTGACCGATGTCACCGAGCATGCGTTGTCGGCGGTGTACACGTTCTACGCGCCGGAGGCGGCAGCGCGCAGCCTGGGCACGTTCGCGATCCTGCAGCAGATCCAGTGGGCGCAACGCGAGCGACGCGCGCACCTGTATCTGGGGTACTGGATCGATGGCCACGCGAAGATGAACTACAAGCGCCGCTTCAGCGCACTTGAAGCCTACGATGGTCGCCACTGGCGCGGCTTGCCCGCCCACGCATCGGTCGACTGAACCGCCGGATTGCGACATCGGCATGTCGCATGCCGCATGCGAGAATCTGGCAATGATCAAACCTCTCCTGCTGCTCGCGCTGACCGCCTTGTGCGCGGCCTGCGCCCACCCCGCGCCCTCGCCCAAGATGCAGACCGACACCCTCGCCGCCCGGCCGGCCGCGGCACGGCTGCGCATCGCCACCTACAACACCTCGCTGTATTCGGACGAGGCCGGCGGCCTGATTCGCGAGCTGCAGGGCGATAGCGCGCATGCGCGCAAGATCGCTGCGGTACTGCAGCGCGTGCGCCCGGATCTGGTGCTGCTGAACGAATTCGACTTCGACCCGGAACACCGCGCTGCCGACCTGTTCCAGCAACGTTATCTGCAGGTGGCCCAGCCGGGCGGCGGCGAGGCGTTGCGGTATCCGTACCGCTATCTGGCATCGGTCAATACCGGCGTGCCGAGCGGCCTGGATCTGGACAACAACGGCAGCGCCGGAGGCGAAGGACGCGCGCGTGGCAACGACGCGTGGGGCTATGGGCTGCATCCCGGCCAGTACGGCATGCTGGTGTTGTCGCGTTACCCGATCGATGCGCAGGCAGTGCGGAGCTTCCAGCTGCTGAAGTGGAGCGCGCTACCTGGCGCACTGCGGCCGATCGATCCGGCCAGCAAGACGTCGTACTACAGCGATGCCATCTGGGCGCAGCTGCGGCTGTCGTCCAAATCGCATTGGGATGTGCCGGTGCGCACGCCGTTGGGTGTGGTGCATGCGCTGGTGTCGCACCCTACCCCGCCCGTATTCGACGGTGCCGAGAAACGCAACGCCGCGCGCAACCACGACGAACTGCAGCTGTGGCGCGCGTACCTGGACAACGCACCCGACAGCCAACGCTGGCTCTGCGACGACAAGGGCGGTTGCGGCGGCCTGGCTGCCGATGCGCGCTTCGTCATCCTGGGCGATCTGAACAACGACCCGGTCGATGGTGCCGGCCGCCATGAGGCGATCCGCGCCTTGATCCATCACCCGCGCGTGCTGCAGTACCCCACGCCGCACAGCGATGGCGGCCCGGAAAAAACCGCCGAATACGCCGCGCTGGGCATCGCCCACAGCGGCGACCCGCATCAGGTCACCGGCGACTTCGGCCCGCAGGCAGGCACCATGCGCCTGGACTACGTGCTGCCGTCGCGCCAGTTCACCCTGATCGGCAGCGGCATTTTCTGGCCGGCCAGCAACGCGCCGGAAGCGGTGATCGCCGATGGCAGCGACCATCATGCGGTGTGGGTCGACCTGACTGAGTAGCGGGGGATTGAGGAGTTGGGTTGGGGCGTCGGAACAGCGAGGTCCTTGCCCGTTTGCGGTATCGACACCTGGCTCGGAAAAAGATCCGCGCACGAGCAGCTAGCCAGGCGCAGTGCTGCTTGCGGTGACGGATGGCGTGGCGTCACCAGGTCTGATCAATCACCCGCGTCGGGCAGCGTCGAGAAGACGTGCGCATAAATCCCGAGCGCCCCTGGCGCGTCGACGCAATGCAGCGATGCGCTGCACTGCGTCTGCCGTACGCCGCTCAGGCCTGCAGCTGGATCGTCAACGCCGCGGCGGCGACGCGCGCCTTCTCACGCGCAGCATCGACGCTGTCCGCGCGCGCCAGGGTGACGCCGACGCGGCGATGGCCGTCCACGCGGGGCTTGCCGAACAGGCGCAGTGCGGTGTCAGGGTCCCGCAGTGCTTCGGCCACGTTGTCGAACACCGGCACGCCATTGCCGTGCGCCAGCAACGCGCACGATGCCGAAGGGCCGGCCTGACGGATCACGCCGCCGTCCTGCGCGCCCACCGGCAGGCCGAGAATGGCGCGGGCATGCAGCGCGAATTCGCTCAGTTCCTGCGAGACCAGCGTGACCAGGCCGGTGTCGTGCGGGCGCGGCGAGACTTCGCTGAACCACACCTCGTCGCCCTTGACGAACAACTCCACACCGAACAGACCCCGGCCGCCGAGATCGTCGGTGATGGCCTTGGCGATCTGCTGCGAGCGGCGCAACGCAGCGGCCGACATCGGCTGCGGCTGCCAGCTTTCGCGGTAGTCGCCGTCCTGTTGCCAATGTCCGATGGGATCGCAGTACGAGGTGCCGCCGGCATGGCGCACGGTGAGCAAGGTAATTTCGTAATCGAAATCGATGAAGCCTTCGACGATGCAGCGACCGGCACCGGCACGTCCGCCGGTCTGCGCATACTCCCATGCCGCATCGATATCGGCCTCGCTGCGCAGGGTGCTCTGGCCCTTGCCCGAGGACGACATCACCGGCTTGACCACGCATGGCAAGCCCACCGCGGCAATTGCATCGCGATACTCCTCGACGGTATCGACAAAGCGATACGGCGAGGTCGGCAGGCCCAGCGTTTCGGCTGCCAGGCGGCGAATGCCTTCGCGGTCCATGGTCAGGCGCGCGGCACGCGCCGTCGGGATGACCTTCTGGCCTTGCTCGCGTTCCAGCGCCACCAGGGTTTCGGTATGGATCGCTTCGATCTCCGGCACGATCAGATGCGGCCGCTCATTGGCGATCAGCGTGCGCAACGCAATGGGGTCGAGCATGTCCAGCACGTGCGAGCGGTGCGTCACCTGCATCGCCGGTGCATTGGCATAGCGGTCGGCCGCGATCACTTCCACACCGAAACGCTGCAGCTCGATCGCCACTTCCTTGCCCAGTTCGCCCGAGCCCAACAACAGCACGCGGGTGGCGGAAGGCGATAACGGCGTGCCGAGAGTGGTCATGAGCGCGGTCCAGAGCGAGAGGGGCCGCCATTCTAACGGTTGCCCGCTCCCACTCCGACGAACGGCCATTGTTTAACCGATATCACATTGATATCTTTTTACCACTCCACAAGGACTCGCGCTCATGAAAGAGAAGCCGATCGGTTCGTTGCCCGGCATTCCTGTCGTCCTCGTCGCAGGCGCCGGCCTCCTCGGTGCCGCCTGGTACGTACTGACGATGATGGCCGGCACCAGCGTCACGCCAGGGGCGTTCATCGCCGCGGTGCTGGTCGTGGCGGCATGTATTTTCATGTTGGCCGGCCTGTATACGTTGGAGCCCAACCAGGCAGCGGTGCTGAGCCTGTTCGGCAAGTACGTCGGTACCGTCAAGGACGCTGGCCTGCGCTGGAATGTGCCGTTCTACGCCAAGCGTCGCGTCAGCCAGCGCGTACGCAATTTCGAAAGCGGACGACTCAAGGTCAACGAGCTGGATGGCAGCCCGATCGAAATCGCTGCGGTGATCGTATGGCAGGTGCTGGATGCCTCCGAAGCGGTCTACAACGTCGACGACTACGAGAGCTTCGTGCATATCCAGTCCGAAGCGGCGCTGCGCGCGATGGCGACCAGCTATCCGTACGACCAGCACGAAGACGGCCAGATCTCGCTGCGCAGCCATCCGGCCGAAATCAGCGAGCAGCTCAAGCGGCATCTGGACGAGCGCCTGACCCAGGCCGGCGTGGACGTGATCGAGGCGCGCATCAGCCACCTCGCCTACGCGCCGGAAATCGCCCAGGCGATGCTGCAGCGCCAGCAGGCCAATGCCGTGATTGCCGCACGCTCGCGCATCGTTGCCGGCGCAGTGGGGATGGTCGAAATGGCGCTGTCGGAGTTGCAGAAGAATGGCGTGGTGCAGCTGGACGAAGAGCGCAAGGCGCATATGGTCAGCAACCTGCTTACCGTGTTGTGCTCGGATCGCGGCACCCAACCGGTAGTCAACGCCGGTTCGTTGTACTGAGGGCAGCCAACAGGACGCCTGCTCTCACCGCCAGACGGGCGCAGCCACTGCTCGGCATCGGCATACGCCACTCGTACACTGCGCTTGTGGGCGCGCCCTCCACGTCCACCTGGCGACCACTCGCTTGCGTTGCGTCAGCCACTCCGAGATCGATCCGATGAATATCATGGTGCCCCTGGTGGTTGCGCTTTCCGGCTTGCCCGCGCTGGCCATCGCCGCGTCCATTGGCGCCGACGATGACGACCGCGCACGCGGGCTGGGCCTGCGCTGGGCGTTGATCAGCCTGGTGATTCTGGTCGGCGCCGCATGCCTGTACTGGGCTGGCGACAACCGCGCCGGCATCTATGCGGTGGTGATCGGCATGCTCGTCGGCGTCAACGCGTTGATCGTGTCGATGGTGATGCACCTGCGCCGTCATGGCGGCCGCAGAGACGGCAAATGAGCGAAAAAAAAGCCTACCCGCTGCGTATCAACGCCGATGTGTTGGCCGCCGTGCAGCGCTGGGCCGACGACGAATTGCGCAGCCTCAATGCGCAGATCGAATACGTGCTGCGTGATGCGTTACGCAAGGCTGGCCGGCTACCGAAGCCGCGAGACGATAAGGAGCGGGACACATGAGCAAGCGCTGGGAATACCTCACCCTCGAGGCCAAGACCAATCTGCTTCTGGGCCTTAAGCAAGAGGACCTGCAGGCCGAGCTGAGCAAGCAAGGCAAGCTGGGCTGGGAGCTGGTCAAAATCCTCACCATGCCGGGCACCAAGCCGCTGCTGATCTTCAAGCGGGAACTCTGACATGCGTGTGCGCCGCCGATTGCCGGCCGTTAGCCCGGGTGCGCCCGCGCCGCCCACCCGGGCGCCGACGCGCTCCACATCGGCCTGTTGCTGCTGATCGGGCTGGCCGGCACCGTCACGCATGCGCGGCGGCAAACTCCTGCTGCGCGAGATTTGCTGGAAATTCGCGCGATCTTGCTGACCCGACGCATTCTGATCGCCTGCATGCGCCTGGCCGCCGCTGGCATCCGCGGAGATGCACGGCTGGCCGCGCACCGCAGTTGGCCCTACCCTGTATGGATGCGCTCCGCTCCCACCGTGCTGCTCAACACCGAATGCATCGAACTGCTGCCAACAGCATTGCTGCGCGCGCGCAGCAATGCCGATGCACGGCTGCTCGCACAGGCGACCTGGCTACTGCGGCGCAAGTGCGACGGCCGCTACCTCGCCGTCGCCGCCACGCGCGGCCTGCATGCGCTGGTACCGCGACTGATGCACGAACCAGGCATCGACGCGGCGCTGGACCGCCTCGATGCCCTGCCCACCCGCGGGTCCACCGACAGCGCCACGCTACTGCCGCTGGGCGCCTTGCAGCAACGCCTTGCCCGCCTCGGCCTGGATGGAGAGGACTACGCACGCAGCACCAGGCTAGCGCTGCAGGCCGAACCGGCCACCCTGCACGCCGCTGGCCGCGACCGCTACCGGCGTCCGCTGTGGCTGAGCCGCGGCGCCGCGCGCGCCTGGCAGTCCCTGCGGCGCGCAGCCGCGCGCGACGGCGTGGTTCTCGATGCGATTTCCGGCTACCGCAGCCACGACTACCAACTGGGCATCTTCGAGCGCAAGTTCGCGCGCGGGCTCACCCTGGAGCAGATCCTGACGGTCAACGCAGCGCCGGGTTTCAGCGAACATCACAGCGGCGACGCACTGGATCTGGGCACACCGGGCGAGCCGCCGGCCGAAGAGTCCTTCGAAGCCACGCCTGCATTCGCCTGGTTGTGCAGCAACGCGCTCGCATTCGGCTACCGCCTGAGTTACCCACGCAACAACCCGCACGGCATCGTCTACGAACCGTGGCATTGGTGTTGGTCGGCGGGATGAGCCGGCCGAACTTCATGCGCCACGCAACCCGGCTGGACCCGACCGCCCGTCGCATCTGCCCCGCGTGCGAGCGTCCTACTCCTGCGAACGCGGTGTCGGCACCTTGGTCGCCACGCTGAAGTCGGCAATCTTCCACAGATAGAACGCGGCATAGGTGCGGTACGGGCCCCAGCGTTCACCGCGTACGGCCAGTTCCTTGGGGGTGGGCATCTGCTCCTGCTTGTCCACGCGCTGCGCCCCTTTGCGCACGCCCAGGTCGTCGATGGGCAGCAGATCCGGGCGGCCCAGGCGGAACATCAGCATCATTTCCACAGTCCAGCGGCCGATGCCGCGCACCGGCACCAGTGCCTGCACGATGGCTTCCTCGTCCATGAAGGCAAGCCTGCGCAGCGAGGGAATCTCGCCTTCGCTTTCGCGGCGTGCCAGATCGCGCAGGGCCAGCGCCTTGTTACCCGAAACGCCGCAGGCACGCAGCGCCGCATCGTCGATACGACCGAGGGTGTCCGCATGCAGACGCTGCGCGCCGATCGCCACTTCCACACGCGCCACGATGGTCGAAGCCGCCTTGCCGCTGAGTTGCTGAAACAGGATGGCGCGTGCCAGCGCATCCACCGGGTCGAAGGGTTTGTGCCACCCCGGTTGCGGGGCGATCGGGCCGATGCGCTTCATCCACGCACCCAGCGCGCGATCGCGCCGGGACACGTGCGCGAACGCAGCCTCCACATCGAATCCGCGGGCATGGCGCGGCATGCTCAGCGCCTCAACGCACCAATGGCCAGCACCACCCAGCCCAGCATCAGCCCAACTCCGCCGACCGGCGCCAGGGTGGTCGGCCACTGCAGCAACGCACCCCCGACCAGGCTGCCGGCAAACAGCAAGGTGCCGAGCAACAGCAGGTACAAGCCCGCCCGGCCCAGCGCGCGCGTTTCGGTGGCGCCCAGCACGGTGAGGACCGCGCCATGCCCGAACGCATACAACGACGCCACCTGCAGCCGCGACTGCATCACCGCATCGGCAACGCCGTGCGAGGCATAGGCCGATAGACCGACGGCAATGGCCGCCAGCAAACCGCCGCAGAAGGCCAGCAGCGAGGGATGTTTCTTGCGACGATCAAGCAAAGACATGCAGGCAACTTCCGTGACAGCGCCGGAGCGCAAAAAAAAACGCGCCGCAAGACTGCGGCGCGTTTTCGTCTGGATCAGCTCATCGTGGTGAGACGATTACTTGATGGCCCAGTAGACGTCGTACGTGCCGTCCTGGGTAAACGACTTGTCCACGCCACCCTTCCAGGATTCGTACGGACGATCGGTCACGTCCATGCCGCTGGTGGCAGCCCAGGCACGCAGCGAGTTACGCACTGCATCCAGGCCGGCCATATGGCCTGCGTAGGTCGCAAATGCCGAGCGGTGCGCCGGAACCCGCTGGTACTTCACCGGTGCTTCGGACGGGATGTTGAGCTTCAGCTCTTCGCCCGTTGCAGCCACCGGGGTTGCATCGGCGGGTGCCGCGGCAGCCGCGTCGTCCTTCTTGGCGTCGGCCTTGGCGTCGGTCTTCGGAGCACCACCAGCGCGCTTGCGCACCGGCTGCACCACGTCGAAGGCGTACTTGTCGGAAGCGAAGTCGGTGGTGACGATGCGCACTGGACCAACCGCCTCAAGGCCGTTGGAATCCATCACGCGCTTGATCCACTCCTGGTTGTCCTTGATCGACTTCTTGATCGTCTCGTTGTCACGATCGATGTTGCCCGCGGTGACGACCAACAGGTCCTCGGCCGGCACATCGACGATCTTGAGGTCGCTCAACACCGGCTTGCCGTCAAGCTCGGCGCGGTAGTCGAAGTTCGGCACGGTGGCCAGTGCGGTCGCCAGACGCGACAGACCCAACTTCAGGTCGTCGCCCACGTGGCGGCTGACGTACAGACCGGCATAGCGACCAAACAGGTTCCAGCCGTACTTGACGCTGTAATCCTGGGTGATCTTGACGTTCTTGTTGTTCTTGCCGGTCGGCACCAGGGTGAAATTGGTGACCTTGTCGTAGCCCTTGGTGGGATCTTCGATTGCGATCTCAACACGCTCGTTCTTGACGCTGTTGGTGATCTCCCAGCTGCCGTTGCCGATATAGCCCTCGTTGGAGCTGTATTCAACGCGTGCACCCTTGCCCTCTTCCGGGCCGGCCAGCTTCAGCTGGATCTTCGGGTCACGCAGCACAAGCGGGTTCCAATCCTTGAAACGACGGAAGCTGTTCACGGTGTCGTAAACAATCGTCATCCTGCGGTTGGTCTCAACACTCTCGGACATCTGCCGCTCCGAGGGCAACACCAAGCCCACCACGACAAACAAGCCAGCCACGATCCCCAAGGCGATCAGGAACTCGATAATACGGGTCATTCAGGAGGTCTCCGGGGCCGATCCCACGGCCGGGTTGAGTGAAGCGAAGCCACCATCCTAGCAGGCTTCGAGAAAGATGTTCAGTTGTGCGACGGGTAGCGCGGTCTTGCGGTGTCATTCACCGCGCAACGCGGCGCCTGGGGGATGCGCAATCCCAGCCTGCACAAGGGTTTGGGCGATTGCGCGCCGCTATCATGCACATCACGCGCTGCGTGCGTGTGATGTTGCGGCTGCCAGGCGGCATTGGGCCGCCCGTCTCACGGTCCGACCGACGCTGCAGCGGCCTGAATGCGAGTCCCGCCCCTGCTGCAGGCGGGCGCGGGCGCCGGGATCACACCAGCTGCAGCTCGAACGCTTTCAGCACCGCGCGGGTGCGGTCGCGTACGCCGAGCTTGGAGAGGATGTTGGAGACGTGATTCTTGATGGTGCCTTCGGCCACGCCCAGCGAGTTGGCGATTTCCTTGTTGGAAAACCCGCTCGCCATCAGCCGCAGGATCTCGGTCTCGCGGTCGGTGAGCGGATCGGGTCGGTCCAGGCTGACGAACTCGTTACGCATGTGCTCCAGGCCCGACAGCAGGCGCTGGGTCACCGCCGGCTGCACCAGCGAGCCGCCGTCGGCGACGGTGCGGATGGCGCCGACCAGTTGTTCCAGCGAGACGTCCTTGAGCAGATAGCCCTTGGCACCGGCCTTGAGCCCGGCCAGCACCAGTTGGTCGTCGTCGAAGGTGGTCAGGATGATCGTCGGCGGCAGGGCGCCGTTGCGCGAGAGCATCTGCAGCGCTTCCAGCCCGGACATCACCGGCATGCGCATGTCCATCAGCACCACGTCCGGCTGGATTTGCGGAATCTGCTCCACCGCCTGCTTGCCGTCGGAGGCCTCGGCCACCACCTCGATGCCGTCGTCCAGCGCCAACAGCGAGCGGATCCCCTGGCGCACCAGAGTTTGATCGTCGACCAGGCACACACGGATCATCACAACACTCCTTGGGTCACGGCCGCAGGCATCAGTGCCGGCGCGCCTGGAACGGCGATGCGCAGGCCGAAGCCGTCACCCCGCCGGGTTTGAATCTCAAGCTGCCCACCATACTGGTTCAGCCGCTCACGCATGCCGCGCAGCCCGTTGCCGGGCGCGACCGCATCGGCGCCGTGGCCGTCGTCGCGGGCGTCGATCAGCACCGTATCGGCATCGCGGCGCACCTGGATCCACAGGTTGCGCGCGCCGGCATGGCGCACCGCATTGGTGATGATTTCCTGGGTACAGCGCAGCAGCACGTGGGCGCGCTCGGGGTCGTCCAGGGTCAGCGGCTGGGCGATATCCAGGTGGATATCCAGCGACGGCACCTGGGTCACCAGCGGGCGCAGCGCCGCTTCCAGGTCGATCGCGCCGCTGTCGCGCAGATGGCTGACCGCCTCGCGCACATCGGTGAGCAACAGTTTGGCCAGCGTGTGCGCCTGGCGCACGTGCTCCTGGGCCTGGCCCTCGGTGATGTGGCCTGCCACTTCCAGGTTGAGACTGAGCGCAGTGAGGTGGTGGCCGAGCAGGTCGTGCAGCTCGCGCGAGATGCGGGTGCGCTCGTTGATGCGCGCGCTCTCGGCCAGCAGTGCGCGGGTGGCGCGCAGTTCGGCGTTGAGCCGGCGCTGCTCTTCGCGCGCATCGGTCTGCTGGCGGGCCACCAGGCTGGTGACGAAGATGAACATCGAAAAGCCGCCGTACAACAGCGACTGCATCAGCGCCGCGAACAGGGTGAAGTCCGGGCGCAGGTAGTAGAACACCGGCAGCACCGCCAGCTGGCTCAGCACCAGCCACAGCACGCCCACGCGCAGCGGCAGCAGCCACGGGATCACCCCCGCCGCCACCATCATCAAAATGCTGCCGAGCCCGGTTCCGCTCAGATAGCTCACCGCCAGCGCGCAGATGGTGAGCAGCAACAGGATCAGCCGGTCGTACCAGTGCGCGTGGCCGCCGCTGTTCAAGCCGCGGGTCAACCAGAAGTAGCTGGCGCCGAAGCCGATGAAGAATGCCGACATCATCACCGCCTCGGCCACGCTGCGGTGGTCGCCCTCTTCGGCCGGCGGCCAGTAGGTGTACACCAAGGGCATGACGATCATCGCCCAGGTGAACAGGCCGGCGAAGCGCAGGACGCGCGTATGACTGAGGTATCCCAACATGTCCGCATCTTAGGCGGAAGCGAGCGCGCTGCCCTCTTGCCGGAAGTCATGCATGCCGGCGCGCACGCACGGGTTGCGGATGTCGGGCCCGCACAGCGCCTATGCTGGCGCGCCATTGCACGCCGGCACCTGCCGCGCGCCGGCCGATCGCATGCGCTGGGTCGCCGCTTCAGGCCACGCATGTAATAATCCGACGCAGATCCGATTTCGGGTCGACGCGTTACCTCACGGAGTCCCAATGTCGATCGTCATCCGCGACGTGCGCGAGCACGAGCTCGATTCCGTCCTGGCCCTGAACAACAATGCCGGACTGGCGATCCTGCCGCTGGATTCAACCAAGCTGCAACGTTTCTACGAGCAGGCCGAGTATTTCCGCGTCGCCGAGCGCGACGGCAACCTGGCCGGGTTTCTGGTCGGTTTCGGAAGCGGCAGTGCGCACGACAGCAGCAATTTCGCCTGGTTCCGGGACCGTTACCCGGAATTCTTCTATATCGACCGCATCGTGGTCGCCAGCCGCCGCCGCGGCGGTGGCGTCGGGCGGGCGTTCTATGCCGATGTGCAGAGCTATACCGAGCTGCGCTACCCGCAGCTGGCGTGCGAGGTGTTTCTGGACCATGGCGCCGACGCGGCCTTGCTGTTCCATGGCAGTTTCGGCTTCCGCGAGGTTGGCCAGAACACCATGCCCGATGTGGACGTGCGCGCCAGCATGCTGATGAAAGACATGTGCAGCTATCGGTGGGTCAAAGAGACCTATGGCGGCAAGTTGCCCGAAGACTTGCCGTGGGTGGGCCGGCCGCGTCATGCCGCCACCGCCGCTAGCCCATCGACGGGGAGCTGAGTTGTGGCAAGTGTGAATGTGGATTTTGAACAGGCCGGCGAGCTGAAGATCGGCCAAGTAGGGATTGCCAACCTGCGCGTGCGCACCCTGGATGTGTCGCGGCTGGTGCAGGAAATGCGCGAGCGCGTGACCCGCGCGCCCAAGTTGTTCGGCCGTGCGGCGGTGATCCTGGATTTCGGCGGGCTGTCGCAGGTGCCGGACCTGGCCACGGCCAAGGCCCTGCTGGAAGGTCTGCGCGATGCCGGCGTGCTGCCGGTGGCGCTGGCCTACGGCACCAGCGAGATCGACCTGCTGTCCCAGCAGTTGGGCGTGCCGCTGCTGGCCAAATTTCGCGCGCAGTACGAGCCGACCGCGGTCAGCCCGCCACCGCCACCGCCGCCCGCACGTGCCGAACCGGCACCGCCGGCCGCGCGACCGGCTCCGGGCCGGATGCAGCGCACCGCGGTGCGTTCCGGTCAGCAGCTGTACGCGGAGAACTGCGACCTGACCGTACTCAGTACGGTCGGTGCCGGGGCCGAGGTCATCGCCGACGGCAGCATCCATATCTACGGTACCCTGCGTGGCCGCGCTCTGGCCGGCGCGCAGGGCAACCCCGACGCGCGCATCTTCTGCCGCGACTTCCACGCCGAACTGGTTGCCATCGCTGGCCACTACAAGGTGCTGGACGATGTTCCCATGGACCTGCGTGGCAAGGCCGTCCAGGTCTGGCTGGAGCAGGATCAGATCAAGATCGCTGCGCTTGATTGACGCGGCCCAACCACAG
Source organism: Xanthomonas sp. DAR33341 (assembly GCF_003992815.1). Lineage (NCBI taxonomy): Bacteria > Pseudomonadati > Pseudomonadota > Gammaproteobacteria > Lysobacterales > Lysobacteraceae > Xanthomonas > Xanthomonas sp. DAR33341. Next base: position 185,112 of record NZ_QEYV01000023.1, on the reverse strand, counting down.
AAATATTCGGAGAAATCCTTTGGCTGAAATCATCGTAGTCACCTCCGGCAAGGGCGGCGTCGGCAAGACCACCACCAGCGCAAGCCTGGCTTGCGGGCTGGCCAAGCGCGGCAAGAAGGTGGCGGTCATCGACTTCGACGTCGGCTTGCGCAACCTGGACCTGATCATGGGCTGCGAGCGGCGCGTGGTGTACGACTTCGTCAATGTCGTGCACGGCGAAGCCACGCTCAAGCAGTCGCTGATCAAGGACAAGCGGTTCGAGAACCTGTACGTGCTGGCCGCCTCGCAGACCCGCGACAAGGACGCGCTGACTCAGGAAGGCGTGGAAAAGGTGCTCAAGGACCTGGCCGCCGACGGCTTCGACTACATCGTCTGCGATTCGCCGGCCGGTATCGAAAAAGGCGCGTTCCTGGCGATGTACTTCGCCGACCGCGCGGTGGTGGTGGTCAATCCGGAAGTGTCTTCGGTGCGCGACTCGGACCGCATCATCGGCCTGCTCGATTCCAAGACCCGCAAGGCCGAAGAAGGCAAGGCCGTGCCGGCGTTCCTGCTGCTGACCCGCTACAGCCCGGGCCGCGTGGAAGGCGGCGAGATGCTCAGCATCACCGATGTGGAAGAAGTGCTGGGCCTGAAGGCGATCGGCGTGATTCCCGAATCCGGCGACGTGCTCAACGCTTCCAACAAGGGCGAGCCGGTGATCCTGGATGCCGAATCCCCGGCCGGCCAGGCGTACGACGACGCAGTCGCCCGCATCATGGGCGAGGAGCGCCCGATGCGATTCACATCCGTGGAGAAGAAAGGCTTCTTCAGCAAGCTGTTCGGAGGGTAAGCATGGGCCTGCTCGATTTTCTCAAGAGCAAGAAGAACACCGCCGAGACGGCCAAGAACCGCCTGCAGATCATCATTGCGCAGGAGCGCAACCACCGCGGCGGGCCGGATTACCTGCCGCTGATGCAGCGCGAGTTGCTGGAAGTGATCAAGAAATACGTCAACATCGATGCCGATGCGGTCCGTGTGGATCTGGTCAAGGATGGCGAACACGACGTGCTGGATATTTCGGTCGCCCTACCGGAAGACGGCGACAAGTAGCGCCAACAACGGCACCGCGTTCGCACGGTGCCGTTGTTGCATGTGACCCGACCGCGAGCCATTGCGCGTGACCACTCCCACTGCCGCCATACCCACCGCTGCCGATGTTCTGCGCGTGGCCGATATCGGCCTGGACGCACCTGCCGCCCTGCTCGCGCGTTATGGCTTGCGCCTGCACCGCGTGGAATCGGACGCGGCGATTCCAGGCAGTTTCTGGGGCGAACCGGAAGCCGGCATCATCGGCTGCGATGTGTACGTGCGCGACGACACACCGGTGCATTCGCTTCTGCACGAAGCCGGGCATCTGATCGTGCTGCCTGCGGAAAAACGCGCTGCGGTGCATACCGACGCGACCGATTCGGTGGAAGAAGAAGACGCCACCTGTTACCTGCAGATCCTGCTGGCCGAGCAACTGCCTGGTGTGGGCAGCGCGCGCCTGATGGCGGACATGGACAGCTGGGGCTATACGTATCGGCTGGGCTCCACGCGCGCCTGGTTCGAGCAGGACGCGGAGAACGCGCGCAGCTGGCTGGACGCACGCGGCTTGTTGCCTGCCTGAGCTTGCGCGGCGCGTTCAAGCGGCGGCTCAACCGCAGCGAGCAGCGTCAGCAGCGAATAGGCATCAGGCCGGTGTGGCGCCTTCGCAGGACCCGCAGCGGGCGTGTGGCACCTGCAGTATCGAATAGCGGACGCACCGCCTGGCGTGAGTGCAGTCGGTTACGTGATCTCCTCAGGATTCCGTTGCCGTGGCGCCGGAGAGATCCAGCGTGGCCACCGTGCCCTGCCCGGCATTGGAATCCAGCTGCAGATGCCAGCCTAGGTGTTCGCACAAGCGTCCGATCAGTTCCAGCCCGATACCGCTCCCCTGGCGGACGTTGCCGCGCGCCAGGCGCGTGTAGATGGCGCTGATCTCTTCGGGCGTCATGCCATGGCCGGGGTCGGCAATGCAGACCACGCCGGGCGCCGACAGCGAGATGCGAATGATGCCGCGGTCGCTGTTTTCGATGGCGTTGCGCAGCAGGTTGCCGATGGCCGTCTGCACGATGGCGACCGGGGCGACCACGCTGCATGGCGGCAGCGGGGCCACGACCAGTTGCAGATCCTTGTCGGCGCACAGGTGCGTGTGGTCGGCCACGATGTCCGGCAGCAACTGATCCAGCCGCAACGCATCGCTGCTGCGCACCAGCCGGCCAGGATCTTTGGCCAGCACCAGCAGCAAGGTGATCAACTGCTCGACCGAGGTGCTGGTCTGCGCGATGCGCTGCAGCTGGTGGCGCACCGCCGGCGGCGTGCCGGGTTGGTCCAGCGCCAGCTCCACCGCATTGCCGATCACCGCGATGGGCGTGCGTAATTCATGGCTGGCGCTGTCGATGAAAGCCCGCTCACGGTCGACGAACTGGCTATTGCGCTCCAGATAATCGTTGAGCGCATCGGCAATCACGTACAGCTCGGCGCTGCCCTGTGGCCCGACCGCAATCTGCTGCGCGCGCTGCTCTGGACGCAACGCGCCGATGTCGCGCGCAAGTTCCACCAGCGGGCGCACCAGCCGCGCCATCGCATATGTGCCCATCAGCAAGGTGATGCCGATCAGCGCGATGCCAGCGGCCAGCATCCAGCGGGTCAGAAATTTTTCCAACGCTTCGAAATCGGTGATGTCCAGCACCAGGGCCAGGCGGCCGGCATGCGCGGTGTCGCGCACCATCACGGCACTCTGGCGGCCGGCGATCTCCAGACCGTCGTGCAAGCCGGGATGCAGGGTGCGCAAGACCGGCGGTGTGTGCGCGACGTCGTCGACCCGGTACAGCCGCAAGGTGTCCGAGTCCTGCCAGCGGTAATCCGGATCCTGCAGGCTGCGCTCGAGGATGCTGTCCAGTTCGGAATTCAGCAGCGAGCGCCACACGCCGTGTTCGGCACGTTCGTGCAGGTACTGCGCGGTGCCGAACACCGCCAGGGTCATCAACAGCGTGTAGCCGAACAACCACACCAGCACGCGGCGACCCAACGGGCGCTGTTTAGACATCGCTGCAGTCGCCAGCGCCAGGCGCATCGGCCGCATCCAGCTGCGCCAGCCGGTAGCCGAGCCGCGGCAAGGTATGGATCAGTTTTTGCGCGAACGGGCCGTCCACACTGCGGCGCAACTCGTAGATATGCGAGCGCAGCATGTCGCCGTCGGGCGGGTCGTCGCCCCACAACGATTGCTCCAGGCGTTGCCGCGTCACCGCGGCCGGGCTGGCCTGCATGAGCACTTCCAGCAACTTGCGGCAGGCCGGATACAGATGCAGCACCTGTCCGGCGCGTGTCGCTTCCAGGGTGGCCAGATCCAGGCGCAGGTCGGCCACTTGCAGCAGTTTGCCGCGGCGACGGCCGTGCGCACGCGCCAGCAGGGCTTCGATGCGCACCTCCAGCTCGGGCAACGCGAAGGGTTTGGTCAGGTAGTCGTCGGCGCCGGCGCGGAAACCGGCGATCTTGTCCGGCAGTTCGTCGCGTGCGGTGAGCATGATCACCGGCAGTTCGGACTGGTGCTGCTCACGCAGCCGGCGCAGCACTTCCGGTCCATCCATGCGCGGCATCATCCAGTCCAGGATCAGCGCGTCGTAATGCTGGGTGGTCGCCAGATGCAGGCCGGTGACGCCATCGGGCGCAGCGTCCAAGGTATGCCCGCGCGCTTCGAAATAGTCGAACAGGTTGGCAACCATATTGCGGTTGTCTTCAATGACCAGCAGCCGCATGAGCGGGTTTCCAGGACGGCCCGGCAGGCACGGTGTGCGCATCCTAACCGAGGCTGGCCAAACGCGACCGGTATCGCCGGTACGGCCTTCCAATCGGTTGCGCTCCAGCACCCGCGCACGGCGATGCCTGCGCTGCGATGCGCGATCACGCGGCTCGGCTCCGACAAATTTCCGACCCACTTGCCAGATAGTGTCTGCCCGCATTTACTCAGGGCGTGCGCGTGTCGCCTGCCATCGCTGCCTCCTCATCCCGCCAGCGCGCGCTGCTGGTGGCGTTGCTGTTGATCGTTGTCAGCCTGCTGGCCGGGCTGGGCATGCGCCAACCCAATCCGCCGGACGAGCCGCGCTTCGTGCTGGCCGCGCGCACCATGGTCGAGACCGGTCAGTGGCTGCTGCCGCACCGTGGCAGCGAGTTGTACGCAGAAAAACCACCGGTCTTCATGTGGCTGCAGGCGGCAACCTACGAACTGATACCGCACTGGCCGGTGGCCTTCCTGCTGCCGTCGCTGCTGGCTGCGCTGGCCACGTTGTGGCTGACCTGGGATATCGCGCGCCGGCTATGGACTCGGCGCGTGGCGGGCTATGCGGTGCTGGCCTTGTTCACGGTGCTGCAGTTCGGCCTGATGGCCAAGCGTGCGCAGATCGATATGGTGCTGGTGGCGCTGACCACACTGTCGTTGTGGGGAATGCTGCGGCACCTGCTGCGCGGGCCGGACTGGCGCGCCTGGATGCTGGGCCTGTTCGCTGCCGGGGTCGGGACGGTGACCAAGGGCGTCGGTTTTCTGCCGCTGCTGCTGTTGTTGCCGTGGATGGCGCTGCGGCGTACGCATTGGAGCGTGTTGCCGGCGCGCGCGCTGGCAGGACGCAGCTGGGGACTGGTGCTGCCGGCTTTCGTGGCCGGTACCGCGGTGTGGCTGGGGCCGCTGGGCATCGCGCTATGGCACAGCGACGACCCGCAGCTGCATGCCTACGCGCACGAGCTGTTGTTCAAGCAGACCGGCACGCGTTATGCGCACGCCTGGCATCACGTCAAACCGTTCTGGTACTACCTCCAGGTGATCGCCACCTTGTGGCTGCCCGGCTGCCTGTTGTTGCCGTGGCTACTGCCGGCCTGGTGGCGGCGACTGCGCCGCGGCGACCCACGCTATGTGCTGCTGCTGGCCTGGAGCGTGCTGGTGCTGCTGTTCTTCAGCGCCAGCCCGGGCAAGCGCGAGGTCTATATCTTCCCGATGCTGCCGGCGCTGTGCATTGCCGCGGCGCCGTTGCTGGCCGGGTTGTTGCGCCGGCGCGGCGTGCGAATGCTGCTGACCGGATATGTGCTGCTGCTTGCCGTTGCCGGGCTGGTGCTGGGTGGCGGCATTGCGCTGCATCTGCACTGGGCCGAAAACACTGCAGTGAAGCGCGGCATGGAGCTTGCCTCGCTGCAGTCGGTGGGTTTCTGGTTGATCGGCCTGGGCGTGGTCGGCCTGGCCGCGATTGCATGGTCGCGCGGTAAACGCGCGGGCGCCGCGCTGGTGGTAATGACCGCAACGCTATGGACGGTGTTCGGACTGGGGTTGATGCCGGCGCTGGATCCCTACAGTTCGTCCGCACGTCTGATGCAGCGCGTGGGCCAGCGCATCGGCGCGGACGCAGAGCTGGGCATGCTGGCCTGGCGCGAGCAGAACCTGCTGCAGGCCGATCGCCCGGTGACCGATTTCGGCTTCAAGGCGAGCTGGCAGGACCAGTGGGCCAAGGCCGGCCCATGGCTTGCGCAAGCGCCGCACACCCGCTGGCTGTTCGTGCTCAAGCAGGCGGTGCCGGCGTGTATCGATCCGGCCCAACGCATCGATATCGGCGAGTCCAATCGCAATCAATGGCAGTTGCTGCCGGGCACGGCATGGCATGCCGGTTGCATCGCCACCGCGTCCGATGCCGAACAAACCGGTAGCGAAGGCGATGCAGACTGAACGCTTGGTGTCGGGTTAACGGCCGAGCAACCCCGGTCCGACCGCTTTCCGACATCCGGGTTTCGAAGATGTCGGGCATTGACACAGGCCGCCATCTCGATGACAACGCTTCCCATCCGTGCGCCGACCATGGCGCATACCGCCAGCGGCATGCAGACGCACTTCCTTGTGCGCCATCTGTGGCTGCCCCTGGCCTGCGTTCTGTTGGCGAGCGCGCTGCTGATGGGCGCCGGTGGCGACCAATGGGTTGCCGATACGCTGTATCGGCTGGAAGGCGGGCACTGGCTACTCAAGGACCACTGGTTCACCAGTGGCGTGATCCACCGCGTGGGTAAATGGTTGAGCACGGCAGCCGGAGTCGGCGTGCTGGTGCTGGCCATTGTTGCGTGGTGCAGGCCACGCCTGAAGGTGTTGCGCTGGCCGCTGACCTACCTGGCCGCCTCTATCGCACTGTCGACCTCGCTGGTGTCGCTGCTCAAGTCGTGGACGGCGATGGATTGCCCGTGGGATCTGAGCCGCTATGGCGGTACGCAAGCGATGATCGGGCTATTCGAATCGCGCCACGGTATTGCCGCGTCAGGTTGCTTTCCCGCCGGCCATGCCAGTGCCGGCTATGCGTGGGTGGCGCTGTATTTTTGTGCGCTGGCGCTCCGTCCTGCATGGCGGTCTGCAGGTCTGTTCATAGGCTTGGCAGCAGGTCTCATTTTCGGTGTTGCGCAACAACTGCGCGGCGCGCATTTTCTCTCGCACGACCTATGGTCGCTGGCGGTGTGCTGGGTGAGCGCACTGGCGCTGTACTGCGTGATGCTGCAAAAGCCGCGTCGCGCGCTTGGATTGATGTTGCCCTTGGGGGATGCAGCATGAGTACCTGGTTGCCGGAACCGCGCAAGCGTAGTGGCCTGCGCGCGCTGACATGGAGTACGCGGCCGACGGTGTCGACCGAAGCGCTGGTGCTGCTGTCGAGCCTGTTTTTTGCGTTGGCGTGCAATCAGTTGTTCTGGCGCACGGCCATGGCCACGCATCCGGGCAGCATCGGGTTTGCGATCTCGTTGATGGCGCTGCTGGTGGCCGTGCATGCGCTGCTCCTGGGCGTTTTGGTCTGGCGCTGGAATGCAAAGCCGCTGCTGACGCTGTTGCTGTTCACCACCGCCCTGGCCGCGCACTACATGGACAGCTACAACGTCTATCTGGATGCGGACATGCTGCGCAACGTGCTGCATACCGATCACAAGGAATCGCGCGAGTTGCTCACGCCGGGCCTGATCCTGCCGCTGGTGTGCTATTTCCTGATTCCGACCGCATTGCTGTGGCGCACGCGTTTGCGCGCACGCAGCGTGGGCAAGACGGTGCTGGCGCGATCGGGTTTCCTGCTGGTGGTGGCGGTGGTCGGCGCTGCCGGCGCCATGCTCTCCTCGCAGGATATTTCGGCATTGATGCGCAATCACCGCGAAGTGCGTTATTTGGCCACGCCGATCAATTACATCGTGGCGTTGCGGCAAAACCTCAAATCCGAATCGCCGATCAAGCGCGCGCCCAAACAGCCGATCGAACACGACGCCACGGCAACACCGCGCGCGCCGGGTAGCCGCCCGCGCCTGTTGCTGGTGGTGCTGGGCGAAACCGCACGCGCGCAGAACTGGGGTCTCAACGGCTATGGCCGCCAGACCACGCCGGAGCTGGCGCAGGCAGGGGTGATCAATTTCCCCGACATGCATTCGTGCGGGACCAGCACCGAGGTCTCGGTGCCCTGCATGTTCTCCCCCTACGGCCGTCGCGATTACAACGAAGACATGATCCGTGGCCATCAGTCGTTCCTGCATGTACTGGAGCACGCTGGCATTTCGACGTTGTGGCGCGACAACCAGTCCGGCTGCAAGGGCGTGTGCGACGGGTTGGAGATCCAGAAGCTGGACGAAGCCACCACACCGGGCCTGTGCGCCGATGGCCGCTGCATGGACGAGATCCTGCTGAGCGATCTGGCTGCACAGGTGCGCGCAAAACCTGGCGACCGCGTGGTGGTGCTGCATCAACTGGGCAGCCATGGCCCGAGCTACTTCGAGCGGTACCCGGCGCAACTCGAACGCTTCAAACCGGTGTGCAAGACCGCGGATCTGGGCAGCTGCGGCCGCCAGGACATCGTCAACGCCTACGACAATTCGATCCTGTACACCGACCATTTCCTCAATCAGGCCATCCATGCGCTGCGCGGCCTGCCGGACTACGACACAGCGATGATCTATCTCTCCGATCATGGCGAATCGCTCGGTGAAAAAGGCCTGTACCTGCACGGCGTCCCGTACGCCATCGCGCCCAAGGAGCAGACCCATGTGCCGATGGTGATGTGGTTCTCGCCCGAGTTCGCGCGCGATCGCGGCCTGGATGAAGCCTGCCTGCGCCACCGTGCAGGGCAATACACCGATCAGGATGCGCTGTTCCCATCCGTGCTTGGGTTGATGCAGGTCAAGACCAGCGTCTATGTGCCCGAGCGCGACCTGTTCGCCAAATGCACCGGCACCACGCTGCGCTGATCGCCAACGCCTGCCCCTGCCCCTGCCCGCCCCATCGCATGCGTGGCGGGCGCTGCCCCTTGCCCTGAAACCCGGCGCGCTCTAGCCTTCGCCGGACTTCACTGCAAGGACCACCCGTGAATCCTCGTTTGCTGTTGCTGGCATTGGCTGTGGCTGCCGGCACCCTGAGCTTGTCGGCCTGCCGCCGGGATGCGGCACCACCGGACAAACCTGTCGCGACCAAGACCGCGCCGGCCGAAAGCGCCGACCAGTTCGTTGCGCGCATCAGCGCCGAATACAAGGCGGCCTATCCGGAAACCACGGCTGCGCAGTGGCTGTCGTCGACCTATATCAACGGCGATTCGCAGTTGCTGGCGGCCAAGGCCAACGAACGCTCGCTGGCGCAGCTGGATCGGTGGATCGAACAATCCAGGCAGTACGCCGGCACACCGATGTCGGCCGACAGTGCGCGTGCGCTGCAGTTGCTCAAATTGATGAGCGCCCTGCCCGCACCGCGCGACCCGGCCAAGCTGGCCGAACTCACCCGCATCGCCGCCAAGATGGAAGGCGATTACGGCGCCGGCAGCTATTGCGTGGGCGAAGGCGAGCAGCGCCGCTGCCGCCAGCTGGGCGAGTTGGAGCAAGTGCTGGCCAGCAGCCGCGACTACAACGAGCAACTCGACGCATGGCAGGGCTGGCACAGCACTGCGCAACCCATGCGCAAGGACTACCAACGCTTCGTCGAGCTGGCCAATGAGGGCGCACGCGGGCTGGGTTTCGCCGACGTCGGGGTGCTATGGCGCAGCGGCTACGACATGCCGCCGGCGCAACTGGCCAGCGAAACCGACCGCCTATGGGAACAGGTCAAACCGTTGTATGCGCAGTTGCAGTGCTATGCGCGCGGCAAACTCGACACGCAATACGGCAAAGACAAGGGCGAGGTCGCCGGCGGCCTGTTGCCGGCACATCTGATGGGCAATATGTGGCAGCAGGACTGGAGCAATCTGTGGGATCTGCTGCAGCCCTACCCGGGGGCCGGCGATCTGGACATCACCTCCGCGCTGGAAAAGCAGTACCAGGGCAACCTCACCGCAGTGCTGGCACGCAACACCGGTGGCGATGGTGGCGCGGCCGCACGCTTCAACGCCGAACGCGAAGCGCAGCTGCGCACCGCCAAGCAGATGACCGAACGCGCGCAGGATTTCTACACATCGTTGGGCATGCCCAAGCTGCCGGACACCTATTGGCAGCGCTCGCAGTTCATCAAGCCGCTGGACCGCGACGTGGTGTGCCACGCCAGCGCCTGGGACATGAACATGGGCGGCGAGGCGAGCCAGAACATCGGCGCGGATGTGCGCACCAAGATGTGCATCAAACCGACCGAAGAAGACTTCACCACCATCTACCACGAGCTGGGCCACATCTATTACGACCTGGCCTACAACCCGTTACCGCCGCTGTTCCAGAACGGCGCCAACGATGGCTTCCACGAAGCGATCGGCGACACCATCGTGCTGGCGATGACGCCCAAATACCTGCAATCGATCGGCATGGTGGGCGAGCAACAGACCGGCCGCGAGTCGTTGATCAATTCGCAGATGCGCATGGCGCTGAGCAAGGTGGCGTTCCTACCGTTCGGTTTGATGATCGACCGCTGGCGCTGGGGCGTGTTCGACGGCTCCATCACGCCCGAACATTACAACCAGGCCTGGTGGGAACTCAAAGCCAAGTACCAGGGCGTGGCGCCGGTCAGCGCGCGCGGCGAAGAATTCTTCGACCCTGGCGCCAAGTACCACGTGCCGGGCAACACGCCGTACACGCGTTATTTTCTGGCGCATATCCTGCAATTCCAGTTCTACAAAGGCCTGTGCCAGGCCGCCGGCCATCAGGGGCCGCTGTACGAGTGCAGCTTCTACGGCAACAAGGACGCCGGGCAGAAGTACTGGTCGATGCTGCAGCGTGGTTCCAGCCAACCCTGGCAAACCACACTCAAGGAACTGACCGGCAACGACAAACTCGATGCCGGCCCGATGCTGGAATACTTCGCGCCGATGAGCGACTGGCTGAAGCAGCAGAATCAAGGGCAGATGTGCGGGTGGCAGGCAACGGCTGCCGCTCCGGTTACAACGAAAACTGCGCCTGCTGCAGCTCGTTGACACACATTGCCTTGTCATTGCCGGATCGCGGCAATGACATGACGCCTTGTCGCTGAACGCGCTTCTGCGAGCAGGCTCAATTGAGCTTGGTGCCGCCCTGCAACCGCTCGCTCAACCTGGTCTTGAACTGCTCGAACTCCATGCCGTCGGCACGGGCCTCCGCATGCGCGGCATCCTTGAGCGCATCCGAATAGGTCAGCCGCACCGGGGTGCCCTGGCGTTCGTGCAACTCGGCCGCACGCATGATCAGCGCCAGCACCTGGGCGGCGCTGGTGCTTTCGCCGGCGATGCGGCCGTCCATGCCCAGCACCCATTCGCCGTCGCGGCGGACGATGCCGGCCAAGAGGGTGCGTTGCTGGTCGCGGAGTTCGGCATGCGGTTCGATCGGGGACACCGGCGCTGGATTGGCGGCGGCCTGGTTGCGCTGGCGCTCGGCGGCGCGCTTGCGGGCATCACGGCGCAACTTGGAATCGGTGGACATGCAGGCTCCTGTGAGGTCAGAGGTGGTCGGCCGGCTCCAGAGGCACTGCCTCGGTGGCCTGGCGGTGCCGTAGACGGCGGCCGCTGCGGCGCTCCCAGCGCCAGAATAGCCAGCCCAGCAAGAAAAAACCGGTCATGCCGATCGCCAGATGCCGCGGATGTTCACTCAGCAGCGGCGACAGCACCCCGGCCACCACCGTATTGGTCATCAACTGGGTGAAGGCCTGCAGCGAAGACGCCAGGCCGCGCTGCTGCGGGTACATGTCCAGCACCGCCAGCGCCAGGATCGGGAAGATCAGCGCCATGCCCACGCCGGCCAGGAAGATCGGCAGCACCGCCCACGGCAGCGCGATCTGCGTCACCGCAAAGGTATAGGCCAGATTGACCAGCGCCGCCACCCCGCAGCAAACGAAGCCGATGCGGATCTGCCGCACCGGCTGCATGCGCCCGGCCATGCGCCCGGACAGGAACGAGCCCAGCGTCATGCCACCGATAGTGGGAATGAACAGCCAGGCGAAATCGCCTTCGCCCAGCTTCAGGTGCTGCATGATCAGCACCGGCGCCGAGGCGATGTACAGGAAGATGCCGGCGAAGTTGAACGACCCGGCCGCGGCCAGGCGCTGGAAGCGCGGGTTGAAGCCGATGCGCACGTAATCCTGCAACAGGCGCCTGAACTGCAGCGGCGTACGCGCCTCAACCGGATGGGTCTCCGGCAGCCAGGTCAGAGTTGCGATGAGCAGCACCAGACCGAACACCACCAGAAACCAGAAGATCAACGGCCAGCCGCCGCCACTGAGCAGGATCCAGCCGCCGATGATCGGCGCGATGGCCGGCGCAATCCCGAAGATCATCGATACCTGGCTCATCAGCCGCTGCGCGTCCGGACCATGGAACAGGTCGCGGATCACCGCCCGCCCGACGATCATGCCCACGCCGGCCGACAGGCCCTGCAGCGCGCGGAATGCCAGCAGCGTGGGCAAGTCTTGCGACAGTGCACATCCGATCGAGCCGGCGATAAACAAAGCCAGCCCGCCCAGGATCACCCGCTTGCGGCCCCAGGCGTCGGACAATGGCCCGTGCGCGATGCTCATCAGGCCATACGCCAGCAGATAGACGCTGATGGTCTGCTGGATCGCCACCTGGTCCACCGCCAGGCTGCGGCTAAGCTGCGAGAACGCCGGGAAGATGGTGTCGATCGAAAACGGGCCGAACATCGCCAGCCCGGCCAGCAGCAGCGCCATGCGACGGGTGGAAGGCGTGGTGGGGGGCATTCAGGGGTCCGCGGCGGTAGTGCATGGAGTGCGCGCCGGCGTCCGCTTGTTGCGGCACCGGCATGCGCACACGGCCGCCGATGATAGGCGCTTGCGCCGGCAAGGTTAAGCAAACCCAAGTGCAGCCGGCAGGCAGACTAGTGCGCGCGGGCGCGCCGGGCAACCTGCAGCCACGCTATAATCGGCCCGCAACACGGTGGGAGAAGCGGCACTGCCGCTGCCGAAGGCGCAACAGCCCGTAATCGCTCAGGCCCGATACCATCCGCAGTACAACTCTGGAGAGACCGGCCGATGCCGGCGCCGAAGGGGCACGAAACGCAGGCAGGCCACGCGCCAGGCCGCGTTTTTAAACTCTCAGGCAAAAGGACAGAGGGGCGCGAGGAAGACCGCTGCTGCGGCAGGTCGTGGTGCGCGCATGCGCGTCATACCGGCCGTGGTGCGGGTCGACCATTCGTCTGCCCCTACCCCGGATGCCCGCCATGTCCCAGACCCCGTCTTCCCTGCGCGACCTCGAACACCACAGCGCGTTCGTCGAGCGCCATATCGGCCCCAACGACGCGGAAATCGCCCAGATGCTGGACGTGGTCGGCCACGCTTCGCTGGATGCGCTGACCGATGCCATCGTGCCGGGCAACATCAAGTCGCCGGCGCCGCTGGCGCTGCCCGAGGCGATCACCGAAGAAGAAGCGCTGGCCAAGATCCGCGCCATCGCCAGCAAGAATCAGGTGCAGCGTAATTTTATCGGCCAGGGCTATTACGGCACCCACACGCCGAAGGTCATCCTGCGCAACATCCTGGAAAACCCCGCCTGGTACACCGCCTACACGCCATACCAGGCTGAGATTTCGCAAGGCCGCATGGAAGCGCTGATCAACTTCCAGACCCTGTGCGCCGACCTCACCGGCATGCAGATCGCCAACGCCTCGCTGCTGGACGAAGCCACCGCCGCGGCCGAGGCGATGACCCTGGCCAAGCGTTCGGCCAAGTCCAAGTCCAACACGTTCTTCGTGCACGACGCAGTGCATCCCCAGACGCTGGAACTGCTGCGCACGCGCGCCGAGCCGCTGGACATCGTGCTGCGTGTCGGCACGCCGGAAGAAGCGCTGCAGGCCGAGTGCTTCGGGGTGCTGCTGCAGTACCCGGACAGCTTCGGTCATATCGGCGATCACGCTGCACTGGCCGATGCCGTGCACGCGCAAGGCGGCCTGGTCGCGGTGGCCACCGATCTGCTGGCGCTGACCCTGATCGCCGCTCCGGGCGAATGGGGCGCGGACATCGTGGTCGGCAACTCGCAGCGCTTCGGCGTGCCGTTCGGCTTTGGCGGCCCGCATGCAGCGTTCATGGCGTGCCGCGATGCCTACAAGCGCTCGATGCCCGGCCGTTTGATCGGCGTGTCGATCGATGCCGCCGGCAACCCGGCGTATCGCTTGACCCTGCAGACCCGCGAGCAACATATCCGCCGCGAAAAGGCCACCTCCAACATCTGCACCGCGCAGGTGCTGCTGGCGGTGATGGCGTCGATGTATGCGGTCTACCACGGCCCCGACGGCCTGGTGCGCATCGCGCGCCGCACCCATCGTCTGGCGGCGATCCTGGCGGCGGCACTGCGCAGCGCTGGCGTTTCCGTCGGCGATCGCTTCTTCGACACCTTGCACGTCAAGGCGATCGATGCCGATGCCATCCACGCCCGTGCGCGCGCGGCTGGCATCAACCTGCGCGCCATCGACAGCGAGGCGGTGGGCATCAGCCTGGACGAAACCACCACGCGCGCCGATGTGGTTGCGCTGGCGCAGCTGTTCGGTGCCACGGCCGATGTGGACGCGCTGGATGCGGCCACGGCCGATGCGCTGCCGCAAGGCCTGCTGCGCACCACCCCGTTCCTGACCCACCCGGTCTTCAACACCCACCACAGCGAGCACGAACTGCTGCGCTACATGCGCTCGCTGGCCGACAAGGACCTGGCGATGGATCGCACCATGATCCCGCTGGGCAGCTGCACCATGAAGCTCAACGCCACCGCCGAGATGATCCCGGTGACCTGGCCGGAATTCGGCGCCATCCATCCGCTCGCTCCGGCCGAGCAGTCCGCCGGCTACGCGCAGTTGATCGACGAACTCGAAGCGATGCTGGTCGAATGCACCGGCTACGATGCGGTGAGCCTGCAACCCAATTCTGGCGCGCAAGGCGAATACGCCGGCCTGCTGGCGATCCGCGCCTATCACCGTTCGCGCGGGCAAGCGCATCGCGATATCTGCCTGATTCCCGAATCGGCGCACGGCACCAACCCGGCTTCGGCGCAGATGTGCGGCATGACCGTGGTGGTGACCAAGTGCGATGCCAACGGCAATGTGGACGTGGATGACATCCGCGCCAAGGCGGAAAAATATTCCGACCGCCTGGCGGCGCTGATGATCACCTACCCGTCCACCCACGGCGTGTTCGAAGAAGACGTGGTGGCGATCTGCGAAGCGGTGCATGCGCATGGCGGCCAGGTCTACACCGACGGCGCCAACATGAATGCCCTGGTCGGCGTCGCCAAGCCCGGCAAGTGGGGCTCGGACGTGTCGCACCTCAACCTGCACAAGACCTTCTGCATTCCGCACGGCGGTGGCGGCCCGGGCGTGGGCCCGTGCGCGGTGAAGTCGCACCTGGCGCCGTACCTGCCTCGTGCCGGCATCCATGCCGGCGAAGGTCAAACTGCCGCCATCCATGGCGGCGGATTCAACTCCGAAAGCGGGAATGGACACTCCTCGCGCATCGGCGGCATGGTCAGCGCCGCGGCCTACGGTTCTGCCTCGATCCTGCCGATCAGCTGGATGTACGTGACCATGATGGGCAGCGCCGGCCTGCGCAAGGCCACGCAAGTGGCCTTGCTCAACGCCAACTACATCGCCAAGCGCCTGGCGCCGCACTACAAGACGCTTTACACCGGCCGCAATGGGCTGGTGGCGCACGAGTGCATCCTCGACGTGCGCCCGCTGGAGAAGACCAGCGGCATCGGCGCCGAAGACATCGCCAAGCGGCTGATCGACTTCGGCTTCCATGCACCGACGTTGAGCTTCCCGGTCGCCGGCACGCTGATGGTGGAACCGACCGAAAGCGAATCGCAGCACGAACTGGACCGCTTCATCGACGCGATGATCCAGATCCGCGAGGAGATCCGCGCCATCGAAGACGGCCGCCTGGACCGCGAAGACAACCCGCTCAAGCACGCGCCGCATACCGCAACGCAGGTGTCGGCCAGCGAGTGGACGCATGCCTACCCGCGCGAGCTGGCCGCGTTCCCGCTGCCCAGCCTCAAGCAGCAGAAGTACTGGCCGCCGGTGGCACGCGTGGACAACGTCTACGGCGACAAGAACGTGATGTGCGCCTGCATCCCGGTGGATGCGTACAAGGAAGACGCCGAGGCCTGATCGCCGCCCCCGCGACGGTTAACGAAACCCAGCCGGTAACACGGCTGGGTTTTTTGTTGCGCCAGGTGTGGATGCCAATGCGCGATGCACATCCCAGCGCACTGGCCGGCCGTTTTCCTGGCCTACACGTGCCATCGGGATGATGACGGACGCTTTCATCCCACAGCAGACCCTGGCGCATGCGTGAACTGAACTCCCTTGGTGCTTTTCTGGTGGCAGCCTGCCTGCTGGTTGGCTGCGCACCGCGCCGTCCCGGCGAGGTGCCGGCGCTGGTGCACGCGCCTGATGCGCGTGCCGAGGTGGTGCAGACAACGGCCGGCCCGGTGCGCGGTGTGGCCAGTGCACAGGGTCGGGCATTCCTGGGGGTGCCGTTCGCAGCGCCGCCCGTGGGTGAACTACGCTTTCGCGCACCGCAACCGCCAGCCGCGTGGATGCAGGTCCGCGATGCCACCCAGGCCGGCCCGGCCTGCCTGCCGCGCTATCGCGTCGGGCAGAAGCATGTGTCCGAAGATTGCCTCACGCTCAATGTCTACGCACCGCCCGGCCCCGCACCGGCGCATCCACGCGCGGTGATGGTGTGGATCTATGGCGGCGCGCTGGAACTGGGCAGCAATGTCGACTACGACCTGAGCGCGTTGGCTGCGCGCCAGGATGTGATTGTGGTGGCACCCAACTATCGGCTGGGCGTATTCGGTTTCTACGCGCATCCAGGCCTGCGCGGCGAAGGCGAAGGCGCCTATGCATTGCTCGACCAGCAGGCGGCCTTGCGCTGGGTGCAAGGCAATATCGCCGCATTCGGCGGCGATGCGCACAACGTCACCGTGTTCGGCGAATCGGCCGGTGCGTGGAGCATCTGTTATCAGCTCGCTTCGCCCGGCGCGGCGGGGTTGTTTCAACGCGCCATCCTGCAAAGCGGCAGCTGCCTGGCGAGCGATTCCAGCGTGCCGCAGCGCGAGGCAGAAAGTGGCGGCGTGCGTATGGCACAAAGCCTGGGCTGCGCGCACGCGCCCGATGCGGCCGCATGCCTGCGCGCACTGCCGGCCGACACGCTGGCCGATGCAGCACCACAACGCCGCGGACTGACCGGCAGCGATGCGTGGGCGCCGATGTCCGGTGGCCAGGCGTTGCCGCTGCCACCGGCCGCTGCAATCGCCAGCGGCCGGCATGTGCAGGTGCCGGTACTGATGGGCACCAATCGCGACGAAGGACGTCTGTTTGCGCAATTGCTGTCCTATATCGGCAAGCTCAACCTGCGCAGCGGTTATGAAGCGCGCGTGCAACGCATGCATGCCTCGCCTGCCCCGGTCCTGAGGCAATACGCAGCCGTTGCCGCACAATCGCACTGGGAGGCGTTCGCCGACATCGTGACCGATGGTGGCTTCGCCTGCCCCACACGCCGGCTGGGACGGGCCTTGCGCACGCATGCGCCGGTGTATGTCTACGAGTTCCACGACCCGGACGCGCCTTACGGTCTGTTACGCCTGCCGTTTTCGCCTGCATTGGGCGCTTTCCATGCCTCTGAACTGGTGTATCTGTTTCAGCGCCCGTGGGTGCTCAGTGGCAAGCCGCAGTTCAGTCCGGCGCAGCAGGCGTTCGCCAATACGATGCAGGATTACTGGGGTGCGTTCGCACGCACTGGCGACCCCAACGGCGGCGGGCGGCCGCCGTGGTCGCTTTTTGACGGCGACACGCCGCTGACGCTGTCGCCGCAGAGGATCGGCGCAACGCCCGACTTCGTGCAGCGTCATCGTTGTGCGTTCTGGGATGCGCATGCAGACACTGCGACAACATCGGTGCAGCCATCGTCGCAGTGACAAGGCCACCGATGTAACGGTCATCACCCTCATTCCAACGCGGCAGGAACCCGTCATGTCCGAATCGTCTTCCCCTTCCTGCGCGCAGGTGCGCCTGCGCAACGGGCGTCGCGTGCCCGTGCTGGGCCTGGGCTCCTGGAACCTGGGCCAGGGCCGGCATGCGCCCGAGCAGGAAATCCAAGCGCTGCAACTCGGGCAGCAATTGGGCATGCAGCTGATCGACACCGCCGAGATGTATGGCAATGGCCGCTCGGAGCAATTGATCAGCCAGGCCATCGGCCGCACGCAACCGCCCTACGTGGTGTCCAAGGTGTTGCCCAGCAATGCCAGCGCGCGCGGGATTGCGCGTGCCTGCGAAGCCAGCCTGCAACGGCTGGGAGTGCGCACATTGGACCTGTACCTGTTGCACTGGCGTGGCGGCAGCGATCTGGCCGAAGTGGTGGACGCGTTCGAAGCACTACGCGATGCCGGCAAGATCCGAGATTGGGGCGTGTCTAACTTCGACGTCGATGACATGGAGGATCTCTGGGCAATCGATGGCGGCTCGCAGTGCCTGGTCAACCAGGTGCTGTACCACGCTGCCAGCCGCGGCATCGAATTCGACCTGCTGCCCTGGTGCGCCGCGCACGAGGTAGCCGTAATGGCGTATTCGCCGCTTGGCAGCCGCGCGTTGCTGGATCATCCGGTCTTGCACGCCATCGGCGAGCGTCGTGGCGTTGCGGCCACTGCGGTGGCGCTTGCGTGGGCCATCCGCAGCGGCAATGTCATCGCCATTCCCGAATCCGGAACGCCGGCGCATGTGCGTGCCAATGCCGCTGCCTGCACGCTGCAATTGCACGCAGACGATCTTGCCGAAATCGATCGCGCCTTCGCGCCGCCTACGCGCAAACAGCCCTTGGATCTGCTGTAAATGGCGCAATGGTCGCGTTCGCTGCCTCGCGAGTGCATGGCTATGTGCAACGCGTGACCGATGCAACATCCAACTGCGACATGGCGCAATGTTCGCTGCGCATGTGAGTATTCGTTCGCATACAGACACACGCAATTAACAGCACCACTCCCAGGCTTTATTGATCAGCCCGCATCCCAAGCCCGCCTACAGTGGAGTCCCCATGGCCAAGTCCCCCAGTAAATCCGCGCAGGTTCCCGCCGTCTCACCTGCTGCAAGCGCCACGCCCGATGTGTCGCGCGGTACTGGCGATGAGTTGCACCAGAAGGCCGGCGGTACGCATCCGCAACTGACTACCAACCAGGGCATTCCGGTTGGCGACAACCAGAATTCGCTGCGCGCAACGCCGCGTGGCCCGACGTTGCTGGAAGATTTCATCCTGCGGGAAAAGATCACCCACTTCGATCATGAGCGCATCCCCGAGCGCATCGTGCATGCGCGCGGCAGTGCCGCGCACGGCTATTTCGAGCTGACCAAGTCGCTGAGCCAGTACACCACCGCCAAGATCTTTACCGAGGTTGGCGAAAAAACCCCGTTATTCACCCGTTTTTCCACTGTCGCAGGCGGCGCCGGCTCGGTGGATACGCCGCGCGATGTGCGCGGGTTCGCGGTGAAGTTCTACACCAAGGAAGGCAACTGGGATCTGGTCGGCAACAACATCCCGGTGTTCTTCATCCAGGATGCGATGAAGTTCCCGGACCTGATTCATGCGGTGAAGATGGAGCCGGATCGCGGTTTCCCGCAGGCCGCCAGTGCGCATGACACGTTCTGGGATTTCATCTCGCTGACGCCCGAATCGATGCACATGATCATGTGGGCGATGAGCGACCGCACCATTCCGCGTTCGCTGCGCACGATCGAAGGATTCGGTATCCATAGCTTCCGTTTCCTCAATGAGAAAGGCGAGAGCACCTTCGTCAAATTCCATTGGCGTCCCAAGCTAGGCCTGCAATCGACCATCTGGGACGAGGCGGTCAAGATCGCCGGTGCCGATCAAGACTTTCACCGTCGCGATCTGTTCGAAGCGATCCAGAGAGGCGACTTTCCGGAGTGGGAACTGGGCGTGCAGCTGTTCACCGAAGCGCAGGCAGAAACCTTCCCCTTCGATCATCTCGACTCGACCAAGGTCATTCCGGAAGAGTTGATACCGTTGCAGATCGTCGGCCGCATGGTGCTCGACCGCTGGCCGGACAATTTCTTCGCCGAAACCGAACAGGTTGCCTACTGCCCAGCCAATATCGTGCCCGGCATCGACTTCAGCAACGACCCGCTGCTGCAAGGTCGGTTGTTCTCGTATCTGGACACGCAACTGAGCCGCCTGGGCGGGCCCAATTTCCACCAGATTCCGATCAATGCACCCAAGTGCCCGTTCGCCAACAACCAGCGCGACGGCCACATGCAGATGGGTGTGCCGAAGGGCCGCGTCGCTTATGAGCCCAGCTCGCTGCAGGCCGATGCGCCGCGCGAAGCGCTGCGTGGCTTCCCCAGCCACGCAACCCCGGCCGAAGAAGGCGCCAAGGGCCGTGTGCGTGCAGAGAGCTTTGCCGATCATTACAGCCAGGCGCGCCTGTTCTTCCGCAGCCAGACCGCACCGGAACAGGCGCACATCGCGTCGGCACTGGTGTTCGAACTGTCCAAGGTGGAAACCGCGCACGTGCGCGACGCCATCGTGGGCCATCTGCGGCACATCGACCCGGAGCTGGCGCAGCGAGTGGCCGATGGCCTCGGTATGACCAGCCTGCCGCCCGCTCCGCCGGCTGCCGTGGCGCCGATCGACATGCCGCTCTCGCCTGCCTTGCAGGTCATCGGCAAGATGAAGGACACCTTGAAAGGGCGCACGGTGGGCATCCTGATTCACGATGGCTCGGACGCAGCGGCGATCAAGGCCGTACGCAAGGCGGCCGAAGCTGCGGGCGCGACGGTCAAGATCGTTGCGCCAAAGCTCGGCGGCGCCAAGCTCAACGACGGCAAGCAGTTGGCCGCCGACGGGCAGCTGGCGGGGACGCCCTCGGTGGTGTTCGACGCGGTGGCGGTGCTGCTGTCCTCGGAAGCGGCCAAGCTGCTGACACGCGAATCGGCGGCGCTGGATTTCGTGAGTTTTGCCTGGGCGCATCTGAAGGCCATCGCGTTCGACGAAGGCGCGCAGTTGTTGTTGAAGGCCGGCAACGTCGGCAAGGATGCGGGCGTGGTTCCCGCCGCCGATACCAAGGCATTCATTACCGCAGCAAAAACCCGCCAGTGGGCACGCGAGCCGAAGGTGCGCATGCTGGCGTAGCCGCCCTAGGGAAGGCCCGATCACCCGGTTGAAAACCGAGGGGCGCCACATCCGCCGCGCTGGCGGTCCCACGCCACCCGGTTCTCGCCGCTACCACGCGTTTGCGCGGTAGCGGTGGGTTACGCCCCCCATTTCCACGGCAGGGGTCAGTTGTTTCGCTTTAGCCACCGCTTCGATCGCGCAAGCAGCATGCGCATCTAAGCAATGTTCGTCACCAAGCCGCGATAGCACCCTGACGTGAGCGACGTTTATCTGCGATGAGCCTGTCCGGAAGCGCTGTTGTCTTTTCGCGCTCCAAGGCGACGTTGGGAGGCAGCGATGTCGGCATGGTCGGGATGCTCTATGGCCAGGAGCATCTTGTCAAAACCGGAATATCGCGAAGCCTGCTGGGGCAAGCAGTGGAATGTTGCGCGAAGGGGCAAGGCGCGGAGGCCAACAAGCGCTTGGGCTACATCGTCGGCTCGGCAGCCAGGCTGCTTGAAGGCACCATGGACAAAGAGGCCACGCAACAATGGCTGACACTGGCCTTCCATGCCTTTCTCGATACCGAAACAGGGACGACATTGACGGAAAAGCGAAGACGGGTGCGTTGGACATCGACGCTGTCTGCGAGATTCACGACAGTCTGGTTGCCGCTGATCCTCGATTACGCAACCCGCTTGGTATCCCTGCCTTATTTGACGTCATCAACGTCGCGGCCGCACAGGACTTGGTCAATGCGCTGCAGGGCCACCATCTTTCGCGGCAAAACATTCCGGACTCATCACTGCTGGCACTGCCCAACACGTCTTGATCGCCTCGCGACGCCTTCATGATGCAGAGCCGCTGGATACATTCCTGACCAAGGCGTTTCTGCCGCCTGACGTTTCGCTTGCGCAGGCCAAGCAGGCCGCTGTCCGTGTTAAAAGAGCTGCCGCCGGCAGCGATGCGCAGGTAAATGAACTGACCGCAGACCACGCGCTGCGCGAATGAACGATCCGGTCAATCTTCGTTCGGGCAAACAGGCATTGATCGATACGCTGCGCAACAGCGGTCTGGACGGGCTGTTCGCCTGGCTGCTGGCCAGGCTGGCCCTGAGCGAAGCGTCTGATCTGGGCCCTGACAATATGCTGGCCATTCCCGGAGAAGATGCACGCTACAAGGTCCTCAGCATGATGGGACCGGCTTTCGCTACAACCGGGAAAAGGCCTGCTGCAACTGGCCACTCACATTGAGTGATCCGTGCGCTGAGGGCATGTATTCCGGCGATCTCCTTCCTTGGTAAGGACCGACCGAGCGTCGTGATTATTGTTGCCCGCCAGAGCCAGCCGCCCAAAGCTGGCCAAGCAGCTTGGAGCCGATGGTTGCCCGGTGCACCTTGGCCTCGGTATTTCCGAGGGCGCGCATCATCTCCTCCCAGCGTGCGCCCAGGTTGACCTCCCTCGCGGTCTTCAGGTGGACGGCGGCCAAGTCCTTGTAATGGAGCGCGCGCAGCCTGGCGGGGGTTACCGGTTTTTCGGTATGTACGTGGACGAACCAGGGCGCGGGAATGTCTCCATTTGACTGCGGCGCGTGCTCGATACGCACCTCGAATAGCCTGCCACCGTCGCCCGCCGAGCGAAGGCGCTTCGGCGCCGTGACGCGTGCCACTCCATTCATCGCCAACAGGCGCTCCAGATGCGGTGCCCGTGGTTGCGGATCGGTCTTGAGCGCATCGGCTTCGCGCCGTTCGAAAGCATCCTCGATCCTCTGGAGAAACCGCAGCCGCGTGTCGAGTTGTTCGATGCGCCCGTCTCCTGCACGGAGCTTGCTTTTGAGCTGCAGCAGACGCTCACTCGATCCGAACCAGCCCTGCATGCAGGTCCTGGCAAAATCGAAGGCTGTCGCCGCGTCATGCCTGGAGTCGCCGATCAGGCGCTCTACGTCGGTGGTGTCCTTGCCGAGGCGCTTGGCGAGCGCGATGAAATCGCCCCCGAGTTCTGCCACTGGTAACGACTCCAGGCGCGTGCCTCTGAGTATCTCGTCGGCCTGCTTTTGCGCTGCGCTGCGCTCGTCAATGACCCGTCGCGCGGCGGGCGCTGCCGCCGAGCTGGAAGCATCAGGCGTGCGCGTGCGTGCCTTGTATGACCTGCTCGATTTGCCTGCTGTCGTTGTCGTTGTCGGCACGCTTGGTGTGCTCGACGCCGGTGCTTGCTCGGGCGTAGCCGCTGCTGCGCCAATCAGCTGCCTGTCCTGGATGGCGAAATCACACACGTCAAGAATTGCCTGGCGTTGGTCGGCAAGTGCCTGGGCAAGATCGAGCATCGTTGGCCATAGATGATCTGTGGCACGCCCCCCGTCCTCGATGAGCGCGGCGGCATCCATACACAGCTGCGTCGCCGCTCGGCCACGCAGCTCGGCGTATTCGACAAGCACTTGCTTGTACATGGCCAGCATCTGCGGCGTCAGTGAGTGCTCGGTTGAGGACAGGCGTTCGATATGGATCTGGATCACATGCCTGAGCGCTTCACCCACCTCAGCGTGGCCAAGATCCTCGACTTCCTCGAGCTCCCTCAGTCCGTCAAGCACCTGGGGCAGGCCGCAATTGCAGGCCTCATCGGCAAGTCTCCTTGAATGTATTTCGACGAGCATTCCGCGGACGGTCTGCATCCGTTCATGGCACGATCCCATCATCGCCCTGACGACCGGGAGATGGGCCTTGAGCGACTCACGCGGCCCCTGACCCGTCATCGGCGACTTGATGCGCTGGCAAACCTCCTCCATCGCTGCAAGGGCATTCAGAAGATGCCCGCGTAACGCAAGCCATGGTTCCGGTTGCTGCAGACGGAGGGCCTCAGGGGAAAACACCACCATCTCGACCCTTTGGGTCCGCACATGGCCCAATTCGGTAGCCACTTTCTGATCGATCATCTCCTTGCATGAGTCGTGGTGCAGGCATGCGGCTACGGCGAGATGCGTCACCAGGAAATCCTCGTGTTCTTCGATATTGTCGACCGGCATGCGTTTTTGGATACTCAACTCGGCCAGCGCCTGCAAGGCCTGTCGAGCGGATTCGATCGCAGACGTTCCGGACCGGAGTCTTGCTTCCAGGGCTCTGATATCCGTTGGCTGTGTCGGCACTATGTTTTGTGCCAGGTCGTTGAAGCGTGTCAGCCTGGACGAGGCCTTGCTCAATACTTCGAAAGGATCTGGCCCTTGCGGAACTGACGGCGCGGCAAAGAGCGCCGCCATGACGTCCTGTGCGTTGGTAGAGGATGCCGCTGGGAGATTGGCTCTGGAAGCCCGGCCCAGCCGCCGCGGCCTGATGGAAAGCCCGCCGAGTTGCGCTGAGGGCGCCGCACTGTCGGCAGACGTGCTTGCGGCTGATCCCGAGCCCGATGGTGTCGGTGCAGTTTGAATCAATTGCGCGGGATCCGGTGGGGCCTGCTTGGTCGATTCAATCTTAGGCACGTTGCATCCTCCGATATCGCCATTCAATTTGCTCGCGCACGGCGTCCGAGTGTCCCCCCGCCCGGGAATGTGCGTGGAACGTGGTGGTGCGGCACCCCAGCCTTGCTAGCCGGCAGCAATGCGTGTTGCCACTGCGTGACGCAATAACCGCGTTACCTGTGCCATGGCGCTCGAGCCACCTGCCTCATCGTGTTGCATGCTGCAGCGCCTGCGTCACTCACTGCTCGCTGCACCCTGCATTCTTCATCATGCAATTGCGGGATGACCTGCAGCGACTCCGTATTGCCGTTTCAACGCAAGAAGCGCGACCCACTCATGTCGATGTGCGTGACATCGCCGCCTTAGTAGACCACCGAATGCTGCGCCGTTCGCATGCGGCGCGAATGCTTGGTGACTGATACGAAGACGACTCGACTGCGCACGCCGTTATTCAAGGACCGGACAAGGCGATCAAGGCATCTCCAACTACTTTGAGCTCCTATCAAGACCCGCTAACACGTCCGACGCCCTTTGACTGTGAGACGAGTGCGAAGCGTCCTGTGGCGCGTGGAGACAAGGCGTGCGCTGCGGCCCAGGCTAGCCGCCTGGGCAAGGCGCGCGACGCGGTATCGGCCCGCCACAGGGCGCTTGTTGGAAAAACACCTCATCGGGCAGTTCAAGAGAATTCAGGCGCACCCCATGTCTTGCGCATGCACGTTGAGATCGCCCCGCCCTCTACACTGTTTCGGTCGAAAACTGCTGCGCATTCGCCAACGCACGATATTCGCGCGGCGTCATACCCACCGCTAGCTTGAATTGCCGCGCGAAGGCGCTTTGATCGCTGAAGCCGCAAGCGTGGCCGATTTCGGTGAGGCTCTTGTTTCCGTGCAGCAGATGCATCGCCATCTGCAGGCGTAGCTTGGCCAATACTTGCTGCGGCGTGAGCTGGAATACCTTGCGGAACGAGCGTTGCAGCTTGGACATGGAAAATCCGGTGATCTCCACCAGAGCCTGCATGCGGACGTTCTGCGCGTAATTGGCGTTGAGATACGCCAGCGCAAGTCGCAGCTTTTCGTATTGCGATTCGTGGCCATCCTGCGGGCCCAGATCGCGCGAGATGCCGATGATGCCCTGCACCTTGCCGTTCACCACCAACGGCCGCTTGCAGGTCAGGCACCAGCCAGGCTCACGGTTGGCGAACAGGTGGAGCTCCAGCAGGTTGTCGATCACCTCGCCGGCCAGCACCTGCTCGTCCTGATTGGCGTAGTTGGCGCCCAGGCCACTGGGATAGACCTCGGCCACACGCTTGCCGATCAGGTCCTTGCGCGACTTCAGCCCCAGCCGCCGCAGCATGGTCTGGTTGACGTGGGTGTAGCGGCCCTCGCGATCCTTGACGAAGAACAACACGTCCGGCACGGCATCGAACAACGCTTCAAGATCGGCAGGATCGATGCTCTTCATGCGAAAGGGTTCATGCAGGGCAAGGTGCTCGAGACCGGGAAAGGCGCATCAAACCAGGCGCGCGATCGAAACAATCCGCCCCTGCCGCGCCATGATACGCCGCATGCGCGATCTGCCTGCGGCCTGGGGACTCAGCGCGAGTTGTTGCCTGCGTCCACTGCCGCCGGTGCAGGCTTGGCATCTCCCGCCGCAGCGGTCGGGTTACCGATGCGATCCAGCGGCACCTGTCGCGCACGCCAGCTCTGCACCACCGCCGCACCGGCCTGTGAGCCTACCTGCACGCGCAGGCGCGCGCTGCCGCCGGGCGCAATGAACTCGATCTCGCAGTCGCCAGCGGCCATGCAGCTATCGGCCGCAAGGGGATCCACCACTTGCCAGCCTTGCTCCATCACCGCCTGCGCAAACGCGCGATACCCCATGCCGGATTTCAGCACGGCCGGCAATGGCACGCTCGCGTCGCCGCCTTGCTCGGACGACGCAGGCAGCGCCACCGGCGCGCGCGCAGGCGCAACGGCAGGCCGCGACGCAGCGCCCAACGCGGGACTGCAGATCAGAGCGATTACCCACAATGCGGGGCGGAACGACGTGCGCATGCAAACGGTCCTTGCGGTCCTGGCAGGGAACTGGGAAGAGGAAGATGCGCTAGTTTGACATGCCCGTGATGCGCTGCGGCAATCGCATTTGGGATGCATTGGCCCGTGATCTGGACAGCGGCGTTGCAACCGGTTCACGCCAAGCGTGCTCATCCAGCGCACGTGATGTCATTGGATCGGTATGGACCTTACATTCGGGCACCAGGCGACGGGCGATCCAGTCCTGCAGCGAGATGTTGTCGAAGCTGCGCACCGGCTCGATCACCACACAGCGTGGTGCGGGGAAGGTGGCATCAGTCTGCACCGCCATCAGGAACGGCTGCTTGTTCTCCGATCCGCGTCAGGCCTTGCCGCCGTTGCGCTCACCGCCAGGATAGGTATCGATCTGCACGAAACCGGTCAGTTTGCGCATGGCTTCGCGCTCGGCCATGACCTGCATGATCTTGTGCGTCATCCGCCAGGCGCTTTTGTCGTTGATGCCCAGATGGCGCATCGGCTTCAGCGCGACCATGTTGGTCTTGGTCGAGGTCAACAGCTGCAAGGCCAGCACCAGGTGCGCAGCGGTAGCTTGGTGCCTTGGAACATCGTGCCAGCGATCAGGCTGGTCTGGTGCCGGCAAGCGCTGCACTGGTAGTAGATGATGCCGCCACGCTTGAAGCGCGAGCGCACTCGTCCGGCACAGCAAGGGCAGCGAAATCCCTGCAGCCACCGCCACTTGTAAAGTGCGCGATAGCACTTATAGCGGCTAACAAAACCCAGGAAGAAGTCGTGAGCAGAGCATGGAGCCTAGACTCAACTTCCAAGAACATGCCAGCCAGAGCAACGCCAATTAGCCTCGGTGCCGTAGGACGCGAAGAACTCAGGCATCGACAATCTTGCCTGGAACTGCGCGGCATTGATGCTCATCACGCCACCTCATTGGCTTCAGGTGACGGCAGCATCCACCCAGCCCGACGCAGATACTGCGACAGCCGGCTGAAGGTAAAGGCTAATCAGGTAATTTATTTATTTGGGTTGATCCTCAAATTGATGCATGCTATAGATTAATTGCAGGGAAATCCAAGGAGACTAGGATGAAATTTTGCGCAAAAATAGTATTTTTAAGTCTTTCTCTCGTTTCTCTTAATTCGGCCGCTCAATCTCGTGGCGTGAATGTAGAGAGTGACGAAGTCAAGGCTTACGCAAGGAGCGCTATGATAAGTCCTTCTGAGGCAGCGAGAAGAGTGAATCTTCAAGAAAGCTCCTCGAAAGATTTGGCAGCTTTAACGAGTCGTTATAAAGATCGTCTTGCAGGTGCCTATTGGGAGGATTCACCTGATTTCCGGTATGTTATCAGATTAAAAGGCAATAACCCGATTCCTCCAGTAAAGCTATCGACAGCGTTTGGCGATGTGCCTGTTGTAGTTAAAACCGGGGCTGGCAAGACTATGGAGGAAGTGCAGCAAATAATTAATGAGAATAAGCAGGCCATTGTCAAGAGCATACCCGGGCTGCAGGGTTATTTTTATGATGAGAAAACAGGTGAGATTGTCTTGTATGTCTACGTTCCGGAGCCGGAAAAGGAAGGTATAAAGAAGGAGGTTTCTGCGCTTGCAAGAGCGCTTGGGAATCCGGTCCGCATAGATTTCATGCCTGGGCCGATGCGGAATACAGCATACCTCCGGGGCGGCAACATACTTCAGGGTTCGAACGGTAATCAATGTACAACTGGCTTTATGGTTAGAGATGTTGCGACAAAAATGCCGGGAGTATTAACTGCTGGCCATTGCCCAAATACCATGGTTTATTACAACTGGGTTCCTGCCGGACAACCTGGACATGTAACTGCTATTCTGGGCTTCAAAAAAGAAATGTGGGATGCCAGTCACGACTTGCAGTGACATAGTTTTCCAAGCATAGGTTATGAGGCATCATCGTCAATTACTGGATCGACCACTGATCCAGCTGGTATCGAGGCTATAATATTTTCGGGTACGGCCAGTGTGGGGCAGCGAATTTGTCATCGCGGGGTAAATACTGGGTTTTCTTGTGGAGTTGTATCGGCAACAAGTTTTGGCTTTTTGCCTGGAGCCTGTAATGGCCAGAATTGTGATAATTCTGCTTACATGGTCATGGTTGGAAAGGAGCTAGCTTGCTTCGGCGGTGACAGCGGCGGCCCAGTCTGGAGCTCATCTACCGCGTATGGGATTGTGACTGCTGCTGCATACGCCGGCGCTAATCCTGGGCAGTGCGGCTCACTTGTATATATGAGAATTGGGAAACTAATAGATGCTGGATTGCGTCTCTTTTGATATCGATGCGACATAAGATCTGCGTGAGTCGGCATCCTCTAAAACGATAGGCCGCTTCTCCCAGGTAAGGCCTTGCGTATTTACCTTGCGCAACCGACACGCCGCGCCTGGCGGCGTGTCGGTCGTCCGTCACTGACCGATATGCTGCTTCAGCCAGCTGTTGACGGTGTCATGCCACAAGACGCTGTTATCCGGCTTGAGCACCCAGTGGTTCTCGTCCGGGAAATACAGGAACTTGGAATCGATGCCCTTGCGCTGCAGCGCGGTGAAGGCGGCCAGGCCTTGTTCGACCGGAATGCGGAAATCCTGCTGACCGTGGATGACCAGCATCGGCACCTTCCAGTTGTCTACGTGCAGCACCGGGTTGAACTTCTCGTAGCCGGCCGGGTTCTGCCACGGCGTGCCGCCGTTCTCCCATTCGCTGAACCACAATTCCTCGGTGGCGTAGCCCATGGTGCGGTTGTCGAACACGCCGTCGTGGTCGACCAGGCACTTCCATGGTTGATTCCAGTTGCCGGCCATCCAATAGACCATGTAGCCGCCATAGCTGGCGCCCAATGCGCAGGCCTTGTCGCCGTTGAGGAAGCCGTATTGCTTCTGCGCGGCGGCCCAGCCTTTTTGCAGATCTTCCAGCGGGCGGTCGCCCCAATGCTGGCTGATGGCGTCGGTGAATTCCTGGCCGTAGCCGGTAGAGCCGTGGAAGTCGATCATGACCACCGCATAGCCCTGGCCGGCGTAGGTCTGCGGATTCCAACGGTTGCTCCAGCCATTGCCGAAGCTGCCCTGCGGGCCACCGTGGATCAGGAACGCCACCGGGTACGTCTTGCCTTCCTGGTAGTTGTACGGCTTGACCACGTAGCCATGCACGGTGTCGTTGTTCCAGCCCTTGAACTGGAACTGTTCGTAGTCGCCGAACTGCACCTCTGGCAGCAGTTCGCCGGCGCTTTGGCTGATCGCACGCAGGCCCTGGCCTTGCGTGTCGCTGACGAAGACCTGGTCGCCACTCTTGAGCGAGCTGCGCGTAAACGCCAGCGTATTGCCGGCCAGCGTCGGGGCGTGCACGCTGCCCTCGCCCACCAGCTTGGTGGCCTCGCCGCTGGCGATATCGATCTTGAACAGCGGATGCTCGCCGAGATCGTCGGCACTGGTGTACAGGCTGCTGCCGTCGTCGCTCAGCACGATTTCGCCGGCCGAGCGGTCCCACTTCGGCGCGATCTCGCGGGCCTTGCCGCTGGCCACATCCATCGCCATCAGGCCGAAACGGTCGGCCTCGAAACCCGGGCGCTTCATGGCGCGGTAGTACAGGGTCTTGCCGTCGGTACTGAACACCGGGCCGGCATCCCAGGCCGGGTTGGCCGCGGTCAGGTTGACCGGCGCGGACTTGCCGGTCGCATCCAGGCGGTACAGATCGAAGTTGGTCTGCCACGGCTCGTCGTTACCGGTGGGCTTGCCGCTGGCCTTGGCGTTCTTGCCTGATTCCGGGCCATGCGGCTGCGGAATGCGCACGCTGGCCACCACGCTGCTGCCATCCGGCGACCAGGTGTAATCGTCGTTGCCACCGAACGGCTTGGACGGCGCGTCGCCGGCCAACGTGGCGCTGATCGCCGACGCCCCGACCACTGCCTTGGCACCGGTCGCAGGCAACTCGGCGACGAACAAGGTATTGCGGCGGCCATCGTTCCAGGTGTCCCAATGACGCACGAACAACTGGTCGTAGACCACGCCGCTGGCCTTGTTGTTCTTGCGCTCGCCCAGCTTCTTCTTGGTGCAGCCAAGGTCAGAGCCGCAGTCCTGGAACACGCCCGCGCTGAAGGCGATGCGCTTGCCGTCCGGCGAGAGCTTGTAGCTGTCCACGTCTACTGCAAATGCGGTGAGTTGCTGCGGGGTGCCGCCGGCCATCGGCTGCGCGTAGAGCTGCTGGCTACCGGATTTGCTGCTGAGGAAGTACACCGTCTTGCCGTCCGGCGACAACGCCGGGCTGTTGACGTTCCATCCTTCCGGGGTGAGCCGCTTGGGCGGCGACAAATCGCGGGTGCGCAGATTGCGCACCCACAGGCTGGTGGCCGGCTTGCCATTGGCGGTCTTGGCCTGGCGCTTGGCGAACAGCACCACGCTGCCATCGGGGCTCAGCGTGGGCGAGGACACCCGGTCCAGCGCCACCATGTCGCGCACATCGAAACCGCGCGCGGCGGCAAGGCTTGGCAGGGCAGCCAGCAGACACAGGGGCAATACGGCGTGACGCAGCTTCATCGAGCTCTCCGGCAACGGCAAAACGTCGATGGTAGGCGTTGCTGCGGCGCACGCGCAAAGGCAGGAGGTCATGCGCACGCGACGTGGTGCGCCGCGCACGCATGCGCCTGGCCCATGCCGCCTGCACGCGGCACGGGCGGCTGGGCGCTCTAGAGCGGCTAACAAAACGTAGCGAGCAGTCGTCAAGCGGGTGCGGACGGCGCACAGGAACCGCGGTGTACGCGTGGCACATGCCGATTCCGAGCACCGGCCGCGCCCGCCTGGCGGCTACGCAGTCGTTTTGTGAGCTGCTCCTAGAAGCGGTGCGACAGGCCTACGTAGACCTGCCTGTCGGGCGTGCGGTCGTTGAGGCCGAAATTCGCGCCCACGTCCAGCTGCAATAGCGGGTTGAGCAGATACGTCGCCGCAATATCGGCCGAGTACTGCTCGACGGTCCGTGCAGGGTCGCGGTTGATCGAGGACCACAGCTCAACCGCCATCGACACCTTCGGTGTCAGCGGGCGCGCCAGATTGATCACGTTGACGATGGCGACATGCTTGCCGCTGCCATCGCTGTCGGCCAACCAATCCAGTTCCGGACCGAACGTCAGCGAGAAGCTGTTGGGCAGCGCAAAATTGATCGGCAATGCGACGCCGCCCTCCCATTCGTCGTTGCCCAATCCGGTGCGCGCGGTGGGTGCCTTGACGAACGGCAGCAGCGCCACGCTGGCGGTGTCGCTCTCGTACACACGCGCCTTCATGCGCAGATAGAGATCGCCGCCGCCGCTCAGGCTGCTGCGCGCGCCGGTGGCGCGGTCGGTGGTCTTGACCTGCAGCTGCGGCGCCCAATTGAGTTGCAGATCGATGCGGTCGCTGACGCCGTACTTGAGCGTGGGATTGGTGAAGTACGCTGTTTCTGTGCGTGTGCCGGGCTGGCTGTCGCGCGTGTCATTGCCGATGTCGGTTTCCAGCTGCCAGGCGCCAGCCGGCACGGTGCAGGTGGCATTGGCCTTGGTCGGCCGATCGGTGCAAAGCGCCGCTTCGGTGGCGTCTTGCGCCTGCGCCTGAACTGCGAGGCTGCTCAGCGCTACAGTCACGATGACGGCGAGCAGCGATGCGGGTGTCTTGCGGGTGGACGAGCGCGAGGTGATGGTGGGCATTGCGGTGATTCCAGGGCAAAGCGCGGCACGGATCGCATGACCGTGCAGCGTTGAAGAGTGGGATGAGTAAAGCGTTACGACGCGCGGCATGGCGGCGCTGCGCTTGATCGGCGGCGCCGCAACTGGTTTTTTTTCAGGGCGGCGTCAGTCGGTCACGATGCGATGCATACGCCTGCTGCAGAGAAGTGCGCAGGCTTGCACTGCCAGACACGTGCCTGGCTTTGCGGCGTCATGCACAGCGTGAGCGCGCCACGTTCTACAGCGTGGTTGGGATCAGGATCAGTCCAGGCATGCAGCACTCATGGCGCACCGTTGTGCGGGAGACGGCACGATAAGCAGCAGCGGCATAAAGTCGCTATGCATGGCAGCTGCGCAGGGCGTAAAGCCGGCGCAAAGACATTGAATGTCGATGGCGGTAGCCGATGGCTATGCAGGCAGAGATGCCCTGCATGCGGTAATGCTGCACGGTTCGCATGCGGTGCGTCGGACGCAGTCGCAGCCATGCAATCGAAACGGCGAATCAACTTCCGTCGTACGGAGGACCTGGCGCCATTGCGGCGCTGGCATGTCTTCGCCGGGTAAAGACCGGCGGCCCAGACAGCTGATTCCCGATCCATCACACCTGCAATGGATCAGCCACGCATACAACCACGCGCGGCTTGCAGATGGCGCATGCTGGGCGCATGCGCCATCTGGCATCGCACTCAGGCGACCTGTTCGCCGCGCTTGCCGACGCGATACAGCAGCCAGCCGACCAGGGCCAGAATCGCCAGGCCGACCCACTGGTTGAGCTGCAACGCGGCCGGCAATGCCAGCACATCGGCGCGGCTGGACAGCACGATCGGCACGGCGATGGCGATGCCCATCAATGCCTCGCCGGTGATCAGGCCGGCGGCAAACAGCACGCCCGGGCGATGCACGCGATCACGGCCGTCTTCGTCGTCGGCACGGATGTTGTGGAAGCGCTCCACCAGATGCGCGATCAGACCACCGAGGAAGATCGGCACCATCAATTCCAGCGGCAGATAGATACCGATGGCCGCGGCCAGCACCGGTACACGAAAGCGCTTGCCGGTGGCCTTCAACCATTCGTCCAACGCGATGATGGCTGCACCCACGCCGGCACCGATCGCGATCATGCTCCACGGCAGCTGGCCGCCGAACAGGCCCTTGGCCACCGAGGCCATCAGCGTCGCCTGCGGCGCGCCCAGCGAATTGGGATGCTGTGGCGTAGCTGGGCCGATGCCGTAGGCCTGGGCCAGCAGGTTCAGCACGGGAGCCATGATCAATGCGCACGAAAACGCGCCGATACCCAGCATCAGCTGCTGCTTCCACGGTGTGGCACCGACCAGATAACCGGCCTTGAGATCCTGCAGGTTGTCCCCGCCCACCGCCGCCGCGCAGCACACCACCGCACCGATCATGATGGCGGCCACTGCGCCCAGCGGCGCAGCGCCGATGCCCACCGGCACCAGGCCGCTCTTGCCGAGCAGCAACACCAGCACCGCCGAAGCGAACAGGATGGTGGAGATGGTGATGCCCGACACCGGGTTGTTGGACGAACCGATCAAACCCGCCAGATAGCCCGAAACCGATACGAACAGGAAACCGGCCACGATCATGATGATGGTCATCGGGATCGACACATGCCACTGCTGCACGATGGCCTGATACAGGCCCAGCAGCGGCAGCGTGCACAGCACCAGCGCCACCAGCATCCACTTCATCGGCAGATCGCGCTCGGTCTCTGCAACCACGCCGCCGCCACTCTTGCGCGCAGCGGCAAAGCCGCTCTTGACGCCGGAAAACAGCGATTTACGCAGCGAAAACAGGGTCCACACGCCACCGATCAACATCGCGCCGACACCGAGGTAGCGAATCTTCGCGCCCCAGATGCCGAACGCTGCATCGGCAGCCGACGCACCGACCAGGCTCTGCGCCAGGGCCGGGTCCGAGCCCATGAAGAACTGCTGGTACAGCGGGATGGCGATGTGCCAGGACAGGATCGAGCCGGACAGCACCACGATGCCTACGTTCAACCCGACGATGTAGCCCACGCCCAGCAGCGCCGGCGACAGGTTGGTGCCGATATAGCCCACCAGCCGGCTGCTGCCCAGGTAGGTAGCCTGCGCCCAGGTGTCGGGAATCACGCGCAGGCCGCTGGCCGCAGCCAGCTTGACCAGCGCACCGATGGCGCCGGAGATGGCCAGGATCTTCAAGCCCGGGCCGGGATTTTCGCCGGCCTTGAGCACTTCGGCCGCCGCCTTGCCTTCGGGGAACGGCAGCGGATCTTCGACGATCATCGAGCGCCGCAGCGGCACCGAGAACAACACGCCAAGCAGGCCGCCCATACCGGCGATGCCGAGCACCCACCAGTACTTGAAGTCCGGCCAATAGCCCATGATCACCAGCGCGGGGATGGTGAAGATCACTCCGGCCGCGATCGACGAGCCGGCCGACGCACCGGTCTGGACGATGTTGTTTTCCAGAATGGTGCCACCGCCCAACAGGCGCAGCACGCCCATCGACACGACGGCTGCCGGGATGGCGGTGGCGATGGTCAGGCCGGCGAACAGGCCGAGGTAGGCATTGGCGGCCGAAAGCACCACCGCCAGCACGATGGCCAGCGCGACGGCACGGAAGGTGAGCTGGCGCGGCTGCGCGTCGTGGCTCATTGGGCATTCCCCTGTAGGCAAAAAATCCGCACCACGCTAGCGCCTGCGTCCACGCGAGTCCAGCTGCGGCGCGGCGTGACAGTGTGCGCGCCGTGGCGGGTGGGCTTCACCGGGGCGACCCGACGCACGCGCTGCTGCCTGGGTTGCAATCTGCCAAGCGCGGCGGTATCCGGCGCGTTGCTCTTAAGGACGCGGGCACGTTTCGAAGCACGTTCACGCCAGCGTCGATACAAGTGCGCCGCGCCTGTCACCTGGCGCCAGCTGCCGCCCAGCGGGGGCGTTATCGGGCCAATGCCTGTCCGGATCTGCGCCGGGGCGCGGCGATCACCGCATGCAGCGGCCCGACACCGCGCGTGCGACGCAAGGCGCAACAGACTGCGCATGCGCCGCTACGCGGGGAATGACGCAGCGTCCTGCCCAGGGTTAGTGCAGCAACTCGGCAAAGGCGCGATCTGCCTCGATGACCTCCGGCAACGCGGCGAACAACGCGTCCAGATCAACGCCGTCCATCAGCGGGCTGCGTATCGCTTCCAATGCCGCCGCGGTGGCGCCGCCATGCGCATGCAGCGCATCGCAGACCAGTACCGCCTGGGCCACCAGCAATGGCATGCGCGCACCGTCCGGGGCCGCGGCAGGCCGGACCTGATACCCGATGGCTTCCTGGATCACCACCGGCAACTGCCAGCGCCGTGCCAGCTCGGCCCCGACTTCCGGATAGCCGAAGCCCAGTTGCAGGGTTTCTTCGGCCGCATGACCGGCAGAGGAGGTTTCGTGATTGATGCGGCTGGCGTATTCCGGCGCACCGGACTGGATCAAGAGCTCGCCGATGTTGTGCATCATCCCGCAGGTGAAGGCCGTCTCCGGGTCCACCCCCTGCTGGCGCGCCAGCAGGCGGCAGATGCCGGCCACTTCGAAACTGTGCCGCCAGAAGGCCTTGAGGTCGAAGCCCGGGCCAGCCCGGAACGCGCCAGTCATCGCCGACGCCAGCACCAGCGTGCGCAGGGTGTTGAAGCCCAGCCGCATGGCCGCGTCTTCCACGCTGGTGGAATCGCGCAAGCCATGGAAGCGCGCCGAATTGGCCAGCCGCAACACTTTGGCGGCGATCACCGGATCGCGCTCGATACTGTGCGCCAGCGTATCGATATCGGTCTGCGGATCGTCGAATTGACGGATCAGGTCTTGCGCCACCTTGGGCACGGTGGGCAAGGTGTGCAACTGGTCGAACAACGCCTCCAACTTCATGATCGCCTCGTGGGTGAAAGACAAGCCAGCGCGGCTGCGCGGACCTGCATGGTGTAGCACGGACCGGCTTACTGCCAATGACCGACGGCAGGATGATTCACTCAGGCTTCTGGCTGGGTCTGGACAGCGCACCACCTCCCCGCATGGCCCGACTGACCGCAGAAGCAAGCGAACTCGACAATTCGACGAGGCGACCGTCTCGATGACCCTCAGTCGGCCTTGGCACCACCCAGCGATTTGGATAGAAACGCCAGCAGCTGGGCGTAGAACGCGCGTCGATGGGGCTCGGTGTAGAAGCCGTGGCCTTCTGTATCGAAGTACAGCGTTTCCACTGGCGTGCCGGCCTGGCGCAACGCCGCTTCCATTCGCTTGCTGTGCTGGATGGGCGCGCGCTCGTCCTCGCCCCCTGCGGCCAGAAACACCGGCACCTTGATCTGCCTGGCTAGATTGACCGGCGAACGTGCGGCCAGGGTGGCCGGATCGCCCAACCATTGCTTGAGATAGTTCTCGCCGGAGCCGCGCTTCTGGATATCGCCGCTGGTGAACATTATCGGCAAGTCGTAGACGCCCACATACCCGGCCGCGCACGCATACAGGCCCGATTCCTTGGCCGCACCCATCAAGGCTGCGTACGCACCGTAACTGGCGCCAAAGATGCAGATCTTGCGTGCGTCGGCATACCCCTGGGCAATCGCCCAACGCGTTGCATCGGTCACATCGTCCTGCATGGTGCCGCCCCACTGACGCGCGCCGGCGTGCTGGAAGTGGCGCCCGTAATTGCCCGAGCCACGGAAATTGATCTGCAGCACCGCATAACCCGCTTGCGCCAGCAGCTGCGCATCGTCGTCGAACTGCCAGCTGTCGAAGATCTCGAAGGGACCGCCATGGGGCATCACCACCATTGGCAGATGTTGGTCGCCCGCGCTGCGCGGCAGCGTGAGATACCCATGCAGTGGCATCCCGTCACGTGCCTGCAGTGCAATCGGCTGCACGGTGGCCGTGCGCTCGGGGTCGAACCAGTCGCGCCGACTGATCACATGCTGGGCTTTGTTCTGTTGCGTATCGAACACGTAGAAGTCGCCAGGGTTGCTGCCCGAATAGGCTTCCAGCATCACGTAGCGACCGTCTTTGGTGCTGGAGGTCACGCGCACCGCGTTGCCGGCGAAGGCCGCCTCCAGGCTGTGATACATCCGCGCTTCACCACCATGCTCGTCGAAAAATCGGGTGCGGGGGCGGTCGGCCATGAAGATGGCGCCAACCGGGATGGTGGTGCCGTTGCGGTAGATGATCTCCAGTGGGTCGGCCACCGCGTCGCGCAATACCTGCTCACGGCGATTGGCCTGGATGTCCCAGCCGACGATCGCATCGGGGCCGTCGGCGCTTTGCACGCGCAAGTACGCAATGCGCTCGTCCTGCGAAAAACCCAGCGGTGTTTCGACATGGCCACTGACTTGCTCGTCGTTGATCAGCGCCCATTCGTCGCCCGCGCCCTTGCGGTAATACAGCTTGCTGACATTGTCCGAGCCCGCCCCCTGCGCAAAGCGCACCTGCCCATGATGGTCGGTGGTGAAGCTGGCGCGCTGAATCGGCGCACGCGCCAGCGGCAGGCGACGGCCGGTGGTGACGTCGAGCTTTTCTGCGCGGGTGTAGGGATCCTGCCCCGACATCGGCCAGATCGCCACGATCACGCTGCGGTCGTCGTCGGGCAAGGGATCGGTCAGGAATGCGGCCACCGCTTCGGTCTTCTTGACCTTGATGTTGGTGCCAAGGCCGGTGCCGCGTGCGCGGTAGCCCACCAGCAACTCGGCTCCGGTGCCATCGGCGTTGATGGCATACAGCTCGCCGGTCGGCAGCGGCTTGTCGAGCAGGCCGTACTTCTGTGCAATGGAGATCAACACGCGGGTGTCGCTGACCCAGGCGAAATCGCTTACGTACGTGTTTTTTCCCAGCACGAAGGTGGCGCCGATGCTGTTGTCCGAACGCCGCATGATCGCAAGGGCGGTCTTGTCTTCCATGGGCACGGTCGCGGCGAAATACGCGCCGCTGGGCGATAGCTTGATGTCGGCGAACTTGTCTTTCTTGATATAGGCGCCGACATCCACCTGGGCCGTGGCAGTGCCGGCCGCCATCAGCAGCACCAAGGCCGCAGGAATGATCCATTTCCGCATGTACGACTCCGTGTTGTAGGCAAACCGATTGCGGAATCTAGCAGCAATCCATGGACCTAAAAAGCGTCAATGGAAATCGCGCGAGGGCAGCTGCATGTCGCCGAGCAGGTTGCTGAGGTCGTACAGGTCGCCGGCGATGAGATGCTCTACGCCGTCCACGCGTTCCCAGCGACCGCGCACGGCCAGCAGGCGCGATTCCAGCAGCGCGCGGCGGCGACGCAGCGCAAGGTGCGACCAGACGATGACGTTGATCATGCCCTGTTCGTCTTCCAGGGTGACGAAGATGGTGCCCTTGGCGGTGGCCGGGCGCTGGCGCTGGGTGACCAGGCCGGCCACATGCACGCCGCTGCCGTGGCGGCGGCCCTGCAATTCGCGCAGACCCAGGATGCGCCGCTGGCGCATCTGCGGGCGCAGCAGCGCCATTGGATGCTGGCGCAGGCTCAGGCCGACCGAGCGGTAATCGGCAAGGATTTCTTCGCCCGCGCGCGGCGCCTCGAACTCCACCGGGCGCTCCTCCGGGCTGCCCGGCAACAGTGGGCGACGCGCCTCCACGCCGGCCATTGCCCAGCGCGCGGCATTGCGGTTGCCCACCATGCCTTGCAAGGCGCCTGCTTCTGCCAATGCCAGGCGTGCTTTTTCGTCGAGTGCGGCGCGCAGGCACAGATCGCCGATATCGGCGAACGCCCGCTGCGTGCGTGCGGCAACGATGCGCTGCGCCACCACTTGCGACAGTCCGGCGACCTGCCGCATACCCAGCCGGATCGCCGGTTGTTCGCCGGGATCGGCAGCGCTGCGCCACGGCCGGCCGCCGACCAGGGTATTGTCCCAGTCGCTGTGCAACACATCCACCGGCAGCACCTCCACACGCTCGCGCTCGGGGCTGCCGCGGCGCGCATCCTGCACGATCTGGCTGGCCGAATAAAAGCCCATCGGCTGCGCGTTGAGCAGCCCGCAGGCGAATGCGGCCGGTTCGTGGCGTTTGAGCCAGCAGCTGGCATAGACGAGCTTGGCGAACGAGGCGGCATGGCTCTGTGGAAAACCGTAGGAACCGAAACCCTTGATCTGTTCGAAGATCTGGTCGATGAAGCTGGAGGCGTAGCCTTTGCCCTGCATGCGTTCGCGTACGCGCGTGCGATGCTGTTCCATGTCGCCGCCGCGCCGCCATGCGGCCATCGAGCGACGCAAGTTGTCGGCTTCGTCCTCGCTGTAATCGGCAGCATGCATCAGCAGTTCCATCACCTGCTCCTGAAACAACGGCACGCCCAGCGTGGGCTTGAGGATGTCTTCAACCGCAGGCGACGGGTAGTTCACTTCTTCGCGGCCCTGCCGCCTGCGCAGATAGGGGTGCACCATGTCGCCCTGGATCGGCCCGGGGCGCACGATCGCCACTTCGATGACCAGGTCGTAGAACGCCGCAGGCTTGAGCCTTGGCAGCATCGCCATCTGCGCACGCGACTCGATCTGGAACACGCCGACGGTGTCGGCGCGCTGGATCATCTTGTAGGTTGGCGCGTCATCGCCTGGCAGCGTGGCAATGCTGTAATTGCGCCCACGGTGGCCGCGCACCAGATCCAGCGTCTTGCGGATGCAGGTGAGCATGCCCAGCGCCAGGCAATCGACCTTGAGCAGCTTCATGGTTTCCAGATCGTCCTTGTCCCACTGGATGATGGTGCGGTTGGCCATCGCGGCATTTTCCACCGGCACCAGCAGCGACAAGGGCTCGTCGGAGATGACGAAGCCGCCGACATGCTGCGACAGATGCCGTGGGTGATCGCGCAAATGCTCTGTAACGGCCAGGATCTTGTTGATCAGCGGGTTGGCCAGATCGAACCCGGCTTCTTCGATGCGCTGGTCCATCGGCGTTTCGCCATTGCCCCAACCGTAGCAATTGGCAAGCAACGCGATCTGGTCAGGTGGCAGACCGAAGGCCTTGGCCACGTCGCGCACCGCGCTCTTGCCGCGATAGCAGATCACCGTCGCCGCCAGCGCTGCGCGTTCGCGCCCGTACTTGCTGTAGACGTACTGCAGCACCTCCTCGCGGCGTTCGTGCTCGAAGTCCACGTCGATATCCGGCGGCTCGTCGCGTTTTTCGGACAGGAAGCGCGCCATCAACAGGCGCGTTTCATCCGGGTTGACCGCGGTGATGCCCAACGCATAACACACTGCCGAATTGGCCGATGAGCCACGACCCTGGCAGAGAATGTTCTGCTCGCGTGCGAAGCGCACCACATCTTGCACAGTGAGGAAGAACGCTTCGTACTTCTTGAGCGCGATCAGCGCCAGCTCTTTTTCGATGTCCTCGCGCACCTTTGCCGTGATGCCGCCCGGCCAGCGCCTGCGGATGCCGGCTTCGGTGAGCTGGCGCAGATAGCTGGTGGGCGTGTGGCCTTCCGGCACCAGCTCTCTGGGATAGGTATAGCTGATCTTGGAAATATCGAAGGTACAACGCTGCGCCAACTCCACGGTGGCCTGCAACAACGCATCCGGGTAGATATTGCCCAACGCGCGCCGGGTGCGCAGATGCCGCTCGCCATTGCGGAACAGGTGTGCGCCGCACTCGGCCAGCGGCAGCGTGTGGCGGATGGCGGTCAAGGTGTCTTGCACGATGCGCTCGCGACGCTGCGCCATATGCACATCGCCGCTGGCCAACGCGGTCATGCCCAGTTGCTGCGCCAGCGCTTGCAGGACGTGCAGGCGCGCGACATCGTCCTGTTCGCGATGCAGTTCC
The DNA here is from genome assembly GCF_003992815.1 of Xanthomonas sp. DAR33341. Classification (NCBI taxonomy): domain Bacteria; kingdom Pseudomonadati; phylum Pseudomonadota; class Gammaproteobacteria; order Lysobacterales; family Lysobacteraceae; genus Xanthomonas; species Xanthomonas sp. DAR33341. The sequence goes on along the minus strand of NZ_QEYV01000023.1, from coordinate 144,525 downwards.
ACTGCCAGAAACGCCCGCTCGCCGAAGACCTGTTGCAACCAGGCGCCCTGCTCTGCCTGCGGCTGTGCGCCGGGCAGCCACAGCGCAAACACGCCCGGCGCCACGTCGCGAAACTGCGCTTGCACCTCGGCGCGATCCAAGCGATAGGCGCCCTTGCTGGCCGCACGCCGCGCGGTCGTGATCAACCCGCACAGCTGCGGGTAACCGTGCGCGTTTTCCACCAGCAGCACGAAGCGGGTGCCATCGACCAGGGTGAATTCGCTGCCGACAATCAAGCGCACGCCGGTGGCGCGCGACGCTTCCAGGCCACGCACGATGCCGGCCAGCGAGCATTCGTCGGTAATGGCCAAGGCGCTGTAGCCGCACTGCTGCGCGCGTGCGAACAATTGTTCGGCACTGGAGGCACCGCGCAGGAACGAAAAGTCCGACAGACAATGCAGTTCGGCATATGCAGGCAGACCATCGGCCTGCTGCGCGTGGACGATATCGTCATTGGCCGCGCGCAGGCGTGCAGCCACATTCCAGGCGCGCGGCATGCGCCCGCCGGGCGTGTCGCGGTCTACGCCATCGATGGCGTCATCCCAGCTCATGGATGCTGGATGACTTCAACAGCGCCATGCTGTCTCGCACGGCCCTTGCAATACGCGGCAGATCGCGTCGCTGCAGCTCCTGCTGCGTTCTTTTTGGAGGCCCGGCACCTGTAGCCTGCACCCAACCCGCGACCAGCAGCCAGGCGGCCCGTGCTCGGATCCTGCAATGGCATCCCTGCGCTCACGCAAACCACCCATGCAGCATCCAGCCGTCCACCCGACCGGGCGCGGCGAATGCCCAGCCACGCCGGCCGCGTGCGGTCTCCACCACGTAGTAATCGCGACGCGCTTCATCGTCGTCCCACCAACCGCTTTCCAGCCGCTCCGGGCCGGACACGATGCGCAGGTGCGGGTCGTGGAGCGGCACCGGCTGCGGCAGCAGCCAGGTGGGGCGCGGCGGACGCGGCGGCGCAGCGACTTCGCGCACCGCATCGCCGATGGCGCGGCGCCACGCGCGCTCCGGGCGCGGGTCGTCGGCCGGCAACACGCGATAGACCGCGTCATCGCCCAGCCGTGCACGCAGGCGCTCGCGCAGTTGCGGCCACTCCACCGATTGCTGCGCGCGCTGATCGAACAAGTCGCGCATGGCCGGTACGAACGGTGGCAGCTGCCGTGCCAGCAAGCGCATCGCCACCACCGGCCGCGGAATCTCCACCCGCTCCAGCCGGTTACGGGCCAGCTCGAACAGCAAGGTGGGCGCGCGTTCCGGCGTGAGCAGGCCGATCTCCACATCGGTCGCGCCTTCTTCGTGCTCCAGGCGTAATAAAAACCGCTGCACGCCGCCATCGCGAATGGACAGATACGTGCATAGGTCGCCGATCAGCCGGCGCAACGGAAACAGCAGCGCCGGATGCGTTTCCACCTCATACCCCAACTCCACGCGGTGGTCGAAGTGGTCTGGCGGCGCGTAGCACTCCAGTGGGTCGTCGACCTGCCCGTAGAGGCGATCCAGATGATCGAGCAGGCCCGCACCGAAACGCCGGCGCAACCCGTCGCGCGGCAGCCCACGCACCGCCGCGAGCGTGCGCACGCCCATATGCTGCAGGCGCTCGCCGGCATCGTCGGGCAATGCAGCGCGGCGCACAGGCACCTTGTCGAGCGTGCTGTGCAGGGCCGGCAATTGCGTCACCACCATGCCGTCGCGCAGGCCGGCCAGCACGCGCGCGGCGCGCGGCGTGGGTGCCAGCGCCAGCCGGTGCTGGAAGCCCAAGGCTTGCAGCTCATCGCGCAGGCGACGCTCGAAGCGCGGCCAGGGGCCGAACAGGCGAAAGCTGGCACCGGCTTCCAGCACGATGGCGCGCGACCACTGCTGGCTGACCAGCGAACTATGCCGATACGCCCAGGCCGCAAGAAAGCGCTGCGTGCGGGCTTCGTTTTGCGCGTCGTAATCGATGGTGCGTACCTGGGTCATCAAGGCATGCGCCGCCGATAGCCGCATGCCGGCCTTCAACCCAGCCGCGCCTGCGGCGGCATTGACCGAATGCAGGCTGCGCAGCTGCGCCGGGCCTTCCACCAGCACCAGCGGCGCCTGCGGCGCTTCCAGACGCCGAAGGACGGCGTCCAGCGCCAGCTGCGGCAGCACTATGCAGGCCCACAACATGCGCGCGCCTCAATGCGCCAGCCGCAGCGGCTGCGACGGTACCTGCCCGCCGCGGCACTTGCGCACCTGCCAGGCATCGCGCTCGGGCAGGAATTCCAGCCGCAAGGCCGCCGGCGATGCATTCACCGCATGACGGCGGTCGCGCAGTGCGAAGGCGCAGCAATTACCGCTATCGGCCGCGACCTGCAACCGGCGCAGCGCACGCGCATCGCCGGTTTGCGGCCAGCCCAGTACCGCAGCGCATGCGCCGCTGCGCAAGCATTGTTCGAACGCCCATAACGCTTCGCGCGGCTCGGCCTGCACCACTTCCAGATGCTCCAGCACCACCCCGCCCGCCTGCCAGGCCGGCGCGTAAGGAATGAACGGCGGCGCGACCAGCACGACCCGGCTGCTGCTGGCGGTCATGCGTGCCAGCGTGGGCAGCAACAAGGCGATCTCGCCGATGCCATGCGCAGGCAACAACAACTCGGTCAAGGCACGCCGCGGCCAGCCGCCATCGGGCAGCAACGCATCCAATGCCACATGCCCGGTGGATTCGCCGCCATTGGCGGTGGCCGTGCCCTGGCCTGCACGCCAGACGGTGCGCGCGGCCAGCAGGGCGTCCAGCGGCAGTGCCACTGCCGCATTGCCGTCCTGGCTGATGCGCGCCGGCTCCTGGCTCATCTCAGCCCTGCCGGATCAGGCCGCAGTACAGCCCTTCGATCGCGAAGTCGGCATCGGCCGCCACCACGATCGGCGCATGCGCGCGATTGCGCGGCAGCAGGCGGATCCGTTCGGCGCCGCGCTCCAGGCGCTTGATGGTGATTTCGCCATCCACCCGCGCCACCACGATCTGTCCGTCGCGCGCCTCATTGCTGCGATGCACGCCAACCAGGTCGCCATCCAGAATGCCGTCATCGATCATCGAATCCCCCTGCACCTGCAGCAGGTAATCCGGGCGCAGCGAAAACAGCGCGCGGTCCAGCCAGAGCTGACGCTCCAGGCCGATATCCGCACCGATCGGCAGGCCTGCTGCCACCCGCCCCAGCACCGGCAAGGCCAACAATGCATCGCGACCGGCGCCTCCCGGCAGACGGATGCCACGTTTCTGATTGGGCAGCAGCTCGATCAACCCGGCGTCGGCCAGCGCCTGCACGTGCTTTTGTGCGGCATTGCGCGAGGCAAACCCGAAGGCCTGCGCGATCTCGGCCAGACTGGGCGAGACGCCTGCCTGGGCCTGCTCCTGCAGGAACGCCAGCACGGCGGCACGTTGGGGAGGAAGCGATGGCATGAGACGCGGCAGCAGAACGGGACAAGGTGTACATTTGTACACCCATCGATCGCAGCAGGCGAGACTGGCTTGCTGAGCGGCTTCAGCACGCACTTGCGACTGGCTGACGACAGAGTTATAACTTTAGTACTAACCCGAGATGCCGCCATGAAACTCAAGATCACTTCCATCGGCAATTCCGCTGGCGTCATCCTGCCCAAGGAACTGCTGGCCCGCCTGCGGCTTGGAAAGGGCGACGAACTCTATGCACTGGAAACACCCGACGGCATCAAGCTGACCGCATTCGACCCGACGTTGGCGGCGCAGATGGATGTTGCCGAACAGGTGATGCGTGAGGATCGCCAGGTGCTGAACAAGCTGGCCAAGTGAACACGCGCATGCTGGTCTGGGTTACGCATGCGCTTGCATTGGCCATCCACGAACGCCAATTGAGCGAGCACGGGGGCGCAAGCGGAGTGCGCGACGAAGCGCTACTGGATTCGGCACTTGCACGCCCGCAACAGCTGTTTTCGTATGGCGACCCTCCACCCGATCTGGTTGAGCTGACGGCCAGCCTGGCTTATGGGCTCGCGCGCAATCACCCATTCGTGGATGGCAACAAACGAACTGCCCACGTGTGCTACCGAGTCTTCTTGCTGCTCAACGGTGCCGAGCTCATCGCCTCGCAGGAAGAAAAATACGTTGCCATGATGAGGCTGGCCGATGGCGCGTGGAGCGAAGCGACATTCGCCCAGTGGCTACGGCCGCGCATGCGATTGCGTGCAGACACGCATGTGCACGAACCGCAAGGTCATTACGGCTGAAGCAATCCTGGGCAGCAACGCGTCAGTACTGGCACATGCATGCGCAAGTAGCAGATCTACATATCGCAACTCGGTCAGCATCGACGTCGCTGTCTGACGCATGCCCCCTTTATTCAGCACGCTTCCGCGTCGCCGCCGCTTTCTTTGCGGCGGCCTTGCGTACTGCCGGGCCCTTGGTCTTTGCCGCCTTCTTTGCTGCCGTCGAACGGTCGCTGGCTGTGCGCTTTTTCGCGGCACTCGTGGTCTGTTTGGACAATGCCTTCTTCCCCACCGTCTTCTTGGCGGTAGTGCCCTTGCTGGCGGTCTTGAGGGCTTTCTTGGCACCGGCCGAGCGCGTCGGCGACACCGGCTTTTTGGAGGTTGCAGCTGCCTTGTCCTGCGCGGCTTTTTTCTTGGTGGCCTTGGACGCGGAACTGCGCGGTGCAACATCCACACCATCGCGGCGCGCCTTGGACAAGCCGATCGCAATGGCCTGCTTGGTGCTTTTCACACCATGCGCGCCGTCGCGCACCTGGTCGATTTCTTCTTTGACATATTCGCCGGCCTGGGTGCTGGCCGATTTTCCTTCGCGCTTATCCTTGGCAGCAGCGCGGCGTGTCTTGGTCTGCGGCATGGCACTTCCCCTGTCGTGGATGGCAACTCGATGTAACAAGCGCAGCGTCAACGCGCAGTGGGCGCGGCGCTCACCTGGCGTTGAAGCATGCCTGCCGCTTTTGCAAAGTCACGCACCTGCGCAGTGACCGATCCAGTCAACGACATGCGACACCGCCAGCGATCACTACGCCTCACCGGCTGGCAAGGGTTCGCCTTGGGCATCGTAGGCGGGCGGGTGATAGAAATTGACCGTCTTCAGCGGCATGTTCCCGGTATTGCGGATCTCGTGCGTTTCACCGCGCTCGATGGCGACCAGGCTACCGGCCTGCAGTGCATGCCTCTGCCCCTCGACGACCGCCTCGCCGGTGCCGTCCACCACGTACAGCCATTGATCGGCACCTCGGTGGCGATTGTCTGGCCCGCCTTCGCCCTCGCCTGGTGCAATCACCATTTCAGCGGCTTGCACCTGGCGCACCGAAAACAGCACCTTGAACGCGTCGGTCAATGTCAGTTGTGCAATCTGCATCAGGCACTCCTCAGGGTTGAGGCGATGCTGAGGCGACGCACGTCAACGTGCTGGCAACATGCTCAGCCGTTGCGGCAATACCAAGCCCAAATGTGTTCGGGCAGATGGTGCTGCATGGGAAAATCCAATGCGCGATAGCCATCGAGTACATCGCGCAGCGCACGTTGCGCTGGCGTAGGACCGGCCAGGCCATCCAGTTCGTCCGCACTCAACTGCACCGCGGCCCAGTCGTAGAGCCGATCGATACGCTGGGCCATCGCCGCCTGCAGCCACTCGCGCAACACGAACACGCGATACCCACTCTGCTGCAAATGCACTACTGCACGTTGCAATGCATCGCCAACGCCCCGAAACCATTCGGTATGCCCACCGGCCACTGCACGGATCGCCATCGGTGCCGGTGCGTTGTGCGCAAGCAGCGGACGCCGCAGTTGCAGCTCAAGATCGCGTGCATCGCGCTCGCGCTCGGTTTCCACCAGCAGCCCGTGCTCCAGATCGAAAAAATCGAACCAGCGCGGATGCAGGCTAGCGATGCGCCCCAGCGGGTCGCGCGAGAAACCGATCTTGCAATGGTCTTCCCACTGGCACGGGAACACATAGGTGAAGCAACGTCCGTCGATGGCCACTGGCGTGCTGCTACGTGCGCGTACGCTCATCGGCGACCTGCATGCGCTTGGGTTTGCACCGCGTGCGTATCCTCCGGCGCCGGTTCCCAGCCGAACACGCTGCGCCCACCATAGCGATGCGAATCGCGACGTTCCTGCGCGATGTAGTCGTCCACCGTCGGCCCTTGCGCACTGGCTTCGAGCCGACGCGCCTGCGCGTCCAGCCGCGCAATCGCCTGCAAGCGTTCGTCGTTGCCCAGCTTGGCCTGCTGCATCGCTTGCTTGAGTACGCCAATGGTGTGATCGAGCACGCGTGTGGGCACCGGGAACGGTTGCCGATCTTTGCCCCCATGCGCAAGCGAAAAGCGCGCCGGGTCGCTGAAACGGCATGGCGTGCCGTGCATCACCTCGGCCACCATCGCCAGCGAGCGCAACGTGCGCGCACCCACACCAGGCACTTGCAGCAGCGCGGTGAAATCGCGCGGTCCCGCTTCGGCAGCGGCGGCCAAGCTGGCGTGCAGTCGTCGTGTAATCACGTTTTCGCTGCGCACGTCATGATGATCGGGCATGGACAGATGCGGGTGTTGTGCCGGGTCCCAGGCGTGGCCGGCGAACAGATCGCCGGTGAGCGGACCTTGCGCCGCAGGCGCCTCCACACCCGCAATCCGTTGCCATTGGCGTGCCAGCCGGTCCGGCGCTGTGCTGCGCAACAGCTCCACCTGCGCATCGCGCGAGGCAGCGGCACGGTGGTCGGCGAGATTGACGATCTCGCCTTGATGCGCGCCTTCGATGGCAGCATGCGGCGCATCCACAAAACTGCTCAGGCCTTCGGAGAGCCAGTGATACCGGCGCGCCTGCTTGCGCTGCCCGTGCATGCCCTGCTGCACCACCACCCAGCGGCCATCGTCGCTGACGATGAAACCATGCAGGTACAGATCGAAGCCGTCCTGCACGGCAGCGCTGTCCACCTTGGCGACCAAGCGGCTGGCCTGTGCCAAAGCGGCGCCGTCCAGCCCGACCGCATCGCCCACTGCCAGCAATTCGGAAGGCGTGGCACGCGAATGCCGGCCGCGCCCGCCACAGACATGGATGCCCAGTTCGCCGGCCAGTGGCGTCAACCCACGCTTGAGCGCGCCGATCACGCTGGTGGTAATGCCGGACGAATGCCAGTCCATGCCCATGACCGCACCGAACGACTGAAACCAGAACGGGTGCGCAAGCCGCCGCAACAATTCATCGCGCCCATAGCTGTGCACGATCGCCTCGCACATCACTGCGCCAAGCCGCGTCATCCGCTCACCCAACCAACGCGGGACGCGACCTCCATGCAAGGGAAGATCCGCACTGCCACCACGCCGGCTCATTGCTGCCGCCTCTTTTTCATGCGGTCAGGATTACGGCGGCACGTCGCAACAGCTGGGACACCAGCGCGCTGACGCGCGCGGAAAGCTGACGAATTCAGCGCATGGCATGGCACTTTACGCGCACCGCATGCAGGCACGAGCGTGCAGCGACCAGCATGCCGCTCCTGAATGCGCGTACGCCGTGTTGTATCGCCGCCAATCGCAGCCGTGGTCACTTTGCGTTGACCACAGCGCCGTCAAGGTGGTGGTCCTTCTCCTCAGCCATCGCCACGGGGTTCGCATGACTGCCACACCCGCCACTGCCCATGACACGGCGCCGGCCACTGCCACCACCAGTGCGCCGACCTACCCGGTCAACCTGCGCATCAACGGTCAGCCGTATCACTTGCAGCTCGAAGCCTGGGTGAGCCTGCTCGACCTGCTGCGCGACCGCCTCGACCTCACCGGCACCAAGAAAGGTTGCGACCATGGCCAATGCGGCGCTTGCACGGTGCTGGTCGATGGCCGCCGCATCAACAGCTGCCTGACCCTGGCCGTCATGCAGGACGGTGCCGACATCACCACCGTCGAGGGGCTGGCCGATGGCGACGCACTGCATCCGCTGCAACGCGCCTTCATCGCCAACGACGCATTTCAGTGCGGTTACTGCACCCCGGGGCAGCTGTGCTCGGCCGTGGGCTTGATCAACGAAGGCAAGGCGCACGACCGCGACCAGGTGCGTGAACTGATGAGCGGCAATATCTGCCGCTGCGGTGCCTATCCGCAGATCACCGATGCCGTGATGGAGGTAATGGGCAAGCCCAGCGACAGCAGCGACAGCGCGGCCACCCCGTGGACGCCCGGGACGGTGCCGGCATGATTCCGCTCACCTATACACGCCCGGACACCGTCGATGCCGCACTCGGCGCGATTGCAGTGCGCAGCGGCGACACGCAGCCGGTGCCCTCCGAGGCACCGGTACGCTTTATCGCCGGCGGCACCAATCTCACCGACCTGATGAAACTGCAGCTGATGCGCCCCAGCAGCCTGGTCGACATCAATCGGCTGCCGCTGGACAGCATCAGCACCCAGCCCGATGGCGGCCTGCGCCTGGGTGCGCTGGCGCGCAATGCCGACACCGCATATCACCCGGAGGTGGAAACGCGTTACCCCTTGTTGAGCGCGGCGATTCTGGCCGGCGCTTCGCCGCAGATTCGCAACATGGCAAGCAATGGCGGCAACCTGCTGCAGCGCACGCGCTGCATGTATTTCTACGACCATGCCACGCCTTGCAACAAACGCGACCCGGGCACCGGCTGTTCGGCCATTGGCGGGTTGACCAAATACAACGCCATTCTCGGCACCAGCGCGCACTGCATCGCCACGCATCCATCGGATATGTGCGTGGCCTTGGCTGCGCTGGATGCGGTGATACATGTGCAGGGCGCCAAGGGCGAGCGCGACATTGCGTTCTCGCAGTTCCATCGCCTGCCCGGCGATCACCCGGAACTGGACAGCACCTTGGCTCCGGACGAGTTAATCGTGCATATCGACCTCCCCGACGCGCAGCGCTTCGTCGCACACAGTGCGTATCTCAAGATCCGCGAGCGCCTTTCGTACGCGTTTGCGCTGGTGTCGGTAGCGGCCGCATTGGACCTGGCCGACGACGGCAGCATCCGCGAAGTGCGTGTTGCACTGGGCGGCGTGGCGCACAAACCCTGGCGCAATGCCGATGCAGAAGCACAGCTGGTCGGCCAGCCGGCCAATGCCGACACCTTCGGCCGCCTGGCCGACACGCTGCTGCAAGGTGCGCAACCGCAGGGCGAAAACGCCTTCAAGCTGCCGCTGGCACGTCGCGCCATCGTGCGCGCATTGAGCGTTGCACGCGAGGGCACCATCGACAACCGCGGGCGCACCAGTGCGCTGGAGGAATCGCCATGAACGCACGCAGCACCGACCTGTCCGACAGCGAGCTGACCCCGCCGGTTGCCGACAGCGGCACCGGCTATCGCCCCACCGGCACCGGCGTCACGCGCATCGACGGACGCGCAAAAGTCACCGGACAGGCACGTTATGCCGCCGAATGGCCGGTGCCGGATCTGGCCTATGGCGTGGTGGTCAACAGCAGCATTGCCAAGGGTGAGATCGTTGCCTTCCATCTGGATGCAGCACGCGCAGTCCCCGGCGTGCTGGAGATCGTCACCCATGAGAACCGCCCGCATATGCGCGGCATGGACCTGTTCTACAAGGACATGACGGCGCCGGCCGGTTCGCCGTTCCGTCCGTTGTACGACAACAAGATTTTGTACAGCGGCCAGCCCATCGCGCTGGTGGTTGCCGAGACCTTCGAAGCGGCGCGCCATGCGGCGCACCTGGTGGAAGTGGAGTTGCTGCAGGATCCACACGACACCAACCTGATGACCAACCTGGACCGTGCGCACAAACCCAGGCCGTTGAAGGCCGGCTTTTCGCCGCCGCCCAAGGACAAGGGCGATCCGCAGAGCGCATTCGACAATGCCGCGTGCCAGGTACGGGCCGACTACTACAGCGGCGTCGAGCACCACAACCCGATGGAGTTGTTCGCTTCCACCGTCATCCGCGATGCCGACGGCCACTTCACCATTTACGACAAAACCCAGGGGTCGCAGAACAGCCGTTGGTACGTGTCGCACGTGTTTGGGCTCAGCAAGCGCAAGGTGACCGTGCGCAACCCGTACGTGGGCGGCGCGTTCGGCTCCGGGCTGCGCCCGCAGTATCAACTGCCACTGGCGGTGATGGCGTCGATCCTGCTGGATCGATCGGTCCGTGTGGTGCTGACACGGCAACAGATGTTCACCTTCGGCCACCGCCCGGAAACGCTGCAGCGGCTCAAGCTCGGTGCAGACCGCGACGGCACCTTGCGCTCGGTCTGGCATGAAGCCATCGCCGAAACCTCGCGCATCGAAGACTACGTGGAGGTGGTGGTCAACTGGAGCGGGCAGTTGTATGCCTGCGACAACGTGCACCTGGGCTACAAGTTGGTGAGTCTGGACCAATACAGCCCGATCGACATGCGGGCGCCCGGCGCCGCGCATGGTGTGCATGCGCTGGAAGTGGCGATGGACGAGTTGGCCTATGAGATCGGCATCGATCCGTTGGCACTGCGCCTGAAGAACTACGCCGAGGTCAATCCGGCCGACGACAAGCCCTACTCCACCAAGGCGCTGCGCCAGTGTTACGAGCAAGGGGCAGAGCGCTTCGGTTGGGCGCAACGCCCCTTGCAACCGCGCGCGCGCAAGGAAGGCAGCGAGTGGGTGGGCTGGGGCATGGCCACCGGGCAATGGGACGCGATGCAGATGTTCGCGCGCGCTCATGCAGCGCTGCATGCCGACGGCCGTTTGGTGGTCAGCAGCGCGGCCAGCGATATCGGCACCGGCACCTACACGGTGATGGCGATGATCGCTGCCGAAGCATTAGGCCTGCCGTTGGAGCAGGTGACGTTTCAACTTGGCGACTCCACCTTGCCGGTTGCGCCGATCGAAGGCGGCTCCTCGCACGTCACCACGGTGGGATCGGCAGTGGATGGCGTGTGCGCGAAGCTGCGCGCGCGCCTGTTGCGCCTGGCCCAGGCCCTGCCGGAGTCGCGCTTTGCCAAGGCCAGACCTGACGATGTGGTCTTTGCAGACGGCAAGCTGGCATTGCGGGCCGATGCCAGCAGCGCCCTCGCCTTGACCGACCTGCTGCGCACTGCAGGGCTGGAGCAGATCGAAGATAAATTCCTCCTGCTGCCGAACGTACTCAAGCAACGCAAATACACCCGTGCCACGCACGGCGCCGTGTTTGTGGAGGTCCGGGTGGACGAAGAACTGGGCACGGTGCGGGTCACCCGCGTGGTCAGCGCCATTGCCGCCGGGCGCATCCTCAATCCGATCACCGCACGTAGCCAGATCGTTGGTGGCGTGGTCTGGGGCATTGGCCAGGCGCTGCACGAGCACACCCAATCCGACCATCGCTTCGGCCGCTTCATGAATCACGACCTGGCGCTGTATCACGTCTCCGCCAACGCCGACATTCACGACATCGATGTGATCTTCGCGGACGAAGACGACCGCGTCGTGAGCAGCCTGGGTGCGAAAGGTGTTGGCGAAATCGGTTTGGTCGGCGTTTCGGCGGCGATCTGCAACGCCATCTTCCACGCCACCGGCAAGCGCATCCGCAGTACGCCGATGACGCCGGACAAGGTGATGGCGGACTGACCTGCATTGCACGTTGCGCTTGCAGGGGATGCTTGGCGCTGCGTGAAGTGAAGTGAAGTGAAGTGAATGAAGTGATCCCAATCGTCGGGCCCAATGCATCGCTGCATTGGGCCCGCTGCCATGTGTCGGCGACAAACCCGCTCGTACCGCAGCGCCGCACATGCAGCACCTGCCACTGCCACCCAGCTGCGCGCAGCTTTTTTCCTGCCTTATGCCCCAGTACCGCCCGCACGCACCTGCGTTAGCAGTCGTGATCGCTAGGCAGGCATGTGGGTGATCGGCCTGGCAGGCAGCGGCAAATCGACGGCGATGCCAGACACATCCCGCAACGTGTCACCGCTTTTTTCGGTGTATCCGTGTGCGTTCCGCCTGGGCCGACCGGGAGCGCAGGCGTGCATGGCATTTCGTACGACGCGGCGCGGGCTGACCAACATGTCGGCGACTTATTCCCCGCGCAACACCTGCGCCAGGAACGGTGCGGTGCGGCTGCCACGATGGCGTGCCACGACATCCGGTGGTCCTGCCACCACCACGTGACCGCCGGCGCCGCCTGCGCCCGGCCCCATGTCCAGCACCCAGTCGCTGCTGGCGGCCACGCGCATATCGTGTTCGACCACGATCACCGTATTGCCTGCGTCGACCAGCCCTTGCAACTGGGCCATCAAGGTATCCACGTCGGACGGATGCAGGCCGGTGGTCGGTTCGTCCAGCACGTAGACGGTGTCGCGTCGCTGCGCGCGTTGCAGCTCGGTCGCCAGCTTGATGCGCTGCGCTTCACCGCCGGACAGTTCGGTGGCCGGCTGGCCAAGACGCAGATAGCCCAGCCCCACTTCGCGCAACACCTGCAACGGTCGCAGCACGCCGGCATCGTCGGCAAAGAAGATGGCTGCCTGATCCACCGTCATCTCCAGCACCTGCGCGATGTTGCGACCGCGTAGCGCGATCTCCAACGTCTTGGCGTTATAGCGTGCGCCGTGACAGGTCGGGCACGGTGCGTAGACGCTGGGCATGAACAGCAATTCCACGTACACCGAGCCTTCGCCCTCGCAGGTGGCACAGCGGCCCTTGGCGACGTTGAAGGAGAACTGCCCCGGGTCGTAGCGGCGCCGGCGTGCGGCCGGCGTGGCCGCAAACAGCTTGCGCACCGGATCGAACAGGCCGGTGTAGGTGGCCAGATTGGAGCGCGGGGTGCGGCCGATGGGTTTTTGATCCACGCGCACCAGCCGGCGCACCCGATCCAGCCCGGCCACAATCGCACCCTCCAGCGGCACCTGCGTGCCGCGCTCCAGTGCATCCAGCGTTTCTTCGTCCTCTGCCTGCGCTTGCCCCAGATGGGCGGCCAGCAATTCCACCAGCGCCTGACTCACCAACGAGGATTTGCCCGAGCCGGACACACCGGTAACAGTGGTGAATACGCCCAACGGCAGATCCACATCCAGCGCGCGTACGTTGTTGCGGGTGATGCCGCGCAGCTGCAACCAACCGTTTGCCGCGCGCGCCGGGCGATGCACCTGCGGCGGCGTGCCGAACAGATAGCGACGTGTGGACGAGGCCTGTACCTGCTCCAAGCCTGCGGGCGGCCCGCTGTAAAGTACCTGCCCGCCCTGCGCGCCGGCCGCCGGGCCTACATCCACGATCCAGTCCGCATGGCGGATCACGTCCACTTCGTGTTCGACCACGAAGACCGAATTGCCCGCCGACTTGAGTTGATCCAACGCACCCAGCAGCGCCTGCGCATCGGCGGGATGCAAGCCGGCCGATGGTTCGTCCATCACGTACACCACACCGAACAACTGCGAGCGGATCTGCGTGGCCAGCCGCAGCCGTTGCAACTCGCCCGGCGACAAGGTGGGCGTGCTGCGCTCCAGGCTGAGGTAGCCCAGACCCAGTGCCTGTACGACGGCGATTCGCGCGCGCAGATCCGCAGCGATGCGTTGCGCGGCGATCACCTGTTCCGGATGCTGGTGCGCACCCTTGCGCGTACCTTTGGATGGCGTGGCTTCGGCGGCGGGGCGCAGCAGCTCGGCCACCTCGTCCAGGGGGCGCCGCGACAACTCTCCGATATCCAGCCCGGCAAAGGTGACCGACAAGGCCTCGCGGCGCAGGCGCTTGCCATCGCACTGCGGGCATTGTGTGCTGAGCAAATACTGCGCCACGCGCTTTTTCATCTGCGCGCTCTGCGTGGTGGCGAAGGTGTGCAGCACATAACGCCGCGCACTGGTGAAGGTGCCCATGTAGCTGGGCTCTTCCTTGCGCTTGAGGGCGCGCCTGACCTCGGCCACGTTGTAACCGGCGTATACCGGCACCACCGGCTGTTCGTCGGTAAACAGGATCCAGTCGCGGGTCTTCTTCGGCAGCGTGTGCCATGGCACATCCACGTCATGGCCCAGCGTGGTGAGGATGTCGCGCTGGTTCTGCCCATGCCATGCGCCCGGCCAGGCGGCGACCGCACGGTCGCGAATGCTCAGGCTGCGGTCGAGCACCATGGTCGCTTCGGTGGCGTCATAGATGCGCCCCAGGCCGTGGCAGGTGGGGCATGCCCCCGCGGGCGTGTTCGGCGAAAAACCGTCGGCGTAGATGATCTCCTGCCCCGGCGGATACTGGCCGGCACGCGAATACAGCATGCGCAATGAGTTGGAGATGGTGGTGACGCTGCCCACCGACGAGCGTGCGCTAGGCGCGCCGCGGGCCTGCTGCAGGGCCACCGCCGGTGGCAGGCCATCGATGGAATCCACCTCCGGCACGCCTACCTGGTCGATCAGGCGCCGCGCATACGGCGAGATCGAATCCAGATAGCGCCGCTGCGCCTCTGCAAAGATGGTGCCGAACGCCAACGACGACTTGCCCGATCCGGAAACGCCGGTGAACACCACCAGTGCATCGCGGGGGACATCCACATCCACGTTCTTGAGGTTGTGCTCGCGCGCGCCGCGTACGCGCACCAGGCCACTGGAAGACGTCGCGTTTGACATGACTACCGAAACCAGAGTTCGACAAGACGCCAGCCTAGCGCGCGCGACATGCAGCCGGTGTCAGCGATGGTGACCGGGCGCAGGCAACACCTGACCTGCCAGGCGCTGCAGATGCTATGGCGGGGCGACCACGCGTGAGAGGCAGTCGTCAGATGGGGGCGAACAGTGCGAAGCAACCACCTCTTCGCACGGTACCGGGCGCTGCCGCGCGCAGCCAGCGCCCGCCTGCCCGGCGTACGCCGTCCCTCAGCGGCGCTTAGCCCAGCGCATGCGCAGGCGCCACCTGCTCACCGGTGGCGGCCAGCGCATGCATGCGCATCACCATGCCACTGAACAGGCGCGCAGTGGCAGCATTGCGCGTACGGAAGACCTCTTCCAGCGCGGCGTAATACCACAGGGTGCCTTCGCGCCCGGCAGTGAACACATTGAAGATGTCCTGACCGACGGCAGGATTTTCCAGGTCCTGCACGATGCTGCGCGCGTTATAGAGCTTGTCGCAGCCGGACACCAGCAGCGCGCGCTCGGGCGTCTTGCGCAGGTGCGCAAGATAGGCCTGCTTGCGCTCGCGCCAATCGCGTTTGCGTGCGCGCTGGTTGTTGTCCACCTCGGCCTTGTCTTCGGCAGTGGCATCGGTGCAAGCCATCACGATATCGGCCACCGCATCGCCGAACTGCGCACGGATCGAGGCCTCGTGCCCGCCACCGCAGTCTTCCACCACATCGTGCAGCAGGCCGGCGATGGCCTGCTCCTCATCGCCGCCGCATTCCAGCACCAGCGTCGAGACGCCCAGCAAATGACTCAGGTAGGGGACCTGCGTGCCCTTGCGCACCTGGCCGGCGTGAGCGATGCGCGCGTAGTCCACGGCCAGGGCGTAGCGTTCGGTGAGAGCGGTCATGGGGCATCCGATGCGAGCGATGCGCCTAGTATCGCCGAGCCCGACTGCCGACAGGTGAGGACGCTGCCATGAGCGATTCAGGCTAAATACTGCGCGATTGCGGCCGATAGGTCTAGGCTGCACCTACGCCGTTCGATGATCTAACGCCATGACCACGCTTCCTGTCTGCAACGCCTGCCGCGACGGCCAGGACTTCCCCACCGCGATCACCATGGCCTTCCAGCCGATCGTGGACGTGTCCACTCGCAGCATCTACGCAGGCGAGGCTTTGGTGCGCGGCATCGACGGCGAGTCGGCCGGCAGCATCCTGGCCGCAGTGGATGAGCGCAATCGCTATGCATTCGACCAGGCCTGCCGCATCAAGGCCATCGAATGCGCCGCGCAGATCGCCTTGCCGGCGCTGCTGTCGATCAACTTCATGCCCAACGCCGTCTATAACCCCGAGCATTGCCTGCGCGCCACGCTGTCGGCCACGGCGCAATACGGCTGGCCGCTCAACGCCATCATCTTTGAAGTCAGCGAGCAGGAACATCTTACCGACCCGGCGCACCTGCTCGGCATCCTGCGCACCTATCAGGCGCGCGGCATGAAAACCGCCATCGACGACTTCGGCGCCGGCTACGCCGGGCTCGGCCTGCTGGCCGAGTTCCAGCCGGATCTGCTCAAGCTGGACATCGCCCTGGTCCGCGGTATCGACACCGACCGCAGCCGCCAGGCCATCGTGCGCCACGTGACGCGCATGTGCGAAGAGCTCGGCATCGCCGTCATTGCCGAAGGCATCGAACAACCCGATCAATACCGCGCCCTGCGCGACCTGGGCATCCACCTGCAGCAAGGTTATCTATTCGCCAGACCGCAGATCGGTGAACTACCGAAGGTGCATTGGCCGGAGTGAGTGCGCGCGCGCGTACCGATGAAGTGGCATTGAGTCACTTCTGGAGGGAACATCAGCGAACAATCACCACCTACTGCGGCTTCACGGAAAAACAAAGCGCACCGAATGCGCTCTTACGAATCCCGATTCCCGATTCCCAGCGGCGCACCAGCGCCGCTCACGCATACCGCGGAATCGGGCCCAGCTGCGGCGTCTGATCCGGCAGCTCCACTTCTACTTCGTCCACATAGCACCAGCCCCAGCCTTCGGGCGGGTCGTAGCCTTCGATGATGGGATGGCCGGTGGCATGGTGATGCGCGGTGGCGTGGCGGTTGGGCGAGTCGTCGCAACACCCCACATGGCCGCAACTGCGGCACAGGCGCAGATGCACCCATTCGCTGTCGATGGCCAGACATTCTTCGCAGCCACGCGCACTGGGCGTGACCGCATGGATTTGATCGGTATGGCGGCAGCGTTGGCTCATGCGCTGGTGGACTCCTGGGTGGCGCTGGCAAGTTCGGAGACCGGCACCGGGTTGGCCTGATGGGCGAGGTACTGATGGATCTGCGCGACCACGGCGGCGCCCTCGCCCACTGCAGCGGCCACGCGCTTGACCGAGCCCGCACGCACATCGCCGATGGCGAACACGCCAGGGCGATTGGTTTCCAGCGGCAGGCACGCCGGTACGCCGTCGCCACGCGCGGTGCCGGTCATGACAAAGCCGCGCTTGTCGGTGTCCACGCAGTCCTGCAGCCAACCGGTGTTGGGGTCTGCGCCGACGAACAGGAACAGGTGCCGCAACTCCACGCGCGCGGTTGCACCGTCCTTGCGGGTGCGCAACACCGCGGCCTGCAAGCCGCGCTCGGGGTCGCCTTCCAGCGCGGCCACTTCGGTGCCGGTGTGCAGCTGCACGTTCGGCAACGCGGCGATACGTTCGATGAGATATTGCGACATCGAGCTCTCCAACCCGTCGCCGCGAATGATCAGGTGCAGCTCCTTGACCCGCGGCGCCAGGAACGCCACCGCCTGCCCTGCAGAATTGCCGCCGCCCACCAGCGCCACCACGCCGCCTTCGCACAGGCGCGCTTCCACCGGCGAGGCCCAGTAGGACACACCGTAGCCTTCGAAGCGATCCAGGCCCTCGATCTCCGGGCGCCGGTAACGCGCACCCGACGCGATCACCACTGTGCTGGCCAGCAACTGTTTGCCATCGGCAAGATCCAGCTTCAGCGCGCCATCGTCGCGGCCGCATTCCAGCATGGCCGCTTCGATCGGAATCGCCAGTTCCGCGCCGAATTTCAGTGCCTGGTTGTACGCGCGCCCGGCCAGCGCCTGCCCGGAAATGCCGGTGGGAAAGCCGAGATAATTTTCGATACGCGCCGAGGCACCGGCCTGCCCGCCGATGGCGCGCTGGTCCAGCACCAGCACCGACAAGCCTTCGGATGCGGCATACACCGCCGTCGCCAGGCCGGCGGGGCCGGCGCCCACGATCGCCACGTCGTAGCGTTTGTCCGGGTCGATGTCCGGCGTCATGCCCAGGCAATGCGCGGCTTCGGCATCGCTGGGCTGGCGCAGCACGCGCCCGCTCGGGCATACCATCACCGGTAGCTCGTGCTCCTGGATGCCCAGGCGCTGCACCAACGCGCGGCCTTCGTCGTCGGAGACATCCATCACCGTGTTGGGGTAGCCGTTGCGGGTCAAAAAGCCCTGCAACCGGGTCAGATGCGGGTCGTCCGGCTCGCCGATCAGCACCGAACCCGACGCATCGCCCTCGATCAGCCCGACGCGGCGCAGGATCAATGCACGCATCACCACTTCGCCCACTTCGGCCGAACTGATCATCAGCGCGCGCAGATGCGCGGTATCGAATGGCAGCGCCAGGCAGCCGTCCGGCCCGGCACGTCCAGCCGCCAACGACGCGCGTCCGGCCAGCTGACTCACCTCGCCGGTGAACTGGCCGGGCGTGTGCCGGGTGATCGGCTTTTCGTTGCCCAATCCATCGCGGCGCACCACTTCGATGGCGCCCTCCAGCACCACCCACACCGGCGCATGGGCATCGCCGACCTCAAATACGGTATCGCCCGCGCCGAACCGTTGCGCCGGCCCGCTGGCGAAGCGCCGGGTGATCGACAACTGGCCCGCGTCCAGCTCGGGAAACATCTGATGGTGACGGGTCTGGTCCAAAGACATGGAGGGACGACGCAGCTAGGGGATCACATGCAAGCATGGGCAGTGGTGACGGCAATGGCAATCACCCGAAATGGTCACTGATGGCCACGACAGCGCGCAGACGCCAGGCAGGCGTACGCGAGCGAACGCTGCTGCCGGTCAGACGTACCCAGCTGCTTTGAAGACCGCACGCGCTCAGCGTGAGGACATCCAGCACGCGAATAACGGAGCGGGCAGTCGTCAGGCCGGGGGCAACCGTACATGGCAAACGAAGGTAGGTGTAGCGCATCTCGCACGGAGCAACGCCCGTGCGCGTCCGGCAACTGCACGGGCGTTTTGTGCGCTGTCCGCTCCATCGAGCCCAAGCATGTGCCTTACGACTGCACGGGCTCCCAATGTGGGCCATGCTGCCCGGCCGCCATGCGCTGGGCCGGGCGCACGCGAAACACCACACTGATGCGCTCGCCCACCGCGCGCGTGCTCTTGGCAATACCGTGCACGTGCGTGTGTTGCGAGGCGTGGCTCATCGCCAGCAGGCTCCCTGGTGCCAGCTCCAGCGCAACTGCCCGCGTGCTGCCGTCCTTGGCGCGCAGTTGCATCCGGCGCGGTGTACCCAGCGACAGCAGCGCGATGGGGTGCGGTGCCACCAGCGTGTGTAGCGCGTCGTGATGCATTGCCACGCTGTCGCGCCCATCGCGGTACAGGTTCAAGCCCACTGCGTTGTACGGCGCCGGGAGCACCGCCTGCACCGCATCGAGCAAGCGCTGCAGCGGCAACCCCGCAGGCAATGCATCATCCAACCGATACGAGGCCAGCAGGCGCGGCACGTCCACCACACGGTCGTACATTTCGCGGCGCTGGCTGCGCCAATCGGCGCCATCGCGCAATGCGTCGAACGCCTCCTGCGCCAGTGCAGGCGGCAGCAGGTGCGGCCAATAGCGCACGCCGCCTTGCTGGTCGTGCAGCACCTGCAGCGGTGCGATAGGAGCGTTGAACAAATCCATCAGCCCGATATGCGGGCGCCTGCAGCCGATTTCAGCGCCACGCTGTCATCACGCATGGCGCCAGCCCGACCAGTTCAGCTTCACGCTGCGGTACGCAAAGCGCCGCACCGTGTTCACGCACGGCGATCAAGCATGCCTGCTCGTTCTTGTGGAGACATCCCATGCATCGCACCCCTCCTGCCCACGTGGTGATTTCCGGCGCGTCCAGCGGCATCGGCCAAGCCACTGCAGAAGCATTCGCCGAACAAGGCGCGCGCCTGGTGCTGGCCGCACGCGGCGAAGACGCCCTCGATGCGGTTGCCGAACGCTGCCGTGCGCGAGGTGCCGAGGTCTTGGTGGTGCCCACCGACGTCAAACATGCCGAACAGGTCGAGGCACTGGCGACCAGCGCGCAGAGTTTTCTGGGGCGCATCGACCTGTGGTTTGGCAATGTCGGGGTGGGCGCAGTCGGCAAATTCCATGAGGTACCGATGGAAGCGAGCGCGGCCGTGATCCACGCCAACCTGCTCGGTCGCATGCACGACGCCCATGCGGTGATCCCCATCTTCGTCGAACAAGGCCACGGCATCTTCGTCAACATGATCTCGTCGGGCGGCTTTGCATCCACGCCATTTGCGGCGGCGTACGGCGCCAGCAAATTCGGGCAACGCGGCTTTTCCGAAGCGTTGCGCGCCGAGTTGAGCGACTACCCGCACATCCACGTGTGCGACATGTACCCGTACTTCGTGGATACGCCGGGCCTGCGCCATGGTGCCAATTACGTGGGCCGCCGCATCAGCGGGCCACCGCTGATGCTGGACACCCGCACCGTCGCGGCAGCTGTCGTGCGCCTGCTGGACCGGCCACGCAACACGGTGGTGTTGGGCACTGCCGTCCATGCGATGCGTCTAGGCCATGCGCTGGCGCCGCAGGCCCTGGCACGCGCCATGTACCGCTTCTTCGACCGTTATTTTGCGCAGGCACCCCGGGTGGCGCGTTCCACCGGCAATGTGTTCGCAGCACCCAGCATTGCCGGCGGCATTGCCGGCGGCATCGACGGTGGCTACCGGCGGCGCCCCAGGTTGCGCGCACGTTCTACACGCGACAAGGTGTTGATCGGTGCGGCCGCTGCAGCAGTGACGGGCTTGGCGGTGCTGGCTTTACGACGCAGGTGAGTCGCTGAGATCCGCGATTGCGGTGGCGACAGTTGCGCGCTCTTGCCAGAGATTTCCAGACGCTGCGGCAAGGTGGGAAGCAGACCGGCCTCAATGCGACACGACAGCGGCGAGCGTGCGCGCCACTGTGCATGCCGATGGGCCACACCTAGATCACGACGCGTCTGCTCAGCGAACCCAACCATGACGGCGATGGCCATCGCACATCCTCAGGTGTGGCAGGCCCACGCGGCTGTGCTACGGTCCGGCGCTGCATCCGCCTGGAGCACTCTGCATGCCGTCTCGCTTGATCGCCCCACGTCGGGCTCGTTGGCTGGCAGCGCTTGCCGCCGTCATCGCAGTTTTCGGCAACGCTGCGCCGCGCACGCCTGCAATTGCCTTCGACGCAGTCGACCCGTTCATTGGCACCGGTGGCGAAGGCCACACCTATCCTGGTGCCACGGTGCCGTTCGGCATGGTGCAGCTGAGCCCGGATACGCAAATCAAGCCGCGCAAGGACGCCTATGGCTGGGCGGCCGGCTACCGGCATAGCGACACCACCATCGTCGGGTTCTCGCACACGCATTTTTCCGGTTCCGGGCATTCGGATCTGGGCGACATCCTGCTGATGCCGCAAGCTGGCGACATCAAACTCGAACGCGGGGATGCCAGCAAGCCGGGCAGCGGCTATACCGCGCAGTTCGACCACACCAGCGAACAGGCGCAGCCCGGCTATTACGCCGTGACCTTGAACGACCGCAATATCCGCGCCGAACTCACTGCCAGCGCGCGTGTGGGCGTGCATCGCTATCGGTTCCCGAAAGGCACGCCGGCGCATGTGCTGGTCGACCTGCGCACCAGCCTGTACGACTACCCTGGCAAGGTGCAGTGGTCGCGGCTGCGTGTGCGCAGCGATGGCACGGTGACCGGCTTTCGCGAAACACGCGGTTGGGCGCCCGGCCGGCAGTTGTATTTCGCCATGCGTTTCTCGCGCCCGCTCACTGCCACCCAACTCCATGACACCGAACAGGACATCCCGTACAAGGGCTTTCCACCGCCGGGCGAGAAGAATCCTGCGCAGCGCGCGCAGATCGAAGGCCGGCAACTGGTCGGTGTGTTCGATGTCGCCAACGACGGCACACCGCTGGTGGTGAAGGTGGCGCTCTCGCCGGTCAGCGAGGCCGGTGCCATCGCCAACCTCGATGCCGAAGTGCCTGGCTTCGATTTCGATCGCGTCCGCGCCGATGCACGCGCGCAATGGACGCAGGCGCTGTCGGCGATCGATGCACAAGGCACCACGCAACAACGCACCCAGCTCTACACTGCGCTGTATCACACCCTGCTGGGGCCAACGCTGTTCATGGACAGCGACGGCCGCTACCGCGGGCCAGACAATGCGGTGCATCAAGCAACTGGCTGGACCAACTATTCCACCTTCTCGCTGTGGGACACCTACCGCGCCTTGCATCCGCTGCTCACCCTGGTGCAGCCGGCGCAACGCAGCAGCGATGTGGTCAATTCGCTGCTCGCCTCGCGTCGCGAAAGCGCCTACGGCATCCTGCCGATATGGGCATTCCACGGCCTGGAAACCTGGTGCATGATCGGCTACCACGCCGTCCCGGTGATTGCCGACGCGTACATGAAAGGCATCGGCGGCTTCGATGCAGAGGAAGCCTTGCAGGCCATGGTCGCCAGCGCCAACTACGGCCCTTACGATGGCATTGCGCAATACCGCGAGCTGGGCTACGTGCCCATCGACGAAGAAGGCGAAGCCGCATCCAAGACGCTGGAATATGCCTTCGACGACTGGACCATCGCGCGCATGGCCGACAGGCTCGGCAAGGCCGAGATTGCCGCCGAGTTCACCAAGCGCGCCGGCAACTGGAAGCACGCCTTCGACCCGGCCACCGGCTACATGCGCGCGCGCACCCGCGCCGGCAACTTCCGCGAGCCGTTCGACCCATCTGCCAGCGGCTACGGCAGCGACTACACCGAAGGCAATGCGTGGCAATACTCCTGGTACGTGCCGCAGGACGTGGCCGGACTGGCCGCCGCGCATGGCGGCGAGGACACATTGCTTGCCCGGCTGGATGCGGTGTTCGATGCCAAGGTGGACCCGAAGGTCTTCGAGCATATGGAAGACATCACCGGCCTGATCGGCTGGTACGCGCACGGCAACGAACCCAGCCACCACGTTGCCTATCTGTACGCGTATGCCGGCCAACCGTGGCGCACGCAGGCACGCCTGACCCAAATCATGCGCAGCCAGTATCACGCCGGCCCCGAAGGCCTGGCCGGCAACGACGACCTCGGCCAGATGTCGGCGTGGTATGTGTTCACCGCGCTGGGCTTCTACCCGGTGGCGCCTGGCAGCAACCAGTACATCATCGGCCGCCCCTTCCTGCCACGCGCCACGCTCAACCTGCCCAATGGCAAGCGTTTTGCGGTGATTGCCGAGGGCTTGAGCGATGCACGCAGCTACGTGGGCAGCGCCACGCTCAACGGCAAACCGTTGACCCGCGCTTACGTGACCCACGAACAAATCCTGGCCGGCGGCGAACTGCGTTTCCGTATGCAGGCGACACCGAATCAGCAGTGGGCGACCGACCCAGCGCAGCGGCCGTATTCGATGTCGGCGCAGCGATAACAAAAGGAAGGGCTGCATTCGCAGCCCTTCATTGAAGCTATTGCTCAGCCTTTCCTGATGGAGTTCCGGTCTTACCGGAGCGCCGCTTGTTCCATCCATCAATCCATTGGCTGCCGCTTGCTGGCGACGACACAGGAGCTTGCGAAGAGGATGGCGGAGCCACCGCAGTCTCCGCTGGCTTGATCGAAACAGCGCTTTCGTCTGCAAGCGCGTAGGCCGTCGCTGCTCCGGGTACAGGTGCAGCATCTGCTGTCCTGGCAACTGAACCGGGGATCGGCAACTGGGCCTTTTCCGTCAAAGTCCCTGTCCTGACACCTAACACCTTGTCGCTGAATTCTTGGATGCACCCATCGGCGGAACGACGCAAGCGCATCTTCAAATCGGCAGCCTGATTCGCCAGTAACTGCTTGTAGCTAGGCGCATCTGCAGTGTATTCCGGCACACGGACGCAAAGACCCTCGGCAACCTTGGATTTCTTTGCAGTATCAATCAGCTGCAACTTCGCGACATAAATCACGCGATAGTTATTCCAGTCGGTTGGAAAGTAGATAGAACTCCAATTGGTTGTCTGTACATCAAGCACAAGACCGCCATCCGGAAACATCTTGGACATTTCAGCAGCACTCGATGTTGGCTTAATAACACGTCCCTGCTCGACGGGTATCGCGAGCTGCGTCGAAAGCGTCTGTGCAAGATGAGAAGCAATATGGTCTGCGGGATCTTCGACCTGGTTATCGCGCACGATCGCGTTACCTGCGCTGACAGCAGCAAGTGCCCCAATCAATCCAAACGTGACCTTTGTAGCGGTGGTGGCGACAAACGCGGGCATCTCGTGCCGGGTCACGGTGATCTTGCTTGCCTTGCGGTGTTCCAGATCTGCCAGATCTGCTTTTACGAGTTTCTGACTCACACAGCCGCACAACGCCAAAGCGACCGCACAGGCCGCAAGCATCTTCAACATCTCTATCCCCTGATTTATTCGCCGTTGCTCGGCGATCCCCCGCGCCAGATTTGGTGCGTACCTCACATCATATGACAGACGCTTGGCTTATGGCAGAGCCTGCTGCTGTCGACCAATGCAATACAGGACTGCGGCATAAGCGCATTCACATGATGCACAACATTCGTTCACCCGTGCGCATCGTGTCGGTTTCCACACTAGCCGTCATTGGTACGCGTTATTGCGTGCCTGTCCATCCCCCAATGCAGGAGAGCGTGCATGTCCAGCACCAAGAATCAGTATGAGATGCAAAACCCCTTGACTCAATTTCCGCAGCCGCAGTTTCCGGAACAGACCCAAGAAGCACCGGGCACTGTTCATGAGCTGCAACCCAAAGCCGACCATTGCGAACAGAGCTACAAGGGCTTCGGTCGCTTACAGGGCCGCAAGGCGTTGATCACTGGTGCAGATTCAGGCATCGGCCGCGCCACCGCCATCGCGTTCGCGCGCGAAGGCGCGGACATCGTGCTCAATTACCTGCCGGAAGAAAAGCAGGACGCCGCGGAAGTGGTGCAACTGATCCAGGCAGAAGGGCGCAAAGCCATCAGCGTTCCGGGCGACCTCAAGAACGAGGCGTTTTGCACCGAACTGGTGGACCGTGCAGTGAAGGAGCTTGGCGGCCTGGACGTGCTGGTCAATATCGCAGGCAAACAGACCGCCGTGAAAGACATCGCAGACATCACCACCGAGCAGTTCGACGCCACCTACAAGACCAACGTCTATGCGATGTTCTGGTTGTGCAAGGCCGCCATCCCGCATCTGCCGCCGGGCGCATCGATCATCAACACCGGTTCGATCCAGTCGTATCAGCCCTCGCCTACACTGCTCGACTACGCCTCCACGAAGGCGGCCATCGTCAACTTCACCAAGGGGCTGGCGCAGCAGATCGCCGAGAAGGGGATCCGCGTCAACGCAGTCGCGCCCGGCCCGGTATGGACGCCGCTGCAGCCCAGCGGTGGTCAGCCGCCGGAGAAGATTCCCGATTTCGGCTCTGAAACGCCGCTCAAGCGCGCCGGCCAGCCGGTAGAAATGGCGCCGCTTTACGTGATTCTGGCATCGCAGGAATCGAGCTACGTCACTGGCGAAGTGTTCGGTGCCACCGGCGGCCTGCTGCTGTCTTGAGTCGCACCGGCGCCGACTTCCAACGCGATGCCACCGGCACCTTGCCGATTGCTGCGTATGCGGCGATCGGCGACGGGCGCACGGTGGCGTTATGCGGTGCGGACGGCAGCATCGACTGGTGGTGCGTGCCGAAAATGGACTCGCCGCCGTTGTTCGATCGTCTATTGGATGCAGGCGAAGGCGGCTATTTCACCCTCACGCCGCAACAGCTGCAGCATGTACAACGCCGATACCGCGACGGCAGCAATATTCTCGAAACGACCTTCGCCACCGCAACCGGCAGCGCACGTCTGACCGAGTCGCTCAACAGCGGCGAAGCCGGCCGGCTGCCGTGGTCGGAACTTGCGCGACGCATCGAAGGCATCGAAGGCAGCGTGGTCTTCGACCTGATCTACCGGCCCGGCACCCGTGCCGGCGAAGCCACACCCTGGCAAAGCGAGACGCCGAACGGCCGTGTGCATCACGTCGGCCCGCTCATGACCATGCTGCGCTACGACAAGGATGCAGCGCAGCTGTTGCAGTGCGACGACCGCGGCGTGCACGCCACGCTGGCGATCGGCGCAGGCGACACACAGGTGGTCGCGTTGCTGGCCGCCGAAGAAGATGCGCTACCGGTGCCCGCGCTGGAAGACATCGGTGGGCGCATCGAGCGCAGCGACCAGGAGTGGCGCGAATGGAGCGGCAACCTGTCTTACGCCAATGGTTACCACGATGCGGTCGTGCGCTCTGCGCTGGCGCTCAAATTTCTATGGTTTTCGCCGACGGGCGCCATTGCCGCCGCGGTCACCACGTCATTGCCGGAGCAGATTGGCGCAAATGGCAATTGGGATTATCGCTATGCCTGGGTCCGCGATGCCGCCTACACCACCAAGGCCTTCCTGCGCGTAGGCGCATTGGCCGATGCCAAGGCTGCGTTTAGCTGGTTGATGCGCACCATCCGCCAGCATCGGCCAGGCGTGCGCCCCTGCTACACCCTGGAGGGCGCGTTGGTGCCCGACGAGCGCGTGATCGACCTTCCCGGCTATCGCAATACGCGTCCGGTGCGCGTCGGCAACACCGCCAACAACCAGCTGCAGCTGTGCCTGTACGGCGACATCTTCGAAATGGCCGCGCGCTTTCTCGATGCCGGCCACATCCTGGACCAGGAAACCGCACGCCAGTTGTTCGAGCTCGGCAACGAATGCGCAAACACCTGGATGCGCAAGGACGCCGGCTTCTGGGAACTGGAAGCCGCCGAGCATTACACCATGTCCAAAGTGGAATGCTGGCTGGCGCTGCGCCGCGCCAGCGAGCTGGCCAAGGCCGGCCATCTCTCCACCGCGATGCTGCCACGCTGGGAGCGCGAACAGGCGCGCATTCTCGCGTGGATCGATGTGCACTGCTGGTCCGACACCAAGCAGGCTTATACTTTCTACGCGGGCACCGACGACCTGGACGCGAGCCTGCTGTTGGCCTCGCGCTTTGGGTTGGGCGGGCCGCGCCGCGAGCGCATGATCGCCACCCGCGATGCCATTGCCTCAGAACTCGGCAGCGATGCCTTGCTGCACCGCTACAGTGGCATGCAACAACGCGAAGGGGCATTTATTGCCTGCTCGTTCTGGCTGGTGGAAGCCTATGGCCTGCTCGGCGAGCGTGCCGAAGCCAGGCGCTTGTTCGAGCAGTTGCTGGAGCAGTTGGGCAACGATGTCGCACTGATGCCCGAGATGCTGGACACGAGCACGCGCGCCGCCCTGGGCAACGTACCGCAAGGCTTGAGCCACCTCGCGCTGATCCACGCAGCGCTAGCCGTGGATGGCGAATAAGCGCAGCGCAGCACCTGTCGCCTTCATGAGGTTGTTATCGCAGCAAACTCCTTCTCCACTCGGCAGAAGGAGCACGCTAGACGGATGCGGCTGCGCCAGATCGCAGCTCGACCAATTGCGGCAGGTCGCTTACTGCGCCAATACCACGGTCTGGATCGCATGCGCCGGAATCTCCAACGTACTGGATGCCTCGCCCACATACAGGTTGTAAGCAATCGCAACGTCGCCGGCATTCATGACCACCATGGCCAGGCTGCCATCGGTGTTGAGGAACGCCGTGGTCGCCAGATTGCTACGGCTGCTGGCTGAGCTGACCCGCCGTGCGCCCGGCCGGATGAATTTGGAAAAGTGGCCGATATACCAATAGCTCGGCGTATAGATCACCGCGCCCGTGCGCGTATCGGCATGCACCGGCGCAAAGCAGTAATTGCCCACGTGGTTCGGCCCACCATGCTGGTCGAGCAGAATGTTCCAGTCCGTCCAGCCCACTGCGCCATGATTGAGGTCGTTGATGATGGCCGTGCCGTAGCGTTCGCCATTGGGCCAATACTGCAATTTGGCCGGGTCGAACTTTTCCACCGCCGCTTCGGTCAACAGCAAGTGCTTGTCCGGGTACGCCTGCGCCACTGCCGCCACGTTCTCCACCATCGGCTCGAATCCGGCCCAGGTTTCATACCAATGGAAGCCCATGCCCCATGCATATTTTGCCGCCTCCGGGTCATCGAAGATCACATGCGCGCGGTGCACCATCATGTCGCGGTTGTGGTCCCACACGATGATCTTGCGCTCGCCGTAGCCGGCGCTGGCCATGGTGGGCCCAAGATGATGCTTCAAGAAGTCGCGCTCTTCCTCGGCCGAAAACAGCATGGACTCCCAGGTCTGCACCGCCATCGGCTCGTTCTGCAGGCTGATGCCCCAGATGGGGATGCCCGCTTTTTCGTATGCCGCGATAAACCGCGTGTAGTAGCTTGCCCAGGCCTGCGCGTACTCGGGCAATAGCTTGCCGCCCTTGAGCATGTTGTTGCTGTCTTTCATGAAGGCAGGCGCGCTCCATGGGCTGGCAAACGTGGTGAGCTTGCCGCCGGCCGCCGCAATCGCCTGGCGCAACATCGGGATGCGGTACTTGGCATCGTGCTTGACCGAAAAACTCTTCAGCGCCGCATCGCCCTCCTTGATGTAGGTGTAGCTGCCGCTGCTGAAATCCGAGCTATGGATGGTGGTACGCGCCAGCGTGTAGCCAATGCCCTGCTGCGGATCGTAGTACGCCGTGAGCAGCGCACGTTGCGCACGCTTGGGCAGCTTGGCAAAGGTCTCTGCGCTGGAATCGGTGATCGCGCCGCCGATGCCCAACAGTTCCTGAAATTGCCGTTGCGGATTGACGAAGATGGAGTTTTCTTTTTCGGTCAGCGGATGCCCGTTGGCAGGAGCAGCAGCCGTGCTGACGCGCATCTGCTGCGTGGCGCCTTGAGAACTGGTGTAGATGCGCAGTGCACCAGTGCTGCTCACCGCTGGCGAGATCTGATCTACCGCTGTTGGCGTCGCTGCGGATGCAACAGCCGTCGCTGCTGCACTCGCGCTCATCACTGTGCCCAGCCCCATCCCTAACATCCCCACCACCGACCACGTCATCGCTCGCTTCACCGCGCACCCTCCCAGGTAGATCGCGCAAGCCTAACCGACCAACGCGCCGCAGCATTGCAGGACAAACGAGCGCAAGCGCAGTGCGGTGTGACATCAGACTTCCTTCTCCCGTCGGGACATTGCCCCCCTTCATGGGAGAGAAGGTGACGCGCAGCGCCGGATGAGGGTACGTGAGCACTTAAAGGTGCCGGCCGCGCGCGTAATGCGTCGCGAACAAAACAACGTAAAAGACTTCAATCCTCACCAATCCCAGCAGCCTTACCCTCACCCCAACCCCTCTCCCGCAGGGAGGGGCTCACTCACTTGCGCGACAAACGATCCAAAATCCCGGGCACTTCTTGTGGAATCTCGCGTGCCAGAAATCCAACCGTGCCAATCCGCCTGGACAGCTGTTTACCCGCTACCGCGTGCACAAATACACCCCACAGCGCGGCGGTCAACGCATCGCTGCCCCGCGCAGCGAAACCTGCGATCAATCCGGCCAAGGTATCGCCCGAGCCCGACGTGCCCAGCCCAGGCACACCACCGCGATGCACCCATAGCGCACCGTCAGGCCCGGCGATGAAACTGTCCGCGCCCTTGACGATCACCACGCTGCGCATCTTCCGCGCGAAGGTCACTGCGTACTGGCCGGGCGCCGCTTCCACTGCAGCCTTGTCGTCGCCGGCGAGCGTTGCCATTTCGCCGGCATGCGGCGTCAGCACGAATGGGCGCCCAGGCGACGCACGCAAGCTGCGCGACAGCGCGCCGGCGTCCAGCACCAAGGTACAGACCGCCTTGGCAGCGGCCAGCTTGACCAGCGCCGTTGTCGTCGTGGTCGACGCCATGCCCGGCCCGATCACGGCCGCGTCGCAGGCTGCCAGCGCCGCGTCCAATGCACGGTGCCCGCGCGTAATCTCGCCCTGCCCGTTCTGCCCCAGCCCCAGCACCAATGCCTCGGGCACCGCCAGGGCCATTGCCGGCGCCACGCTGGCAGCGGTGGCGATCTGCAATTTGCCGGCGCCCGCGCGCAATGCAGCTTCCCCGGCCAGCAATGCCGCACCGGGCACGCGCATCGAGCCCCCCACCACCAACACGCGCCCCCGCTGCTCCTTGTCGCCGCCGGGCGATGGCAGCGGCATCGCACGCAGTGCGGCAGCGGTCAGCGTGCGAAGCCGTGCGGCAGCCATCAGCGCGCTCCAGCCGGGCGATCGGATTCGGTGGTCACCGGCTCGTCGGCCAGCTCTGGCGGTACGAACTTGGTGCGCACCAACTGCAGCGATTGCCCATCGGTCGCGGCCGCATATTCGGTGACGCCACAATTGGGCACGTCGCCTTCGCGGTCGATGGCCAGGATGGTGGCCTCGTCCATCCGCTCGATCAGGTAACGGAAGCAATTGACGATCACCTGGTGCCCCACGATCAGCACGCGCGCACCTACATGATTGCGCTGCAGGTCGCCCACGATGCTGCGCAAGCGAAAGATCACATCGCACCAGCTCTCGCCACCAGGCGGGCGGAAATAGAACTTGCCCACCAGCTTGCGCTGCTCGGCCAGCTCCGGAAACGTCGCCAGGATGCCGGCCGTGGTGTAACGGTCGAGTACGCCGAATTCCTTCTCGCGCAGCCGCTCGTCCACGCTGACCGCATCGGTCGGCTGGCCGAGCGCACGCGCAACCGCAGCGGCGGTTTGCCGCGCGCGCACATAGGTCGAACTCAGGATCAAGGTCGGCCGCTCGTGTTCGGGAAGCCCAGCCATCCACGCGCCCAAGGCCTCGGCCTGGCGCTCGCCCAGCGCCGAGAGCGGCACGTCCGCATCGCGATGCTCCAGGTCGATCAACGTCGCGCCATTGGACTCGGCCACATCGCGCGCCACGTTGCCTGCGCTTTGCCCATGCCGCACCACCCACAGGCGCGCCGGCCACTGCGCCGACACCCCCGCAACTGCACTGTGCTCACTCACACCCATCTCCTGCATCACGTCGGCACCACGTGTCGCACAGCCGCCGTGAACAAGTGGTCGACCATGCGCGCGGCATGCGCCGCCGCGCTACCGGTGTCATACATGAGCCCGCACACCGCGCACGCTGCAAGGAACATGCGCCATAGCTCGGACCAGCGCGGCTCCAACGGATGCATAACCCTGTCTCGGTATACTGCAGGCCCCCGACACACCGCTCGCCCATGTCCAACGTCCTTCAGCTGCGCACCGCAAAACAGCGCGAAGAGCTCCTGGTAGACGACGTACTGGACGCCGCCGAACGCTGCATCGACGAGATCGGCCTTTCGGCCACCAGCTTCGAGCTCATCGCCGAACGCACCCGTCTGTCATGCGGCAGTCTGCTGCAGCGCTTCGAAGACAAGGACGCGCTGGTGCGCGCATTGCTCGAACGCAACTACATGCGCGCCATCCGTCAGATGTGGCTGGTGGAACGCCCGGCCAACGTGCACGTGGTGGACTTCATCGCCGGCCTGCTCGAAGACTGGCTGCTGCAGGAAATCAACATCAAGCGCACCCGCATCGACCTGGAGCTGCACCT
Source organism: Xanthomonas sp. DAR33341 (assembly GCF_003992815.1). Classification (NCBI taxonomy): domain Bacteria; kingdom Pseudomonadati; phylum Pseudomonadota; class Gammaproteobacteria; order Lysobacterales; family Lysobacteraceae; genus Xanthomonas; species Xanthomonas sp. DAR33341. The sequence goes on along the minus strand of NZ_QEYV01000023.1, from coordinate 113,181 downwards.
GGCTACCCTGCGCGACCCGGTGCTGGCCGCCTTCATGCGCCGGCAGAGCGCATCGCTGATCGAACACCTCAGCGCATTGCTCAAGCGCCTGCTCCGCGGCCACACCGACACCGCCAGCAGCGAACACGAATTCCAGGCCCGCGTCTTCGCCGTCGCTGCCATGTGCGGCGGCCTGCACAGCGTGATGACCAGCGGCATGGAACTCAACCGCATGCATCTGCAGCTGATCCTGCGGGAGAGTTTGTCGGGCATCCTCAAGTCGGCGCCGCTGTAATCCTCAAGCAGCACCGGCTCGCGATTGCGGGCCGCATGCTCCCGCCATTTGCCAGCGCTCACTCAGTCTGCCGACGACGTCGACGCTTCACCCGCTGCACGGGCTCTGGCTGCCTGCAAAAGCTGGGTGACCAACCTGTGCGCATCGTCGCCAACACCGCTGGCCGCTTGCCACAATTCCGGCGGCAAGCGAGAACGCTCCACCGTCATGAGGTGCAGCAGATCCGTGGCCAATACCAGCTGCTCGCCTCCGTCCATGGCAGGCCCAGGATGGTCGGCGTCGAATATGGTCACCATGTCGACCGCCTCATCCAGGCAGGCCTCGGTTGTTCCCAACTCGCTTGCCCGCTGCGCCTTCGTCGGCACTTCGTACCACCGAGCTTGCACCTCCACGTAGCGAGCGGCCATCACATCGGCCAGCCTCATCCCCAGGAATGCGGCCAGCGCTCCTACTGCCTGGCAGCTACTGACCACAGCGAGATTCTTGTAATACAGATCATCGTTGAGATAGCCGTATGCCGCCGCGGCAGGTGCCTGGAGCGCCGCAAACCCTCCGCAGAGTGCGGCCCCGGCGGCGCCCACATATGCGATCGAGCGTCCCACATTGGCGAGGTGGGCGCCATGCGGCGTGCCAGGCGCTCTCAGCGGCGCCTCGCGCACGCGCCGCCGCGGCAGGTTCTGGGCCAATTGCGTGTTGGCGTGCGGGTCGCTGGCCGGTGCAGACGGGCCGGCGTCTGCCACGGTCGCGCCCTCTTGCTGCTCGCGCCTGGCGCCTCGGCGCGTGGCAGACGTCAATGCTAAAGGTCGCATGGTCACCTCTCCGCGATCGATGCCCGCCATTGTTCCCCAGCGTGATCGGGCATGACGCATCCGGCCGAAAAACCATTGCCGAACACGAAACAAGCGGCACTGCGCTTACCAAAGCGCGCACGCGTTCCAGCCGGCACCAGCGCATCGCTGCAGGCGAACGAGCCGAGTGGCTGGCGATCGCGTGGACATTGCGCGTCGGCCACACCCGCCGGGGCGATCCCGCCGCCCCAGATGCCAAGACACGCAGCACTGGCGCAACTTCGCACACGCCTGCACCGCTTCGTGCATTGCTCCCTACGCATGCACCACTGCCTCAATGATGATGCCGGGTGACGCAGCCGACATCGCCGCTGAGCGGCTCCTGGTTCCAACGGGCGCACGCCAGTTGCCGCATGGCCGCGTGTTGCAAGCGAACCGCCCACCCACCTCCCCTGATCGTTGACCACACTGGCCTCGACCATGAAACAGATCTCCGGCAACTTCACTCTCCCTTCCACGGCGCTACGTGCAGACGCAGAGCGCGATGCGCCAGAAACTGCACAGGCGCCCGAGCAACACACCCCGCCCCATCCCGTCGCAGACCATCCGCTCAACCTGCTGGAAAAACGCAGAAGCACCACCGGCATGCTCGCCGATGAACGTAAGCGCCTGGAGGTCGTGGTGCGCCACCTGCAGGCAGCGTTGGCACCGCACACCTGGTCCTCATCCAGTAGCGATTCGCCAACGACGCCTGTCACCGGCCGCAGCCCCCGTCTCGGCCAGCAGACCGGCTCACCGACATGGGCCTGCCTGCTGGAGACACCGGCGCGCACATCCGCCCTTGCCGGCGCCGACAGCAATGACGCATTCCAGAACTTGCGCAACGCACGGCGGCTGGTCAGCGAGATGCGTCATGCCCGGCAGCACGTCGTGCTGAGCCCGCGTCTTGTGAAAGCGCTGACCAGCCGCTCCGAACGCCCGGACTTGATCCAGAAGTTATCGGCATTGAAGCCAGGCGCCCTGGATGTAGACACTGGTTTTCTCAAGGTGACGCTGGAAACCGGGCACGCAGGCACTGCAGGAACGCTGGACGCCATGCCCACCGTCGGCACCGGCGCATCCGCCTCAACCTACGCGGTGCGGCTGGCCGAAGATCTCTGGCAGGGCGAGCAACATTGCGGACGCGACTTCATCTTCAAGGCCTTGTTGTGCACGAACCCGCAACGGCCGATCCCACTGACACTGTACGACCCTGCCACCGTTGCAGACGCACCGACGCTGCAGGAACGGATCGCTGAGCGCAGAGCCATGATCTTCCAGGAGTATCAAATGATCAGGTCGGTGGATGCAGTGCCGTATATCGTCCACGCCCATGGCGTGGTGCAGATCGAACATACCTTCGGAATTTTGCTGGAGAAAATCGACGGCATCAGCGTGCGCAGCATGATTGGCCGCGCACGCACAGCGCTGCAGCAAGGCGCCATCAGCGCAATGGAGTATCTCGGCCTGGCCCGGCAGCTGATGGCCGATGTACTGGTGGGCATCGCCTGCTGCGAAGACGCCGGCATCGTGCATCAGGACATCTCGCACAACAACGTCATGTACGACCAACCCACCAAGATCTTTCGGCTGATCGACATGGGGCTCGGTTCAGAGGAAGGCGACCCTAACCGCGGCGGCACACCGGGCTTTTACGACTTGAGCACCCCCGCCAGGCATACGCGCGACGTCTACAGCGTGGCGCAACTGCTGGTGCATGTGCTCAAGCGCCCCGACTACAACATGGGCATGATCGGGATCAATCGCCCCAAGACCGCAGACACCTTCCCCTTCATGGATGCGTTGCAGGCCCTCCCCGCCGACCACAAGCGCACGGTGGTCGGCTTCTTCAACAGCATGCTGGACGATGGAACCGGCGAACGCACCAAGGCCGAGAGACTGCTGCGCGCCCCCTTTTTCACCGAACCGCCACTCCCGCCCCGTGATCGCATGCATCGCACCTTCGAAAAACTGAAGCGCTTGCCTTCTTTCTAGCAGCAATTATTTTTAGCAGCGCCCACGGCTACAGGCGAGCGCGAGCCGACGGACCACGCAGGGTGTAGTGGCCGGGCCTAGAAGCGCGGGATTGAAAAACAAGTGAGCCAAGTGTGCACGTACGCGCACAGTCTGAGCGCTGACTCGGGTATTCAATCGGCACCGCTGCGTGCTGCCATACGCGTGCCGATCATGCGTCCATTCGGCGGTGATCCAGACGTCAAAAGATCCAGACGGCACACCTCGTCATGGCAATGGATGCGCCCCTTCGATGACAGCGCACTCCACATCGTCCAGCACCCGGCCCACCTGCTCTGCCAGTAGCTCCAGGCAGAACGCCAACTCATCCATGCAGATAGCCGGCTGCCTAGCCTGCTCTTCGGCCTGCGTGCGTGGCTGCGCCAAACGCGCCAGAAAGCGCATATGGTCGCGCAGTTGCTGCAAACGGTATTGCGCGCCTTCTGGCAGGTAGTAGCCCGGGTGTGACTGCACATCGCGTACAACGTCCGACATGGCCTGCTCCTCATTCCATGGAATCGCCCCCGCCCGCCGCAAGGCGACGGACGGGAAGTCGGGAGGCTCGAAACCGCACACAGCCGGCGGGCGTATTCCCCTTGCGGGTGTTGTATTAGCCGCCCTCCCGACACAGAGCATCGCGTCGGTTGCACTTGCAAAACATGCAGGCACAAAAAACCCACCGGTTTGTCGGAGGTGGGTACCGCTGTGTGCGGAGTTTCGAGGCTCCGTGCAGCAAGACTGCTACCGAAAAATCCATACGTCAAGCATGAATCTCGAACGCCGCTGCGAGCAGGGAAACGCATACCTAGCCAACGGCAACGAGGTTTCCTCGTCGGAGCTCAAACGACTCGTTGCCATCAGCGCGTACCCCGCACACCAAAGATTCAATTGAACAAGAAAGCTGCCTGTGACTTCGTCACCGCGCTATGACCCGTCGGGACAAGTCCATGATCGCGCATCCAGCCAAGCCACTTACCTAAGATGTCTCGCGTGAAGCGCTCCTTCGCCTCATGCCAGTTGCCGCGGAACTCGTTGATCAACCACTCGTCATCGGGATGGAGCCCCTCAGCAAGCGCATCGTTCCAGAATGCGTATAGCGTTGCGACGGCCTCCAGATCGTCCGTCTTACGCCCTTCGAATAGCGCGATAAGACGATCCAACTCCTTCCGACCAGCGCCGAGTGCGGCAGCCGCCATTTCGACAGAGCGACTGATGTTCGCCCCGATGTGATAGGAAACCTTTTCCTGCCCAGATTTGAGCACCTCGACTGAGGTCGTATACAGCCCTTCCTGAGCGGCACGCTCCTCCACCCGGTAAATCGACGTATCGAGCGGGCCCGCAGCATGACGACGATATCCATCCATCAGGCCCAAGCCCAGATGGGAATCCGCAAGGAAAAGCAACTTCATATGCGCAACACGCCCAAAGGTACGTTGCGACGCGAGCTTTGAAATGAGGTAAGCGCTGAAGTCAACAACCTCGGCGCCTGACTTCTTTTCACCACTTAAAGCTTGGCCAATCAATGCATTGGTCAAATGTTCATTCACTTGACGGGCTTCGCTGAGGCGCGATTTGAGCTGATCACAGAGCGCCATCAGTTGATCTACTTTGGCGACGATGCGCTGCTGCTCTTTGAACGGAGGAACTGGAATTATCATCTTTCGCAAATGTGTTGGGCCAAAGTGTGAAATTGCAGCTCCCTTCTTACTATTATCGATCTGCCTTGCAAATTCACTAGACCTAAGGAATAAAACCAAATAATCATCGAATAAAAATTCAAAAACTTTAAATCTGACAAGTCCCGTATATGCAATACTCCCAACCGTGTCACTGCCAATTTTGGCAACCTTCCCTAGTGACGCGCTAGCAGAAAGGACGATGTCGCCAAGTTCCAGTCTGAAATGGCTCCATTTACCTTCAGCCATATCCTCCTCAAGAAAATTGCATCCATCCAATGAAACAAAGGATCCATGCATGCCTGAGATCCTAATCAACGGGACCCCTGATGACCTAAAATCCTTCGCCATGATCCCGGGACCTTCCTGAAAGAAAGAAACATCAGGCATCCACTGCCACATCCATCCCGGGGGCAATCCAAATGGCTTATCGGCCCCATCCAGAGGCTCTAGCTGTTCTTTTATTTTCCTATTTTTAGACAAGCGTTTTTTTTCGGCCGAAAATCTCGCTATTGCCTCATGGGCCGGTTCCTCATTCGAGTCTTGCGGCACCAGCTTGCCCATCACCGCCAGTTGCAGCAGGGTTTGCTTGAGGGCGCCGATGCTGGATTCAGTGCTAAACAGGGTGTGGAAGTGATCGGCCAGGCGCTGCCAGCTTTGCGCAAAATCCTCGGCATCGCTGGCCTGGGTCAGGCTGTCCAGCAGCGCCTGCACCAGTTGGGCATGGGCACTATCGGCATCGCCCTGCCGGGCTTCCAGCCGGTCGCACAGGGTCATCAGCTCATCGACTTTGGCGACGATGCGGTGTTGTTCGGCGAGTGGGGGAATAGGGGTTAGATGAGCAATGACTTTGCTTGTATTTAGCTCAATCTGGTTGGTCGTCCCCGATGCGTTCCCCTCAAGTTCAGACTGCACTGAAGGGCTTTGAATCCAGCGCCATAAAAACACCGGCAAAAGACCAGTAGGCCGCACAATGGTGACATGAGAGTCCACAACCAGTTTTTCATCCTCCGAGCAATTCTCAACAACGCAGGCACGCCCAATAGTTCCAGTGCCAGTTGAGTTCCAAAGGATGTCGCCAGAGCGAAGAAAACGTATCGGCTCATATTTCACAAGTGATTCTGGCGCTACGAATCTCGCAGGCTTAAGGTCAAGACCAGCCCAGCGAACGCATTTTTGCGAAACGACTCTAAAATCTGACTGCTCTACATAGACCGGCCCCTTGCCACGCTGAATATATGTGCTGACCTCGCCAAGCCGGCTCCACTCCCACCCAACAGGTAGTTCGAACGGCCACTCTTCGGCTGCAACCCCCTCTAACGGCTTCGGCTTTTTGATCTGCCCGATAGCTACCAAGCGCACCTTTTCCTCGGTAATGCGCTTTAGCAACTCACTGGCCGGCTCATCATTCGGATCTTGCGGCACTAGCTTGCCGCGCACCGCCAGCTCCAGAATCAGCTCGCGCAGCTTCTTGATGCCATTGGGCGAGCCCGCCAGCAGCGGCAGGTTGCCGGTAAGCAGCGCCATCATGCCCGGCGCTCCAGCGCTTCGGCCAGCACAGCCTTGAGCTGGTCACGCAGCTCGCCAATCTCGCCTTGCAGGGCCGCGTAGTTACGCAGCAGTTCGTCCGGGTCGTGGCTGATCTGCTCGCCCACATGCGGGTTCTTACAGTCGAAGTTCCAATTGCAGTTTTGCAGCTCGTCGAAGCTGACCTTCCAGGCGAACTCGTTCTCCTGCCGCGCGGCAAAGCCATCGGCCTCGCTGCCCCACCAGGCTTCCTCGACGGCGAACTCCTCGACGCGCATGGGCTTGGTCTTGGAGTAGCTCTTGTAGCCGGCCGGGTACTGGTGCTCGTAGAACCACACGTCCTTGGTGGGCGTGCCCTTGGTGAAGAACAGCAGGTTGGTCTTGATGCCGGTGTAGGGGTTGAACACGCCATTGGGCAGGCGAACGATGGTGTGCAGGTTGCACTCGGTCAGCAGCTTTTCCTTGATGCGGCTCTTGATGCCTTCACCAAAGAGGAAGCCGTCGGGCAGCACCACAGCTGCGCGGCCGCCGTCCTTGAGCAGGTGCATGATCAGCACAAGAAACAGGTCGGCGGTTTCTCGGGTGCGGAAGGCGGCGGGGAAGTTGGTTTCGATGCCGTCTTCTTCCATGCCGCCGAACGGCGGGTTGGCGACGATGCACTCGACCCGCTCGCCCGGCCCCCAGTTGATCAAGGGGCGAGCCAGGGTGTTGTCGTGCTTGATCTGGCTGGGCACCTCGATGCCGTGCAGCACCATGTTGGTGGTGGCCAGCAGGTGCGGCAGCGGCTTCTTTTCCACGCCGAAGATGCTGGCCTGCAGGATGGCCTCGTCCTCGGCGGTGCGCACATAACGCTGGCGCTTGTGCTCGATGGCGCAGGTGAGGAAACCACCGGTGCCACAGGCCGGGTCCATCACCTTTTCATGCAGCTTGGGATCAACCATGCGCACCATGAACTCGGTCACCGGGCGCGGCGTATAGAACTCGCCTGCGTTGCCGGCGCTCTGCAGGTCGCGCAGCAGCTGCTCGTACATGTCGCCGAAGGCATGGCGCTCCTGCGCCTTGTTAAAGTCCACGCCACCCTGCATCTTATTGAGCACTTGGCGGATCAGTTGCCCGGACTTCATGTAGTTGTAGGCGTCCTGGAACACATTACGCACGACAAAGCCCAGCGGCTTGCTGTGGCGCGGTTTCAGGTCGCGCAGCCCGGGAAACAGCTCGATATCGATGAAGGTTTTCAGCTCCTCTCCGGTGATCCCTTCCGGATCAGCTGCCCAGTTGCGCCAACGCAGGCGCTGCGGCAACGGCGAACGGTAGTCCTCGTGGATGAGCTCCCATTCCTGCTCTCGGTCATCGAGGATCTTGAGGAACGACATCCACACCAGCTGGCCGATGCGCTGGGCGTCTCCGTCGACGCCGGAGTCCTTGCGCATGATGTCCTGGATGGATTTGATGGTACTGCTGATCGACATCGTGTTACCTGTTGAATGATGCAAGTGCGTCCAGCCGCGTGAAGATCAACTCCTCGCGCTGGCGATTGTTGTTGGAAGTGGCCTGAACGGCATAGCTGAAGTCGCGGTGGCGCAGGAGTTCGGCGATCCCCTGAGCGATATCTAGCCGCAATGTCGCAGATGCCTGCGCGACCTCATCGCACAGGCTGGCGCGGCCATCCACGACATTGAGGATGTCCTCGACATCCCGGCTGGCCAATGGATCATGGTTGCCGCGGCCCCGGTAGGCCTCCAGCTTGGTGCCCAGAAAGTAGGCTGGAGCGACCACGCGGATGGTCACACCTGTCGGCAGTGCGTGATCGTACGCCTCACGCAGCGCATCGGCGTACCAGCGATTGCTGAATCCGAGGACGGCAGCGTCATCCGGCATGAAATCGACGATCAGCTCGCTGGCATGTTGATCGCGCAAGCGGGTACGGCAGACGACGTCGTCGTTGGGCGAGGTGCGAAAGCCCTTACCGGCCAGCACCTGCTGCAGGCGGTACCAACTGCCCAGGCCCATGACGTGCACGATCAGGTCGACGTCTTCGGTAAAGCGAACAGCTTCCCGGCTGACCGCGTCTGTCATCAGCAGACCGGTGGTGCAGCCGCCGACGAAGGCGACTTCCGGCAGCAGGTCCGGCCCAAGCGCTTCGGCCACGCGTGCCAGCATGTGCTGCTGGATATCCCAGTTTCCAGGCGTGCCCATCACGGCACCTCCCGCAGGTATTGGGTCAGCACACCGCCGGCAAGCGCCGCCTCACGCTCACGCCCCAGCCGGATCGCGTCCACCAACGCCAGCATGGCGTACAGCTCCGCATCGCGACGTACGGCACGCGGCACGCTCTTGTAGAGCGGCTCCACGCGCTGGCCCTGCGCGCTGCCGTAGCCGTCCTCCCAGACGTAGATGTGTTGGCCTGCGGACAACAGGCGATCAACCAGCACCGGCGCTGCGTGTGCCGTGGGAATGCCACGGACGATCGGGCCCGGGCGCGCCGGGAACACATACTTCAGCCCGTTCATCACAAAGCCCAGCAGGGCACGCGTATTGGCGCGCGGGATGCCACTGCCGCGCTCGGCCACGACCAGCCCCACGTCGGCGCAACGCCGGAGCGCCTGACTGACTTCCGATTTGCTGATGCCGGTGGACTCCTCAAGGCCGCGCACGGAGAACGCGTCTTCGGCCAAGCCGCTCGCCCCCCCATCCTCCTGAGCCGCCGACATGGCCCAGCCGCGCCAGTCATCGGGAATGCCCAGCGCTGCTTTCTCGCCGCCTACAGGGACCGATTGCTGGCGCTCAAGGCTGACCAGCTTCAGCAAGAGCAGGATGTCTTGACTTTTCATGAGTAACGGAAAGGGTCCGTCCCACGTCCTGAAACAGAGGACAAGAATACTATGGAACGCAGGTCAGGCAACGTCCGCACTACTGTATAGCTGGCTTTCCAGGTCCAGGATGGCCCGCTGGTAATTCGTCTTGCCGCCAAAGGCCGCCACAAGTTCGATCGGTGCTCCAAGGGTACGAAACGGGTCAAGCTGCAGGATCCTGATGTCCTCGATGTGCTCCACCCCGGTATCGGCGTACTTGTCCAGCAAGCCCTCGAGTACCTGCCGCGCCTTGCCTTGATACCTGGCGAAGTAATTGCGCTTGCGCACGCCCTCCGCCCGCTCCCTGCGCGACAGCGGCGGTTGATCGAAGGCCACATGACAGATCAGATCGAACGGATCGAGCGACTGCCCGAGCTTCTTCTCGACCTCGCCGGCCAGCTCTTCCCATAACACGCCCTGCGTAGCCAACTCATCGATGATGGCCTTCTTCTGCTGGGCATCGCTCCAGCGCCGCAGGAAGTCATCGAGCGACGCGAACTGACGCAGGACGCGCTCACGGGTGTAATCGCGCAGCGACTCGGTGATGAGCTTGCCATCGGATCCGTAATACAGGACGCGCTCGGCCACGACCGATACCGGCAGTTTGTCGATGACGTATTTGATGCGCTTCGGCTCACCGTCACCTCCGGTGGTGACGTCATCACCGCCATCTGGAGGATCGCCGACCACACCGCCGTCGCCACCCTCGCCGCTCCCGATCTCAGGCGGTACCGGACTGTCATTGGGCGAGGGATTGTAGATCACCTCCGGGTCTCCATCGAATGATGGATCAGCGAACAGTTCGGTTGCCTTCTTGAAATCCATGATGGTGAACCAGTACTTGCCGTAGTCCTCATTGATGCGCGTCCCGCGACCGATGATCTGCTTGAACTCGGTCATCGACCTGATGTGCTGGTCCAGAACGATGAGCTTGCAGGTTTGCGCGTCAACGCCGGTCGTCATCAGCTTGCTGGTGGTGGCGATGACGGGGTAGCGCATTTCCGGATTGATGAAATTGTCGAGCTCGGCCTTTCCCTCGTTGTCATCGCCGGTGATGCGCATGACGTACTTGCGATTTTCCGCGACACGCTGCGGATTGAGATTCACCAAAGCCTGGCGCATACGCTCGGCATGATCGATGTCGTCACAGAACACAATGGTCTTCTGGAATGGACCGGTGGCAGTGAGGAATTCGGTGACTTTTTGCGCGACCAGATACGTCCGCGCTTCGACGACAAGCTGGCGATCCATATCCCGCAGGTTGTAGATACGATCTTCGATCAACTCGCCGTTTTTATCGCGCATTCCCTTGGGGGGCCGCCAGCCCTGCAGATCGACATCGAAGTCGATGCGCACCACTTTGTACGGTGCCAGGAAGCCGTCATCGATGCCCTGCTTGAGCGTGTAGCTGTAGACGGGCTCTCCAAAGTACGTACTGCTGGAGACTTCCTTGGTCTCCTTTGGCGTTGCGGTCAGGCCGATATGCGTGGCACCAGAGAAATACTCCAGGATCTCCCGCCACGCAGAATCCTCGGCCGCGCTGCCACGATGGCATTCATCGATGACAACAAGGTCAAAGAATTCCGGAGAGAACTGCTTGTAGACATTCTTGACGTCCTCTACGCCGGTCACCGCCTGGTACAGGGACAGGTAGATCTCGTAGGACGTATCAATCTGGCGCTTGGTGATCTTGGTCATCGCCGCGCCGAACGGCTTGAAATCGTTGTTTTTTGTCTGATCGACCAAGATGTTGCGATCAGCCAGGAACAGGATGCGCTTCTTCTGGCGCGACTTCCAAAGCCGCCAGATGATCTGGAATGCGGTATAGGTTTTTCCGGTTCCGGTGGCCATCACCAGCAGGATGCGGTTTTGACCATTGGCCACGGCTTCGATCGTTCGATTGATTGCATTGATCTGGTAGTAGTGCGGCGAGCGACTGCTGCCATCATCGTAATACGGGGACTCGACCACCTGTCGCGCGACCTCACCAAGCCCTTTCCAAAGGCAATAGCGACGCCACAGTTCCTCTGGCGAGGGAAATTGATCCAACGTCAATTCAGATTCGATCTTGTCGCCGGTTGCGGTTCTATCGTGGAAAAGGAATCCATCACCGTTGCTTGAGAACACAAACGGAACATCCAGCGCATCTGCATACCCCAGCGCCTGTTGCATGCCGGAACCAACGGTATGCTTGTTGTCCTTTGCCTCGATCACGGCCAAAGGGAGATTGGCGCGGTGGTAAAGCACAAAGTCTGCACGACGCGCCAGCCCTCGGCTGTGCAGCTTGCCGCGAACGACGACACGCCCCTTGGTAAAAGCGAACTCTTCGCGCACCTGGAGATCCAGATCCCAGCCCGCAGCGGCGATCGACGGAATGATGAATTTCGTGCAGATATCGCGCTCGGTTAACGACGACTTGTCCATTCAATCCCCTGTGCCCCTACCTTCCCGTAATTGGCGACGCGCCCAGCACAGACGCCACTTATCGATTGACTTGCCGCCTAATGATAGTCGTCTTCACGCCGATACCTGATCGCCAAGCGGTGACGACCTGATCGCTTGCAACCTCAAACAGCAGCACGTACCCACTGGCACTGAAACCGATCACCAACTCGCGCAAGAACGAATCTGACACTCCCGCTTTGCGGCAGCTCACAACATCGAAAGCCTTCTGCCCACTCGCACCCCGCCTAGCCGCGCAGCGCCACCCGAAGCGCCTCCCCCGCCAACCGCGCACTCGCCAGCAGACGCTCCAGGCTCTGCCCATGCCGGGCGCTGGCCGACAGGCCGGCCATGGTGGTGCTGACGAAATCCGCCAGCCGGTCTGCGTCGTGCGGGCACTGCTTGGCGATGTGGGAGCGGATCAGCTCCTGGGCCGCGACATGAAAGCTGCAGGCCGCCTCGCGCGCCTGAGCGTCGTTGCTGCGCGTGCCTTCCAGCACCAGGCAGCCGGTGGCGGCGGGATCTGCGGCGTAGCAGCGGGCGGCCTGCTCCAGTACGTCGGCCAGCGCGTCGGCCAGCGGTCGGTCGGTGTCCAGGAGTTGCGGCAGCGGGATGGCGCCGGTCTGCGCGTAGCGGTCGAGGATGCGCGCATACAGGCCGGCCTTGCTGCCGAAGGCGGCGTAGAAACTGGGCGGGTTGATGCCCAGCGCCGCGGTGAGGTCGGCCACGCTCAATGCGTCGTAGCCGCGTGCATGAAACAGCTGCTGCGCGGTGGCGACCGCTTGGTCCGGGTCGAATGCGCGCGGCCGGCCGCGGGCCCGGGGGTTTTCTGTAGTCATAGTTACAAAATCCTTGACGGCAGGCGAAAACTATTATGTATTACTCGCTACATTAATTGCGAGGTGATGCATGTCAGCGTTCAAAGACAAGTCGGTATTGGTGCTCGGTGGCAGCCGGGGGATTGGGGCCGCCATCGTGCGGCGCTTCGTGGCCGAGGGCGCGCGGGTGATGTTTACCTATGCCGGTTCTGCCGAGGCGGCGCAGCGCCTGGCCGGTGACACCGGCAGCACCGCGGTGCTGGCCGACAGCGCCGATCGCGATGCGGTCATCGACACGGTGCGACGCAGCGGGCCGTTGGATGTGCTGGTGGTCAACTCCGGCATCGCCTTGTTCGGCGATGCGCTGGACCAGGATCCGGACGCGGTGGACCGGCTGTTCCGCATCAACGTGCACGCGCCCTACCACGCCGCCGTGGAGGCAGCGCGGCAGATGCCGCCTGGCGGGCGGATCATCGTGATCGGCTCGGTCAACGGCGACCGCATGCCGCTGCCCGGCATGGCGTCCTACGCGCTGAGCAAATCCGCGCTGCAAGGGCTGGCGCGCGGGCTGGCCCGCGACTTCGGGCCGCGCGGCATCACCATCAACGTGGTGCAACCGGGGCCGATCGATACCGACGCCAATCCGGAAAGCGGGCCGATGAAAGACCTGATGCACAGCTTCATGGCGATCAAACGCCACGGCCGCGCCGAGGAAGTGGCCGGCATGGTGGCCTGGCTGGCCGGCCCGGAAGCGAGCTTCGTGACCGGCGCGATGCATACGATCGATGGTGCGTTTGGGGCATGAGGCGGCGACGCCTGCATTGATGGCGCTGCAGCTCGCCACGTATCGCGACGGACGGCGGCAAACGCCCTCCGTCGACATGCATGGCGAGCTGCTGTTGCATCGCAAGCGTCGTGATCCACGCGCATGATGCCGTTGGCCGTGATTGACCGTCTTCCCATGTCTTGCGCCGTATTGCATCTGCAATCGCTGGCTCGACCTTGGAGAGCCTGTTGCTCCTGAGCTGCCTATCGTTCGCGACGAACCCAGCAATGGATTGACCGATGCGCATGATGTCATCCGGCCGGTGCCTGCCCATTGCGTGCTGCCATGCCCACCGATGTGGCGGTACGCACACCGGTTGCGCAGTCGCTGCAGCAACTGGAAACAGCCAGCGTGGAGCGGCAACAGGCGCTGACGCAGAGGCAGCAGCAAGACATGGACCATCGGGTTCGCAAGACTCTGTCGATGCGCATGGGGTAACGCACGCAGCCGGTCGGCCGGCGTGCCGGAGCCAGGTGCGGCGCGCAGAGTTGCAGCACGCAGCACCGCGCGAAATCGCTCCACACCGGAATCGGCAATCACTACGCACGCGTTGCACTTTTCGGGCATTCACCCGCCAGATCCCTTCTCTACTGTTGCTGGCCAATCTGCCTAACCTGCACTGGTGGCCACTGCACCAAACAAAAAGCCCGGAAACTACCGGGCTTTTTGTTGCTCCACGCAACGCGTCAGACTTTGCGCTTTTTCAACCAGGCTGCAATCTGTGGCACGCGCCGTTCGCGCAACGTCACGCGCGTCTGGATGGTACTGATGGCGGTTTCTGCATCGCGGCGCGAGGTGGGGGCCAGGTAGGTATCGGCGTACGCCTTGATCTTGTCGATGGTCTCCAGCCTGTTCGAGCCTGCAGCCAGGTGCGGGTAGTAGCGGGCGCGCGAGGTGGAGTCGATCAACGTGTCCACCTGGATGCGATGCGCCAAGGCGAAGTCGAATGCCAGCTCCGGGTGCTCGCTGGCGACATCGCCGATCATGCTGGCGCCAGTGGTGGCGCCGGGCTCGGCGGTGAGCGCAAGTTCAAGGGCACGCTGCGCCAATGCCGGGTCCTTGGCGTAGGCGAGCAACGCGTAGGACTGGTCGCGCAGCATCGAGGAGGTTTCCTTCTTCGCCATGGCATGCAATGCGTCCCAGGTGGCCGCGTCGGCGTGGCGGGCGACGATGCGCAGCACCGTGCTACGCAACTCCGGCGACAACGTGCCCGGGTCGGCCTGGAACGCAGCGAAACGACGCTGCGCTTCGGCAATCACCTGTGCATCGTCCAGCGCGCTCAGGCTGTTGAGCAGGCTGGCACGCAGCTGCTTGGTCTGTGCACTGTCGTCCTTGCGCTCGTCCCAGCCGAGCGTGGCGAACTCGGGAGCAAGCCGCACGCGCGCGAAGCGCCGCCAGCTGGCCTGTGCCTTGAGGTCGCCCGCGAACAGACGATCGATATTGGAATACGTTTCGGACACCACTTTCCACAGATCCGGCGAGCCACCGACCGGCACCTTGGCGGTGAACTCAAGCAGGTCCGCTTCGGGCTGCAGCCCCACCGGTGCCAGCGCAGCGGTATCCATCAGCACGCCCAACTGATCGACCACCGGCAACGCGTCGAACCCCTTGGTGACCGCGGTGAATTGCGCCGGCGCATACAGCGTACGGAAGTAACCCTTCTGCCCGGCATTGACCACGACAGGCGCATCGCAGCCGGCTAGCTGCAGCTGCGCGCTGCCATCCACCAATACGCGCACCGGCGTGCCATTGGCGCCGCGCACCGTGACGGGCACATGCCAGCGCAATGGCTGTTTGTCGGGGCGGTCGACGGTGTATTGGCCTTGTTTCAGCTGCACGGTCGTGGTGCCGGCCGTGCAGCTGGCGCTGACCTGGATCAACGGCACACCCGGCTGCAACGTGAAGTCGTGCGCCACCTGGGTGAACTGCTTGCCCGGTGCCACTGCATCGATCTGCTGCCACAGCGCATCGGTGACGGCATTGCCGTATTGGTGCTGCTTGAGATAGCTGCGCACGCCGCTGCGCCAGTTGTCCGCGCCCACATAGTCTTCGAGCATGGCGATCACCGCTTCGCCCTTGTCGTAGGTGATCTGGTCGAATGCCTGGCTGGCCTGCTCCACGGTGGCGACGTGCTGCACCACCGGGTGGGTGGTGACATAGGCATCGCGCTGCATCGCCGCGCGGCTTTTGAAGGCTGCGCCGGTGTTGTCGATGTCCCACTCCGGGTGCAGCTTGTGCGTGGTGCGCGCCTCCATCCAGTTGGCGAACCCTTCGTTGAGCCACAGGTCGTCCCACCACGCCATGGTCACCAGATTACCGAACCATTGATGCGCGATCTCGTGCGCGGCAACGGTGAAAACGCCCTGCTTGTCGTCGATGTTGGAGGTGGCCGGGTCGAGCAGCAGCGAGTATTCGAAGGTGAAGATGGCCCCCCAGTTTTCCATTGCGCTGAAGAACTGGCTTTGCCCGGGTGCGGCGATGTTGTCCAGCTTCGGCAACGGATATGGAATGCCGAAATAGGCGTTGTATTCGTGCAGCACATCGCGGCCGGAATCCAGTGCGAACTGCGCCTGGTCCACCTTGCCTTTCTGCGCGATCACGCCGATCTCGGTGCCATTGTCGGCCTTGCGCGTCGCCCGCTCGAAGTCGCCGACACTCAGGAACAACAGGTACGTGGACATCTTGGGCGTGGTCTGGAAGGCCACGCGCTTCATGCCGCCGGCACCATTGCCGGACGAGGCAACCGGCATGTTGCTCACCGCCATCTGCGCGGCCGGCGCATTGACTGCCAGGTCGAAGGTAGCCTTGAAATCAGGCTCGTCCCACGACGGAATGAAGCGGCGTGCATCGGAGTTTTCGAACTGGGTGAACAACGCGCGGCGCTGGCCTTGCGCGGTGGCGTAATCCAGCGCGAATAAACCGTTGGCCTGCGTATTGATCACACCGCTGTACTCGATGGACAACACGTAGTTGCCCGGTGCCAGCGGTCTGTCGAAGGCGAAGGTGGCGGTCTGCGCCTGCTCATCGGTGCTGACCTTGGCCGTCCGCGGCGTGCCCCCCTTGCGCTGCGCCAAGGTACTGCGCGCGAAGCTGAGGTTGGCCGCCTGCAATACGATGCGGTCGGTGGCTTGTAGCACCACGATGTCGATGGCCACCTTGCCGTCGAAGGTCATCTTGTCGGCATGCGGTGTGATCTCCACCGCGTAGTGGGTGGGCTTGGCCGTGCGCGGCAACTGGCTGGTGACCTGCGCGGCCGATGCGCTGACCGCCTCCGGTGCAGCGACAGCAGCGTGAGCCGGCGCAACGGCGCAGGTGCTGGCCAGGGCCAGCGCAATAGCAGTCACCAGGATCTGGCGCATGACATTCCTAAAAAGAGTAATGAAGTAAACGAAGTGGTACAGCAGCCAGCATCATGGCGCCGGCACGCAAGACCACACACGGCCGAAAGTCATGCGCCTGCTGACAGACGCGAAGACACACACGTCAAAGAGAAGCCACGGCAACGACAGGGCACGCCTGCATCGAACCAGGGCAAGCAATCCCGGCTGGCGCGAGCATGCTACACGGCCATGCTGAACCCGCCCCGCATCGATCGGGCGAGGGCGACCAACACCACTTCATCTGCAGCCGTCAGGAAGGTGCGGGGCGCGTGGATGAGGCAACGCAATGGCGTTCTGCAAACAAAAGCCCCGCTTTCGCAGGGCTTTCGTCGGTTCAATCACGCATCAGCCGATCAGGCGAACGGGTCCTGCAGCACCATGGTGTGGTCGCGGTCCGGGCCGGTGGAAACGATCGAGATCGGGCAGCCGGCCAGTTCCTCCAGCGCGCGCAGGTAGGCGCGGGCGGCCGGCGGCAGGTCGTCCCACACGGTGATGCCGTGAGTGTTCTCGCTCCAGCCCGGGAACTCCAGGTACACGGGGGTGCACTCTTCCCAGCCCTGCGCGTCCAGCGGCGCGTACTCGGTGCGCTTGCCGTGATATTCGTAGGCGATGCAGATCTTCAGCTTCTCCATGCCGTCGAGCACGTCGAGCTTGGTGATGCACAGGCCGGAAATGCCGTTGATGGCCACCGCACGCTTGAGCGCCACGATGTCCATCCAGCCGCAGCGACGCGGGCGACCGGTGGACGCGCCGTACTCGGCACCGCGGTCGCGGATACCCTGGCCCACTTCGTCGTCCAGTTCGGTCGGGAACGGGCCGCCGCCGACGCGCGTGGCATATGCTTTGGCAATGCCGAGTACGTAGTCGATCGCATCGGCGCCAACGCCGGTACCGGCCAATGCGCCGCCCACGGTGGTGTTGGAACTGGTGACGTACGGATAGGTGCCGTGGTCGATGTCCAGCAACGCACCCTGCGCGCCTTCGAACAACACGCGCTTACCCTGCTTGCGCAGGTCGTGCAGGATGCCGGCCACGTCCGACTTCATCGGCTGCACGTACTCGCCGAAGGCCAGCGCCTCGTCGTAGGTCTTCTGGAAATCGACCGCGTCCACGCCCAGGTACTTGGTCAGCACGAAGTTGTGGTAGTCCAGCGCAGTGCGCAGCAACTCTTCCAGCTGCGGCGGGTAATGCAGGTCGGCGATGCGGATGCCGCGACGCGCCACCTTGTCTTCGTAGGCCGGGCCGATGCCGCGGCCGGTGGTGCCGATGGCCTTGCCGCCGGCCGCCTTCTCGCGCGCCTGATCCAGGGCGATGTGGTAGGGCATGATCAACGGCGCAGCCGGGGAGATCTTCAGGCGCGAACGCACTTCCACGCCGGCGTCTTCCAGCTCGCTGATTTCCTTGATCAACGCGGCCGGGGAGATCACCACGCCATTGCCGATCAGGCACAGCGCGTCGTCGCGCAGGATGCCGGACGGAATCAGATGCAAGACGGTCTTCTTGCCGTTGATGACAAGCGTGTGGCCGGCGTTGTGGCCGCCCTGGAAGCGGACCACCGCACCGATTTCCTCGGTGAGCAGATCGACGATCTTGCCTTTGCCTTCATCGCCCCACTGGGCACCGAGCACGACAACTGACTGACCCATGACGGGTGAACTCCTAAGTTTTGCTGCGGCCATCGGGGCCGCGGGATGGGACCGCTGCAGGGCTGGCCGCGACACCCTGCGCGCGACTCCATCGGGGAGCGTTGCAGTGGCGCGATAGCCCTGACACGGAAAAAGCCGAACCGAGTGCTCTGGTTGGAGCGCGCCCGGCCGGCTTTTGTGCATTATCCGGGTTTCGAGTGACGTGCACTACCCCTGGCGACGGCGGATCGGGGGGCGGGTCAGATTGCGGCTGGCTGTCGTTTGCGCGGTGCTCCGAGCGCTGCCGGCCCCTAGGGGCCCCTAGCCTGGAAGATCACCGTAGCGACAATCCCAATGAGGTCGTAGGAGCGCACCTGGGCGCGACAGGCATTACCGGTGAAGCCGTCGCGCCCAGGTGCGCTCCTACGCGGCAACGTAGCGAACCTTGGCAAACTGCAGACCGCCCAAAGCACCATCGCCCGATCCACGACAGGCAGCCCGACCCAACACCCCGATAAATCCACCCCGTAGGAGCGCACCCGGGCGCGACCGGCATTCCCGATAAATCAGTCGCGCCCAGGTGCGCTCCTACGCGGCAACGTAGCGGACCTTGGCAAACCTGCAGACCGCCCAAAGCACCATCGCCCGATCCACGACAGGCAGCCCGACCCAACACTCCAGACAAACCCACCCGCTAGGAGCGCGGCAAACGGTGGACACGCAGTCGCTCTGCTGGCGGCTCGAAGCTCAGAGCCAGATCGCATCCCAGAACGCATAATCGCCGATGTGGGTGACCAGCCCGGCCCGGAGCGGATTGGCGATGAGGTAACGCGCGGCTGCGTGCAGGTCATCGTCTTTGCGCAACGCGTGGTCATGGTAGCTACGGCTCCAGACCGGTGCCTGATGCTGCCGCTGATCGTTCACCGAACGCGCTGCGCACGCTTTCATGCGAGACACGGCGTCGGCCAACGAGGTGACGCTCCCCAGCTGCAACAGCCAATGTGCATGATCCGGCATCAACACCCAGGCCAGCAGCCTGGCATCGTAAGGCGTTGCTGCGGTGAATGCCCGGCAGGCGGTTGCTGCCAACAGAAAATCTGCGAACACGGCGCGACGCTGCCAGGTCGTGGTGGTCAGCAGGTACACGCTGTTGGGCGAAGACCGCCTGCCGCGACGCAGCGCGCGATGCCCTGGAGAGTCAATGTTGGCCATGCCGCGATGCTGATGGCCTTGGACCACGCGGGATATCGGCGGTTACCGCATTCTGCGCTAGGGGATCCATGTCGCGACCGACTGTCAGAGGCCATCAGCGGGGTCGACCGGTAAGGCCCGTCGCGCCCGGGCGCGTTGCTACCGGGCCGAGTCTGGCCAACGCGACGGAAGAGGCGCTCCAGGCAGCTGCGGATTCCGGACATACCCATCAGCATCGCAGTGCACGAAGCGCCAGCGCCCGATCCATCGGCCACATATACCCCGCGTAGGAGCGCGCCCGGGCGCGACTGCCTTACCGGGCATGCCCGTCGCGCCCGGGTGCGCTCCTACGGTGGGGCGCGCGCGTCTGTCTGCCCGGCGGTGAAAGGCAGATACAAAAACGCCCGCATTACGCGGGCGTTCTTGTTTCAAGCCAGAGCGATCAACGATCGCTCTTGAGGTATTGCAGGAACGGGTCGTTCTTGTCCAGCACCACCACGCCGTTGCCGTCGGTCATGGAGCTGCGGTAGGCCTCCAGGCTGCGGTAGAACGCATAGAACGACGGGTCCTTGGAACCGGCCTGGCCGTAGATGCGCGCCGCTTCGGCATCGCCTTCGCCACGCAGCTTCTGGGCGTCGCGCTCGGCGGCGGCCACGATCACGGTGGACTCGCGGTCGGCTTGCGCGCGGATGGTCAGGGCCTGCTCTTCGCCTTCGGCGCGCAGCTTGCTGGCTTCCTGCTTGCGCTGGGCGCGCATGCGCTCGTACACGTCGGTGATCACCTGGCTGTCGGTCGGCAGGTCGATCTGCTTGATGCGCAGGTCGGTGATCTGCATCCCCAGGCCCTTGATGGCGCCGTTGATGCCCTTGAGCTGGTTGGCGATCAGCTCGCTGCGATCGCCGGAGACCAGCTGTTGCAGCGTGCGCGAGTTGATCTGGTTGCGCAGCGAGTCGGTGATGATCGGGGCCAGGCGCGAGTTGGCCACCGATTCCTCGCCACCGGTCGCACGATAGAACGCCCGCACGTCGGAGATGTAACCGATGGCGAAGAAATCCACGCTCACGTCTTTCTGCTCGGCAGTGAAGTAACGCGCCGGAGCGGTGTCCAGCACCTGGAAGCGGCGGTCGAACACGCGTACCGATTCCACCACCGGAATCTTGAAATGCAGGCCGGGCTTGAGGTCGGCACGCACCACACGGCCCAGGTTGAGCACCATGGCGGTCTGGTCTTCGCGCACGACGAATACCGAGCCCATCAGGGTCAGCAACAGGGCGATGATCAGGCCGATGACTAGCGAATTCTTCATTATTCGGTTCCCTCACGGCCGGTCGGGCGCGGGCCGCGCTCCGGGTTGCGGATGGCCTCGCTACTGGCGCTTTGCGGCGGATTCAACAGCACGTCCTGGGGCACCATCGACGGCATGCTGGCAGTGCCGCCGGAAGCGGCCGGCTTGCTGGCATCGGCCGGCAATGGCACGTAGATGACCTGGCGGCCATCGCTACCGATGACCTTGCGGTTCTCCGACAGCACCTTCTGCACGGTTTCCAGCCACAGCCGCTTGCGGGTGACTTCCGGCGCGCCGGCGTACTGGGCCTGCAACAGCGTGAAGCGGTCGGCATCACCCTCGGCCTTCGAAATGGTGGCCTGCTTGTAGCCTTCGGCACCGGTACGGGTGCGTGCACCCTGGCCGCGCGCTTCGGGCACCACCTTGGCGGCGTAGGCCTGCGCTTCGTTGATCAGGCGCTCGCGCACCTGCTGGGCACCATTGACCTCGTCGAAGGCCGGCTTCACTTCTTCCGGCGGGCGCGCATCCGGCAAGGTCACGCCGGTGACCGCCAGGCCGGTGTTATAGGCATCCAGCGCCGCCTGCAGACGATCCTTGGACGCGATCGCCAGCGGGCCGCGATTGTTGAGCACGGTATTGAGGTCCGAACGCCCCACCTGCTCACGCACGGCACTTTGCGCGGCCTGCTCCAGCACCAGATCGGCATTGCGCGAACCGAACAGGTATTTGCGCGGGTCGCTGATCTGGTACTGCACGTTGAGCGACACGTTGACGATGTTTTCGTCGCGCGTCAGCACCGGCACCTGGTTGCTGAAGGTCTTGATCTCGGTGGCATTGACCTTGCGCACCGACTCGATCGGCCAGGGCAGCTTGAAGTTCGGGCCGGGCTGCAGGATGCGCGAGAACTGGCCGAAGCGCAGCACCACGCCACGCTGCTGCTCGCCGATGAGCTGGAAGCTGGAGAACAGCACCATCAGCACCACCGCGACCAGGATCCAGCGCCCCACGCCGCCATCGAACAGCTCCTTCAACGGAGCGGGCAGATTGCCCCAACCGCCACCGTTGCCACCACCGCGCGGGCCCCAGGACCTGCGACGGTTGGGATCCGGGCCGTCTCCGCCCTTGTTGCCGGGTGTGTTCCAGGCCATGCACGCTCCATGATCGAGGGGCTGTGCGGGCCAGTCCCGCAGTGCCGCCATGTTGTTTGATTCGCCGATTCTACTAGATGGGGCAGACACACCGTTTTGAAAGGCCCGGTGCGATGCATTGTTGGTTTAGCCGGCGGGGCGGATCGGGCGGGGCTGGGACACAGGCAATGGTTGTCCGGCGAGGGCCTTCGCGCTGAGGACCTGAAGACCAGGATGCGACGTGCCGGCGGCAGGCACGGGCTGCCCCTGTCGAGCGCTGCGCACGCGTCTAATGCGCGCGGCCGGGCACATGATTGGTCTTGGCGGCTGAAGACCGTTTACCGGGCGCGTGCCTGCTTGGCAGGATTTCGGGCACGGGAGGCGATGGGAGGCGGAAAGCGTGCGTGCCAAGCGGCGATTGCGTCCTTGGCACCCATCCTTTCAACCACACGTTGTTCCAAGGCGACGACGGCTGCGCCGCGGGCGTCACCCCAACTGCTCTGCCCTGGCCCATCGGCAGAAGGTGGCGCTCGGCATAGGCTGAAGGTCTAGCTGCGATGCGATGGCGCGAGACGACGTCGACGTCCGCATCGCCCGATTGCAGAGTCCTCATCGGACTCCCTCCCCCGGGAGAGGGTTGGACCGTCTCCCGCTAATCCCACATCTGCGTTGCCGAAATCCGACGTCGATCACGCCTGGCCGGTGCACTTACGCTTTCGGCGGCTCTTCTTTCTGGTTGAACACACGCTCCATCACTTCCAGCAGCTCGTCTTCGGAGAACGGCTTGGTGATGTAGGCGCGGGCCCCCTGGCGCATGCCCCACATGCGGTCGGTGTCCTGATCCTTGGTGGTGACCAGGATGACCGGAATATGCTGGGTGGTGGGCTCGCGCTTGAGCGTGCGCGTGGCCTGGAATCCGTTGAGGTTGGGCATCACCACGTCCATCAGCACCAGATCCGGCAGCGATTGCTTGGCCGCTTCCACGCCGGCGGCACCATCGGTGGCGGTGATGGTTTCGTGCCCCAGCTTCTCGACGATGCGCTGAATCCCCAGCAGCTGCGACGGCGAGTCGTCGACGATCAAAATACGTGCCATGTGTTTCCCCTAGTATGCGCGGCGAGTGTAGTGCGCCGGCCGCGCTTTCGGTAGCTGGGCCAGGTGAGTTGCTGGAGGGTTCGTGGTCGGCGAGCGTGGCCAGACATGTATGGAGCGACGCGCTGTTTTTGAGTAGCTGGAGCCATTACGTCCAATAGCACAGACTGGATTCAATACAGGACTCACCGAGCGGCCGCGTTGATTCGCTCTCCTGCCTACTCCCTTTTTTGGCAGGGAAGGAGCGCGTAGCGCTGGAGGAGGTGGGATCCTGATCGAGTTGATGATCACGTTGCGGGGCAGCCAAACCCTCACCCCAGCCCCTCTTCCAAAGGAGAGGGCCTGGCCCCCTTCTCCAGCGCCGGCTGAGCCAGCGGCCAAGACTCGACGATGCGGATCGACATCAACCGCCTCAGCGCTGAGCGCGCGTGGCCTCACCCAACCCTTGCGCGCGCAAAGCTGATCTGGCCCGCGCTGCTCAGCTCACGGTCTCGCCGAACGCCTTGGCCAGATTGCGGTAGGCCTTCTTCTGCGCATCGTCGGTGGGGGCCGGGGCGAGGATTTCCAGTTCCACGATCTGGTCGCCCGGGGTGGTGCCCGGCAGGCCGCGACCGCGCAGCCGCAGCTTGCGCCCGGCGTCCGAGTCGGCCGGCACCTTCAATTCGACCGAGCCGCCCAGGGTGGGCACGCTGATGGTCGTGCCCAGCGCGGCCTGCCAGGGCATGACCTGCAAGGTGTACAGGATGTTGCGCCCGTCCACCTCGAAATGCGGATGCGCCGCGTATTCGATCTCCAGCAACAGGTTGCCGCCGCCGTTGCCCTGCCCGCTCAAGCGGATCACCTGGCCGGGCTGCACGCCCTTGGGCACGCGCACATCCAGCTGCTTGCCGTTGATGGTGATGCGCACACTGTCGCCCGAATACACCGCTTCCAGCGGCACCGCAAGCTTGGCGCGGGTGTCGCCGCGCGCCTGCGGGCCGGCACCTGCACCAGGCCCGGCACCCGGGCCGCGCGGACGGCCACCGCGCTGGCCGGCGAACAGGCTCTCGAAGAAATCGCTGAAGCCGCCACCAGCGCCGCCGTTGCCGAACACTTCTTCGAAATCGAAGCCCTGCCCGCCGCCGTAATTGGGCGGGGCCTGGAACTCGTCGCCCGGGCGGAATCCCTGCGCCTTCAACTGGTCGTAGGCCTTGCGCTTGGCCGGGTCGCGCAGCGCTTCGTAGGCTTCGTTGATCGCCTTGAACTTGTCTTCGGCGCCGGCTTCCTTGCTGACGTCGGGGTGATATTTGCGCGCGAGCCGGCGGTAGGCGGTCTTGATCTCCGCATCGCCTGCACTGGGCTCCACGCCGAGCGTTGCGTAGTAATCCTTGAATTCCATCTAATCACCTCTGGAAAAAAAACGGCCCGCAGCCGAGGCCACGAGCCAGTTCGAACGGCCAGCACTCCGGCGGACAGCGCGTGTGCGGCGCGGAAGGCGTGCAACCCTGCACCGTACGGGCGTACGTGCCGAATTCGCATACCAGCCGCGTCCGCAAGCGGTCACGCCATAGAGCTGTTGGCCAATCTATTCGCAGCCGGGCGGGCAACCGCGCCTATTCTACGGCGCGACTGTCGCCGGGGAGCGAAGCCGTGGCCTCGCCCCAGGTCCGGCGTCCTGCGGCGGCCAGTTCCGGCTGGCAGAGGTGCCGGTCGGAACTGCCGGTCGCCTGGCCAGCCTGCACGCACAGTACAGGCCGGCCAGGCGAACACCACGCGCCTGCATCGCGCGCCGCCGCGACGTTTCTTGCGCTTACTGCACCGTGCTGCCGCTGGTGTTCTGACCGTTGCCAACCTGGATACGGCGCGGCGTGGCGGCCGGGCGCTTGGGAATGCGGATTTCCAGCACGCCGTTATGGCCTGCAGCCGTGATGCCATCGGCGTCGGCGCTGTCGGGCAGCGCGAAGCGGCGATGGAAGCTGCCGTAGCGGCGCTCGATGCGCGAGAAGCGTTCGGTCTCGGTGCTGGATTCGCTCTTGCGCTCCCCCCTGATCGACAGGATGCCCTTGTCCATCTGCACCTCGATCTGGCTCGGATCGATGCCCGGCAAGTCGGCGTACAGCACGAAGTGATTCGCCTCTTCCTTGATGTCAACGCGCGGCACCCACTGCGCGGTCACCACGGCCGATTCGTCGGTGTCGCCGTTCTGCTCGAAGAAGCGATCGAACACATGCTTGATCTCGTTCTGCAGCGCGTGGGTGGGAAATTGGGGATAACGAACGATGTTCATTGCAAGCCTCCAAAAAGGTTGATGACGGGACCGGCGCCTGCAAGGTGCGCAGCTGCATCGGCCATGCGCGTCAGATAGGCGTGACCGGACGGATTTCAAGCGCGTTGACGCGCTTTTCCCCTGCCCCTTTCTAGAATCCGTTCAGCCACAGGAGCCTGCCGCATGACCATCCACGTTGGTGACCGCATTCCCGAAGTCGTGCTCAAGCGCCTGCGCGACGGCATCGCGGCCGTCGACACCCATAGCCTGTTCGCAGGCCGCAAGGTGCTGCTGTTCGCGGTGCCGGGGGCCTTTACCCCCACCTGCTCGGCCAAGCACCTGCCGGGCTATGTGGAACACTTCGAGCAATTCCGCAAGCGCGGTATCGAAGTGCTGTGCACCGCGGTCAACGACCCATTCGTGATGCAGGCCTGGGGACGCAGCCAGTTGATTCCCGACGGCCTGCACCTGTTACCCGACGGCAACGCCGAACTAGCGCGCGCCCTGGGCCTTGAAATCGACGCCAGCGGCTCGGGCATGGGCCTGCGCTCGCGCCGCTACGCGCTGTATGCAGACGACGCGGTGGTCAAGGCGTTGTTTGTTGAAGAACCCGGCGAATTCAAAGTCTCTGCAGCCGATTACGTGCTGCAGCATCTGCCGGATTGAATACCCCTTTCTCCCATCCACTCAGAAGGAAGACGGCCAGCCATGTCTGATCAGCCAGCCACCAACACTCCCGCCGGTATCACCGACACTGCCACCTTGCGCGCCCGCGCGCGCCAGAGCATCGAAGACGGCGCCATCACCGAGAGCTACCACGCCGATCGCGAGAAGGTGATCGAGTTGCTCAATACCGCGCTTGCCACCGAATACGTGTGCACGTTGCGCTACTACCGCCACTACTTCATGGCCAAGGGCATGCTTGCCGACGCAGTGAAGGGCGAGTTCCTGGAGCACGCGCAACAGGAACAAGAACACGCGCACAAGCTGGCCGAGCGCATCGTGCAGCTGGGCGGCGAACCGGATCTCAATCCGGACACCCTGACCAAGCGCTCGCATGCCGAATACAAGGAAGGCACCGACCTGCGCGACATGGTCAAGGAAAATCTCATCGCCGAACGCATCGCCATCGATAGCTACCGGGAGATGATCGATTTCATCGGCGACAAGGACACCACCACCAAGCGCATTCTCGAAAGCATCCTGGCCCAGGAAGAAGAGCATGCCGATGAATTCGCCGACATGCTGGAAGGCTGGATCGGCGAGTGAGTTGAGTTTTGCGATGTAGCGATGCGTTGCGATGAAAGATCGCAGCGAGTTGACATCGGAATCGACTCGATGATGAAACAGACAGGGCAGCGCCTTGAGCGCCCTGTCTGTTTTTTTTGCCGCTAGATTGCGCGTATACGATTGCGCCCCGTAGGAGCAACGACCCTACGAGGTGGCCAGATCCCGACGCGCCGCCGCCCTCGCCCACGCATATGTCGGAGCGCAGCCGGGCGCGAGGAGCATCCCCGGTAACGCCTCCTCGCGCCCAGGTGCGCTTCTACAGGGGTTGTCGCAAGCAGCAGGTGTCTGCTGCTGAGCACGGGGCGGTAGCACTTCGTTGGCGACCCGATCAACGCAACACCCGAAAGCGCACCTGCGTCCATGCGCCATCGCTGGCCAGTGCGGTGAGCGTGTGCAACCCAACCTCTTCGAAATCGCGCTGAAATCCTTGTCTTCCGTTGGTCTGTGCAATCCAGCGGCCATCCAGCAGCCAATCGATGCGCGCCTCGCTGCCCAACGCACGTAACTGCAACCGCACCGGGCGTGCGGCGTCGTTGGCCCGCGCAAGCGTGGCGCGGTCGCTCAACCCATCGATGCGTAGCATCCCGCCACCGGTCATGCGCCCGTCCGGCGCACAATCTTCAGCCAAGGGCGGAAGTTGCGCGGCGGCGCGTTCGGATGTACTGAGCCAGGGCGAGACCAACGCCGGCCAGCGCGCCACCGCGCGCGGCACACGCTCATGCGGTTGGCTGCATTCCTGCGACAACCGCTGACCGCTGCGCGCATCGACCTCGAAGCGCACTTGCCCGCTTTGCCAAAGACGCGCATCGCGTTCGGCAAAGGTGGGGGGCACAGCACCGTCGAGTGCATACGCATCGGCACGACGTGCGCACAGAGCCGGTGGCGTTTGATCGGCAGCGCCGCCCAGCGGCCAGCAGATGTTGATTGCCTGCACGGTGGCGGGCATCGGCAACGGGGCGCTGTCGCCGGCGCTGCGCGGCAAGGCATCGATGACTTCGAACATCAACGGCAATGCGGTGACCGCACCGTATTGGCCCGGCAACGGCGTGCCATCCGGCCGTCCTACCCAGACGCCGACGGTATAACGCCGCGTCCCGCCAATGGCCCATGCATCGCGGTAGCCATAACTTGTGCCGGTCTTCCACGCCACGCCGGGGCGTGCAGTGGTGTCGAAGGTACCGCTGCCGTATCCGGGGCGCGGATTACTTTGCAAAATTTCGCGCACGATCCAGGCCGCACCCGGCGACATCAAGCGGCGATCGATGCGCGCATCGTCTGGCGTGTAGCGCACACGTCCGGCAATACCGCCGCGATTGAGCGCGGCGAACGCGCCCACCAACTCCTGCAACTGTGCGCCGGTGCCGCCCAGTATCAACGCCAGCGATGGCGTGCTGCCGGAAGGAAAATGCAGCGCGATCCCGGCATTGGACAACCGCGCAGCGAAGCGTGCCGGGCCGATGCGCTCGAGCAGATCCACCGCCGGCACGTTCAACGACAGCCGCAACGCCGTGGCCGCGCTCACCGGACCATTGAACGCCGCATCGAAGTTGCCGGGCCGGTAGTCGCCGAAACTCTGCGGCGCATCCACCAACAGGCTCTCGGAATGGATCAGGCCATCGTCCAGCGCCATGCCATACAGGAACGGCTTGAGCGTGGAGCCGGGCGAGCGCCATGCCTGCACCATGTCGACATGACCCAGGCGCTTGCGGTCGCCGAAACTGGCCGAGCCCACGTAGGCGCGGGCCTCCATCGTGGCGTTGTCCACCACCAACAATGCCGCGGAGGTGCGCTCGGGCAACTGCGAAAAATACGTGGCCACGCGCTCTTCCAGCGTGCGCTGCAATTCCACATCCAGCGTGGTGACGATACGCGCCGCACGCGGCTGCGCACTGTGCAGGCGCTGTGCCAGCAAGGCCGCATGCAACGGTGGCTTGAGCGAGCGTGTGACCACCGGTTCGATGCGCGCATCGTCCACCTGCGCGCGCGACCACACGCCCAGCTCGACCATGCGGTCGAGCACCTTGTCGCGTGCGCGCTGCGCCGCTTCCGGGTGCCGGTCCGGGCGCAGGCGGCTGGGCGATTGCGGCAATACCGCCAGCAACGCGGCCTCGGCGTGCGACAAGGCCTTGGCCGGCTTGCCCAGATACGCCCAGCTGGCCGCCTCCACCCCTTCGATGGTACCGCCATAGGGCGCGCGCTCCAGATACAGCATGAGAATCTCGTGCTTGCTCAGGTGCGCTTCCAGCTGCAATGCGCGCAACAACTGCTTGGCCTTGCCCCACGGCGTACGCGTATGCGGGTCCAGGATGCGCGCCACCTGCATGGTCAGCGTGGAGCCGCCGGACACGATGTGGCCCTGCCCGATCCACTGCCCACCGGCACGCAGCAGACCCCAGGGATTGACGCCGGGGTGACGCCAGAACCAGCGATCTTCGTAGTTCAGCAGTGCCTGCAAATACAACGGCGACACGCTCTGCGGCGTGGCGGGGTAGCGCCATACGCCATTGCGGTCGGCGAATGTACGTAAGGGCGTGCCGTCGCGCGCAACCACCAAGGCGGAGGTGTCGCGGGACTTGGGCAACGGCAACGGGAAGGCCAGATCGAGCAGCAGCATGACGCTCAGCAAGGCAGCCGCACCCAAGCGCAGCCACCGCAGCCAGCGGCGTCCGTTGCGGGCCTGATGGTTCGGCGTTTGCGGGCGCGACTGCGTCCGATCCATCCCTGTTGGTGCCTGCGGCTGTTCATCCATCGCGCAAAGCATGCAGGGCAAAACGCGTTTCGGCTACCGCTGCGCGATTCCAGGCCGGCGTATCTGCAGCGCGATCAGCCGCACGACCAACTGCACGGCCAGCCGGACAAGCGACTGGCCCAAGGACAGGCGCAGACCCTGAGCGACATGCGGACATCCTTGCGCGGCAACCGTTTACTCCCACCTGTGGTCGCCGCATGCAGGTGCCTGCGATGATCAGGGCACTCACACCGAAGGTGCGGACGGCACCATTCGGCAGCAGCACGCATCATCGGCAGGTGGTCGCGATACCCCGCCAATGCACTCGTTTAGACGTGACATCTCGTCCGTCGAGTTGTTTGGTGCGCGGCGCGCCGTGCTAGACCTCGTTGCCACCGCTTGGGACGGCGGCCTGGTCGCTTCCGCTCAGCGCTTTTCCAACGTGGCGCGATAGCGCAGCAAGGCTTCCGGCGCATCGGTCTGGATGATCGACACACCGTCGCGGTACATCCGGCCCCAGACCTTGTCGGGATCGCGCTCGGCGTCCGCATCGCCGCCATAGCCGGCAATGAAGCCTTCCCACAACGAATTGACCATCAGCCGCACGTTATGGGCCTTGCTTACCGCTGCCAGTGCCGGCAATTGCGCGGCGGTCATCTTGGGCAACTCGAATGCCATCGGGCGTGCATTGCGTGTCTGTGCCGTTGCAATGGCAGCAAGATCGGCCTTGCCATGCGCGTTGATCAGGATCGGGAAGAAGTACACCGTATCGAACGGCGGCATCGCCGCCAGTGGCGCGGTGAACATGCCGGCTTCGGCCTTGACGATCACCTGATGCTGCATGCCGGCGCGTGCGACCGCATCGATCACCTGCACGTAGATCGCGTCCTTGACATCCAGGTTGAGCAGGATGTGCCCCTTGGCCCTGGCCAGCATCTGATCGAGCGTGACCACGCGCTGGTCGGTCAACGGTGCCTGTGCGCCACCTTCGTCGCTGCGCAGGCGCAGCTTCTGCAGATCGGCCAAGGTCAACTCGGACAGCTTGCCGGTGCCATCGGTGGTGCGGTCCACGGTGGCGTCATGCAGCATCACCAGGCTGCCATCGGCGGCACGCCGCACATCGGTTTCCATCACATCGGCGCCGATGGCGATGCAGCGCTCCAACGCCGCCAGCGAATTTTCCGGCGCGGTCTCGGTGAAGCCATGCTGTGGCGCGGCGGCATGACACCCGCGGTGCGCAACCACCACGAGGCCGCCCTGCGGATTGGTCAGGCGCGCCTGGATCGCGGCCACGCCTGTCGGTGCGGCGCTCGCCGAAGTGGCCACGACCGCGCACAGCACGGCGGCGAGGACGGTAATAGGGCGTGATGTCATCGAACAGCTCCAATCAGATGTTTGCAATACGGTAGCGCGGCAGACGGGCGTTGCCGCGCTTCGCACACGCTGGTGAAATCAAGCGGGTAAACGGCAGGCATCGATTTCAGGCTGGCAGGCATTGCCCACCTGTCGCCCGGGCCGCGCTCACAGCGTCGGCGTGAACCGCAAACCCACCCAATAGGTGGTGGGCACCGAATAACTGTCCTTGAGCAGATTCTGCCCCGGGCCGGTCACGCTGGTGATGCGGCTGTGGGTGATATTGCTGACCTGGCCGATCACGCTCAACTGCTTGCTCACCGCATAGGTGGCGGTGAAATCCAGTTGCGAACGCGGCGACCAATACAGATCCTGCCAATCGATGTTGCTGACGATGGAACGCAGCGCCTTGCCTTGCCGGTTGTAGGCCGCACGCAGTTCCAGCCCGCCGGCGTTGTAGAACAGCGTTGCGTTGGCGGTGTAATCGGGCTGACCGACCAAATTGTCGAGCTTGCGCTCGCGCTGGGTCAGGCTGCTGCCGCTGCCGACGCTGTAAGGCACATCCAGGCTGCCATCCAGCAATGCGAGGTTTGCGCTGAAACCGACGCCACTCAACCACGGCGCGATCGGCCCCAACGTGTTGACGATGCCGTTGAACTCCACACCGCGGATACGCGCCTTGGCGGCATTGGCCGGCGTGCTGATCAACGCATTCGCATACGTGGTGCCGTCGAAGGTGAAGCTGTCGGTGCGCGAGAGCGTGAAGATCTCGTCCTGGATATGTTTGTCGAAGACGGCAGCGGACGCGAACGCATCGAAATCCCCGGGAAGGCGCCATTCCAGCGATAGATCCAGGTTGTTGGACACACGCGGCTTGATGTCTGGGTTGCCGATGGTGACGGTGACGCCCTGCGCGTTCGGGTTGCCGGCGTCTGTCGTATTGACGAAGCCGATGGAGGTACGCGCCGCATAGGCATCGTACGGCGGGCGGCCCAACGTGCGGCTTGCACCGGCGCGCAGATCCAGCGCATCGGTCAGGTGATAGGTCATCACCGCCGACGGCAGTAGGTAGTCGTAGTCCGCACTGGTCGGGTTATCGACGTACACGTAGTGATTGGTTGCCGCATCCAGCTGCCGTTGGCGGCCCACCGTGTCGAGCTTGGTGCTGTCGAAATGCACACCGGCCTGCACATTCAAACGATCGCTGCGATAGCTGATCAAGCCATAGCTACCGAAGGTCTTTTCGGTATGCGTGAAATTATCCTGATTGCTGAAGGCCTGCTGGTCGGTGCTGTTGAACGCGCTCAACGGCGCGGCCGCCAGCACGCGATTGGCCTTGTTCGGATCGATGCTCAGCAGATTCAAACCGGCATAGCGCATCGGCGCCCTGCCGGTGCCCACCACGTCGGCCAGGCCGAACGCCGGCGCCGTCGTATTAGGCTGATACTCGACGCGATAGATCTCGTAGGACGGCTTGTCGGTGGTATACGACACGCCTGCCGCAAAACCGATGCCTTGATCGCTTTCGCCTTGGTTGAAACCGTAATCGAGCCGACCGGTCAGGATGCGATCGGACGCGGTGCGCTGATAGTCCGGGCGCCAGTACGACAGGCTGTAATTGTCGAGATTGTCATATGCCTGCGGCGACACGCCGAACCGTTGATCGAAGCCGGAGGTGTCGTAATTGAACGCATAGTTGGGCGTGGCATTGACGGTTACGCCACTGCCGGTCTGGCCCACCGGCACCGGTGCCGGGCGCGTGATGCCGGTGGCGTACTTGATCATGCGAATCGGCTCGTCGTAGGTCGCGTCCGACCACGCTCCGCGTGCGGAAAACTGTTGGCGATCGGTGGGCCGCCAGATGGTTCCCAGCTGCGCAACCTTGGTACGCGTGGTGACGACCTGGTTTGAATAGCCCACCTCGATGTCGCCACCGGGATAACTGCCGGACGTTGCGGTTTGATTGAAGACACGGCCACGGTTGCGCGGATCGATGATGACCTCGTTGCGCTCCATGTCGTCCTTGAAATAGTAGTAGCCGGCCATCGCGTAGGCTTCGAGCGCCGCGCTGGGCCGCATCTCGAACTTGCCGGTGAGGCCATAACGGTCGCGCTGATCCTGCACGTACCAATATTTATCCTGCTGCGGCACCGCCCAGCCATTGCCGAGACTGTCGCCGGTCTGCAAGACACCGCTGTTGTCGTAGAACCCGTAGTGCACCGTGTCGGTGGTCATATGGGTTTCGGTGTAGCTGCTCAGCGTTTGATAGTTGGCAGACACGGTGACACCGTATTGCTGCTCGCTACCGAAGGTGCGGCTGCCGGTGGCGTTGAGGCGATAGCCAGGATCGTCCTGATCGCGCGGCTTGCCCACATCGTTGGCGTGGCCTAGCGCCGCCTCGGCGCTGAAGAACGGTTTGCCGCCGTTTTCGAAGGCGCTGCGGGTTTTCAGGTTGATCGCACCGCCGGTGGCGTTGGGATCCAGGTCGGGGGTGAAGGTCTTGACCACCTGCAATTCGCTGACCATCGAGGCCGGCAACAGGTCCAGGCGCACGCCGCGCGTGATCGAACCGAGCGTGCCGTTCGGTGTGCCGGGCGAGGCGATGGTGAGCCCGTCGATGGTGACGTTGTTGTACGAGGGCCCCAGGCCACGCAATACCGGCGTGGCTGCTTCATCGCGCGGATGCTCGTTATCGGTGGCAGGCAGGACGGACAAGCCAGGCACGCGCCGCAATGCCTCGACGATGGTGCTGTCGGGCAAGGCACGCACGTCGGTGGCGCTGATCACATCGGTGATATTGGTCGCCGCGCGCTTGCTTTCCACCGCAGCCGCGTTGGCGCGACGCACGCCGGTGACGTGCATGGCATCGAGGGTCATTACGCCGCTTTCAGGCGCGTCTGCGGCGGGCGCCCCGCGGCCGGCTGCATCGTTGCGCGAGGTTGTGGAGGCGGTGTTGGAGGGATGCTCTGCCACCGACGCCGTCTCTGTGGGACCCTGACTCTCATTGGATGACGCCGTGTCCGGGCGTATTGGTGACGCAAGACCCACGGCGTCGGATGACGCGCCGACGGTTTGCGCCTGCACTGCAGGCGAGCATGCGGCAATGGCCACGGCGAGAACGGACAGGTG
Source organism: Xanthomonas sp. DAR33341 (assembly GCF_003992815.1). Lineage (NCBI taxonomy): Bacteria > Pseudomonadati > Pseudomonadota > Gammaproteobacteria > Lysobacterales > Lysobacteraceae > Xanthomonas > Xanthomonas sp. DAR33341. The sequence continues at coordinate 79,481 of NZ_QEYV01000023.1, read as the reverse complement.
CATACGGTACGGATCGAAGCGCTGCATGGAATCCCGTGAGTTGCGCAGCACTAACGCTGCGCCGATGAGAAAGCACGCCACCGTAAAGCGTAAAAATGACCTTCGCGTGTCGCCTGCGTCGCAGAGAAAAGACAATGCGCAGCGATGTCGCGGTATGCGAAGCAAGCACTCAGCGGCTACCGGGAAACGTCGCAAGCGCCCTGCAAAGCCCCTCTCCCTGCGGGAGAGGGGTTGGGATGAGGGTACGGGCGAAACCACTCATGCCACGCCAACTACACGAGGCTTCGCTCGTACCCTCATCCGCCCCTAGCGGGGCACCTTCTCCCGACGGGAGAAGGGCGAACGCGTCACCTTACGGCTGCACCACCGTCATCGTGGCTGGCGTGCTGCGCCCCACACCACGCAGCTCCGGCCGGTACATGTCTTCCACCAGCGATGGCGGAACCGTGTAGGTACCCGGCGTGACGGCACGCACCAGGTAATACACCTGCGCCTTGCTGCCAGATGACAGCGCAAGCGCGGCCACATAGCGATCGTCGCGGAACTCTTCGTGCTTGACGTCGGCGGCGCTGGACCGCTCGCTGATGCCGATGCCGTCCACCACCACGTCGGACCATTGCTTGGCATCGCCGAGATTGAAATTCTCGATCTCCAGGCCGGCCGGCAACAGGTCGGTGAGCAAGGCGTCGGGCATGCTGCTGTTGGCAGTGATGCTGACGCGCACGATCAACGCTTCGCCTTCCTTGAGTGGGCGCGGGGTCCACGGCTTGCCGTCGGTGGTGTACCAGCTGCGCTCCACGCTGAGATTGCGCGTATCCGGTTCCGGTGCGCTGCGCGGAATGCCGGCCACTTCCAGACTGGCGTACATCGGCGCCTCGCCTTGTGGTGCGAACTGCACACCGCGCGCCAGGGCGGCGCTGTCGAAGCTACGCCCAAACAGACGTGCAGGTGCGATCTGCTGCACCTGGTCGCCCACCGTCAAGGTACCGGACACCTGCTTGCCCTGCCCGACCATCAAGGCCTTGCCCAACCGCGCAAGCGCCACTTGCTCCTGCGTGCTCAGCCATAGCCAGCCGGTCGCGCGACGCGCATCCAGGGCGCGGCCCAGGGCCACCGCGCGGGTGTCGTACTCGGGCTTGGACAAACCGCGTTCGTGCAGCAACGCCATCATCAAGGCATCGTCCCGGATCGCGCTGCCGTAATCGCCGAAGTAGGGCGGGCGCTCGCTGCTGTCCTTGGCAAACCCGGCCTTGATCGCCGCTTCGCCACGCTTGGTATCGCCCTGCAGCGATAAGGCGATGCCCAGATGGACCAACGACAGGCCCGTCAGCGCTTTGTCGCGCTGGTTGTCGTACAGCGCGCGCAGCGTGCCCAGCGGCGCGCGGTTGACGCGTGCCAGCACGTACCCGGACCAAGCCTGATTGGCGAACTTCAAGTTGTCGCGACGGTCCTGCCCGTAAAACTCGTTGCCACCGGACAACAGATCTTCGCTCAGGCGATTGAGCGCCTTTTGCAACACGTTGTCGGGCACCGCAAAACCGGCGTCCTTGGCGTCGAGCAGGAATTCGGCAATGTATGGGCTCAGGCCCGGATTGACGTAGCCATCGTCGCCCCACATCGAAAAATGCCCGCTGGCGATCTGCATCGACGCCAAACGCCCGAACGCGCCTTCCATGCGCTCGCGGCGCTTGGCCGGCTCCAGCCCCTTGGTGCCGAGCGCCCTGGCGGTGGCATCGTCGAGCAGCAGCGCCGCATAACCCTTGCTGGTGGTCTGCTCGGCGCAGCCGTACGGATACTCCAATGCACCCTGCAATGCGCTGGCGAACGGAATCGGCGGCAACGCGCTGACCACCATGCGTGCGGTCACCGAGCCGGCCATCAGGCCATCGGCAAATCCGCTGTCCAGGGTGATCGGCGCCAGCGGATCGAGCACGCGGGTCTGCGCACGCAACACCTGCGGCCAGCCGGCGCGCACCGGCAACTCGTAGCTGCGGTCGGCCTTGAATCCGTTGCCGTCCACGCGCACGCGCACCTTGGCCACGCTATAGCCTTCGGTAGCGCTCAGCGGGAAGCTCAGCGTCTGCTTGGCGTCCACGCCGAGCTTGACGCTGCGCGACGCCTCACCGATGGCGAGCGGGCCAATGCCCTCCACACGCACGTTGAACTCGCCCGGCTTGCCGGTGAAGTTCTGCACGTCCAGCGTCACCGTACTGCGGTCGCCTGGGGCCATCACGCGCGGCATGCTGGCTTCGGCCAGGATCGGCGCACGCACGATGGTTTCCATGTCGCGATTGCCGTAACGCGTGTCCGAGTACACCAACGCCGACACCCGCAAGGTGCCGTTGAAATCCGGCACCGGCAGTTGCACGCGCGCGTTGCCTCGGGCGTCGAGTTTCACCGAGCCGGAAAACAGGTCAACCGTCTGCACGCGCGCGGTCGGGCGCTTGGCCTGCGGCAGGGCTTCCAGCGCCATGTCGCCGCCGAACTTGAGCTTGCCGCTGGCGCCTTCGAAACTCTCGATCACCCGCCCATAGATGTCGTACGCATCGGTCCCCAGACGACGCTGCGCGAAGAACTGCGCGTTGGCATCGGGCACCGGGAAACGGGTGATGTTGAGGATGCCCACGTCCACTGCCGAAATGGTCACGTGCGCGGCCTTGCCCGCCAGCTCGGGCACGCTCACCGTCACCGGCAGGGGCTGCTCGGGGCGCATCTGCTTGGGTGCGGACACGCCCACCGCCACCCGCCGCGCCTTGCGGTCCATGGGCACATAAGCCACACCCACCGCACGTGCCGGGGTGATCTTGCTGGGCGCACTGCCGCCGCGGAAGACCAGTGCGGTGACATACACATCGTGGCGCTCCCACGCCTCGGTCACCGGAATCTCGAAGCTGCTGCCCGGCTTGACGTCGATGTCCTGCACGTACAGCAGCTTGTCGCTTTCCACCAGCAGCACGCCCTTGCCGGCATGCGGCGGGGTCAGCGTGACGGTGAGCGTATCGCCGGCGCGGTAGCCGGTCTTGTCCAGCGCCAGCTTGACCTTGTCCGGGCGCGCATCCAGGCCACGGTTTTCATCGTTCCAGCTCCAGCCGGCGCGGAACGGGTAACGCGTGGTCAGCCCGCTCGCCGGGTCGAAGACGTCCAGGCGGTATTCGCCCCATTCCACCGGGAAATCGATCTTGGCATTGACGCTGCCCACATCGAGCGTGCGCGTGTCCTTGTTTTCGAAGCGCCGGGTGAAGTCGTAATCCCAGTGATTGTCGGTGTAGTTCCAGTGGTAGTCGCGCAGCTCTCGCACCAACGTGACCTTCAGGCCCTTGGCCGGCTGCGGCTTGCCATCGGCATCCACGCGGGTGACTTCGAAGCGCGCCGTCCCATTGGCATCGGCGCCGTCTTCGTCGTCGAACAACGGACGCACGCCGACCAGGGCCTTGGCCGGCCACAGCACGCGCTTGAGGGTGCGGGTGACCGTGCGCCCGCCGGTTTCGTACACGCTGCCGGAGACGACCGCGGCAATCGTGCTGACCGGCTTGGCCTCGGCCGGCAATGCGATGTCTTCGCGCAGGATGCCGTCGCCACCGAACTCGGTATCGATCACGTCCTTGGCTTCGCGCGGCAGCTCCAGTGTGGGGTCGCCGAAGAACCAGCCGGGCAGCGTTTCAAGCGGATGCTGCTCGACGCTGACTGCCAGCTTGGCGGTGAAACGGTTGCCAGCGGCCGGTGCGCCGTAAAGATACGCGGCATTGGCCACCAGCTTGAACGGCTGGCCGGCGCTCAAGATCTTTTGCGTGCTGTCCAGGTCCAGCTTCATGCGCTCGGGCAGGAACTCTTCCACGCGCACGGTCATGCCCTGCACGGCGTCCTTGCTGGCCGGATCGGTGCGGAATTCCACCTGCCAGCGGCCGGTCGGCGCATCGGCCGGAATCTGCTGGGCGAATTCGAAATAGCCCTGCTCGCCCGGCAGCAGTTTGGTCTCGCGGAAGATCTTGCCGTCCGGCTGCTTCAGGCGCAGGAACACCGGTTGCGGCTTGGTCGGTTTGCCGTCGTTGTCGCGCAGGATCGCCGACACCCGCATGGTTTCGCCGGGGCGATACAGATCGCGACCGGCCCAGGCGAACACATCGAACCACGCGCCCTGGCGCCCGGCCACGGCGAACTCGCTCAGATCCAATGCCGGCTGGTTGAACGGCAGTAGCGAAATGTCGGTCTTGCTGCGTGCGGTCAGCACATGGCCGGCGTCGAGCGTGTAGTTGAGCAGCGCATTGCCGTTGCCGTCGGTCGCACCTTTCAGGAACAACTCGCCCTTGGCGTCGAGGATGCGCAGCTCCACGTTCTTGATCGGCTCGCCGCTCTGCAACGAGGCGGTGTGGACGAACAACTTGTCCTTGTAGGCGCGCGTATGCAGGCCGATGTCGCTGACGGTAAAGAACGCGGTGTCGAATTCGTTTTCGAAACTGCCGGCGCGCTTCATCACCGCGAAATACAGACCCGGTTCCTGCAGCTCCTTGATGTCCTGCGTCGGCAGGTAGGTCAGCACGCGCTCGTTCTGCTTGCCGCCAAGGATGAAGCGATTGACGTACACCGGGTCGGCCAGTTGGGACAACAGCTGGTTGCCGCTGTACTCGCTCTCCAGATCCCAGCTGCCGCGGCGCCCGCCACGCTGGAACTGCTGGAAGAATGCCGGCAGCGATTTTTCGCGCACGCGCAGGAACTCGACATCCACCTCCGGCACGTTCACCGACACCACCGGCAGGCCACGACTCTCGCGCGCCGGCAGCACGCTGCCCTGCGAAGCGAACCCGGCCACCGGCTTGAGTTCGCCGGTGTAGACCTTCTGCTTGAGCGGCTTGCCCAGGCGGCTGCCGTCGGCGGCCAGCAGGTTGGCGTCGACCAGTACGGTGTAGTCCTTGGCCGCTTCGACGTACGGGTAGCGCAGCGTCTTGCCGTCCTCGGACAGCGTCCAGCTGCTGTCGCCCGTGCCGACCTTCTCTTCGAAGCGCACCAGCGCATCGAAATCCTGCGTACCGACCAGCGGCCGCGAGAATTCCAGTGCCAGCGACAGGCCGTCGCTGGTCTGGTCGGGATAGGCACGCGCCAGCGCGAAACCGGTGATGGCCTGCTTGTCGGCCTTGATCGCCTCGCCGCTTGCCGCGGGCAGCTGACCGCTTTCGTTGCGCTTGCACGCCACCGCGCCGATTGCCACGGCCAGCAACACCGCCCACAGCAACATCCGCCGTGTGCCCGACCGCATCATCCGTGATCCCTGGCTGTCCATTCGTGCTACTCGCAATGTGAGAACGCAAGTATAGCGACGCCGCGCATCTGGCTGATGGCGCCAAAGCGACGACCTGGCTGCTTGCCGATGGGCGGCAAGCGTGCGCTGCTGGCGAGCGTTGCGATGGCAACGGTGCGCTCGGCTGTGGCGAGCGCAGTGGTTTTGTTACAGAGCAACTGGGCTGAGACTTGGCTGCAGGGCTCTTGCCCGCCCCTCATCGCAGGACACGCCAAAGGTCCCGCGACGGTGAGCGGGCAAGGACCAATGACGATTGGCCGGTGTCTCTGAGGGCAGTGCTCAAAGCGCTTTTTTGATCGCCCCTCGCTCGTTCTGTCGTCGCGTCCATCGAATGCCAAACAATCGATCCGCGACAGCACGCTAGCCGAGTCGAAATGACCCGCTTTCAGTTGGTCGCCAGCTGACTGTCTGGCACGGTGACCTCGCCGATTGCGGGACAGTTGGCGGCATGGATGCCGCCATCGGGCCTCCAAGGCTGGATTCACGGCGTGTCCCGCAAGCGGTGAGGGCATCGCGCTGTCGACCAGCCAGGCTTTTGACTAGCTCACAAAGAGCTGCAAAAAAAGCACTCGCCGCGGGGCACAGGCATTGACGACATTTGTTCCCCGCTATCAGGGCAACTCCAGCAACGCACGCATGTACAGTTCGATCAGCGCCGGCTTATCCACGCGCAGACAGGCCTGCACATTGGGCGCACCAGCGCCTTCGCGGGTATAGCCTTGCGCATCCACGTCCAGATGCAGCGGCGTGGTCGGGCACAGCGCCGGGCGTAGCAGCCAGGCCACCGGCACTACGTCGAACAATGTGGGCGTGGCACTGGCCCAGGGCTGGTCGGTGTTGCGCCACTGGTAGTACAGCTGCGTCAGCGCATCGGTCAGTCCATCACCGTGCGCGAACAAGGCCACGCGCTCGGGCTCTTCCAGCGTGATCTGCGTGGCATCCAGCGGCAACAACACGATGGGCACACCAGATGAGAACACGCGCTGCGCTGCCGGCACGTCGGCCAGGATGTTGTACTCCGGCGCCGGCGTACTGACCGGACGATACGCAGACTTGCCATAGCCCACCCGCACAGATCCGCCCATCGCCACCACACGCTTGAGCTTGGCAAAGCCGGCCGGGTCGCGTTGTTGCGCCAGCGCCGCATCGGTCATCGGCCCCAGCACCAGCAAGGTGACCTCGCCCGGATGCTGGCGCGCCTGCTGCAGGATCATCGCGGCCGCATCAGGCAGTGCCGCCGGCATCTGTCCCTTGGCCGCCCAGCCTGCCTGGCTAAACGCAATGCTGCTGGTGGTACGCGCGCCCACCGCCAGCGGGATCTCGCTGCGCCCGGCCTGCTGCAACAACCGCTGCAGCAACTGCACGCGCAACGTGGTGTCGCCCCATGCCGATGCGATGCCCAGCACCTGCAACTGCGGACGACGCAGCAGCAATCCCAACGCGAACGCATCGTCGATATCGTCGCCGATGTCGGTGGAGACCACCACTTTCTCGGTCTGCACCGATGCCGGCATGGATGGCACGGCCGCGACGGACTGCTGCGCCGACGCGGCAGTGGACACGCACCACATCGCTACCAATCCCCACGCGCGCTGCCAGGTCCGCCGCATCTGCCCACTCCTGCTGCCATAAAAAAACCGCCGGCATGATCGCCGGCGGTTCGATAGTGCTACACCAAAGCGCCGATCAGAAGTTGGCGCGGAACTGCGCACCCACGATGCGCGGGTCGTTGATGAAGCCGGTGAGGTTGTTGAAGTCGATCGCACCGGTCACGCGGATCTGGTTGGTGCAGTTGCGGCAGAACACCGACAACTCGTACGCACCCGCGCCCCAGTTGTAGCCGATCTTGGCGCCACCTTCGACCAGCGGCTGGCCGGTGAATTCCTTGGAGTCGTACAGGAAGAAGTTCACCTCGCTGCGGTACGACCAGTCGGTGTAGAAGAACAGCTCGCCGTCGTTGCCCATCGGAATGCCGTAACGCAGGGTGGCGTTGGCCATCCACTTCGCCGCCTGCGGCAAATCGTTGCCGTCGATCACTGCGCGGCCGGCCGCGTTGATCGGGTCGGTGACGGTGCAGGTGCGGCAGATGCCCACCGACAGGTTCGGGTCGTCGATGCGGGTCCAGTTGTAGGCGCCGCCTGCGGTAACGCGCAGGTTCTGGGTCAGCAAGGCTTCGAAATCGAACTCCGCACCGCGGGCCTTGGTCTTGTCGGCGTTGAGCAGACGTACGTCGTTGGACGCACCACCCACCGCCGTGAGCTGCTGGTTCTTCACCCGGAAATCGTAGATATCGAAGCTCAGGCGCGCGCGGTTGTCGAACAGGTCCGACTTGATGCCGAGCTCGAACGAATCCACCGTCTCCGGCTCGGCCACGGTCAGCGGCGCGGTGCCCGACGGCACGCCGAAGCTGGCGCCGCGGAAACCGCGTGCGGCACGTGCATACACATTGACGTCGTCGTTGATGGAGAAGGTTGCCGCCAGATCGCCGGTGACCTTGGAGTTGTCGGTCTGCCCGCTGGACGGTTCGACCAGGGTGACGCGGTCCAGCGCCAGCACGTCGAATGTCTTCTTGTCGTAGGTGTAGCGGATACCGGCGCGCAGGTTCAAACGGTCGGTGGCCGCGTAGTTCAACGAGCCGAACGCCGCCCAGGAGGTATTGCGCTGGCGGGTCAGTTGGTAGCTGGCCAGATCGCCGCCGCTGAGGGTGTTGTAGGTGTAATTTTCGCCTTCCACATCGTCATGGAAGTAGTACAGGCCGGCCTGCCAATTGAGCGGGCCGTCGTACTGCGATTCGGCGCGCACTTCCTGGCTGTACTGATCCAGGCTCTTGATGCCGCCGGCGGTTTCCACCGGGAACGGAATCACGCCCGGGCCCGACGGCGGTGCGAACACCGCACCGAAGCCACCGTCGATATCGCCACGGCTGTAGTACTTGCCGATGCCTTCGTATGCGGTGATCGAGTGCAGCGCGATGTCGCCCAGATCCCAGCTCAGGTTGGCGCTGCCGCCGTAGGTCTGCAGTTCCTGGCGGTTGGCGCCGTCGATGAAGGACTTATCCGCATCGAAGCCATCCACCAGCTGATTGGTACCGGGCTGGATGATGTTGGCGCGGAACAGGCGCGCGGTGCCGTCCAGATGGCGCGCATGCGCATTGAACAACGCGCTGAAGTCGTCGCTGGCCTGGTACAGCAGCTGCAGGCGCACGGCCGAATCGGTATAGCCTTCCAGATCGCGGCCGTCGCGGTTTTCCACCCAATCGTCGCGGCGCTGGCCCAGCGTGGACAGACGCGCCGCCCAATGGTCGCCCATCGCGATGCTCAGGCCGCTTTCCAGGGTCATGGTGCCGTAGGTGCCGTAGGACAGGCTGGCGTAGCCGTCATTGGCGCCGATGGTCGGCTTGACCGAATTGAACTTGACCACGCCTGCCGGCGTGTTGCGGCCGAACAGCGTGCCTTGCGGGCCGCGCAGCACTTCCAGGCCTTCCAGATCGAAGATCGGGAAGCCCTTCAGGAACGCGTTTTCCTGCACTACGTCGTCATAGATCAACGATACCGGCTGCGAGGCGTAGGTGTTGAAGTCGGTATTGCCGTAGCCGCGGATGTACACGCGCGGGAACACACGGCCGTTGGACGATTCGATGTTCAGGCTGGGCGCCTTGCCGGCCAGCACGCGGATGTCCGAACCGCTGGTGGAGATGGCATCCAGGAATTCCGGACGCAACACCGATGCCGATACCGGCACGTCCTTGGAGTCTTCCGAACGCCGCTCGACCGTGACCTTGACCGCATCCAGACGCACGACGCCGTCGTCGCTGGGCGTCTGCTGGGCAACGGCATGGAGCGGAAGAAGGGAAACGACGGCAACGGCAAGCGCGCTGATCTTGAGCGACCGGCTGGCGGACATGGGAAGAACTCCGGATTCTGGTGGCGGGGCGGCCCGGCCTGCGTGCCGCGGTGCAACAGAATTAACACGATTTACACAAATATGGCAGAGCGCGTGCGAAAAAGTTTCCGGAATTCGAAAACGTGTTCGAATTAATGCAACGCAGTCTTGCGATTTATACGACGGCAAGTGGGAAGCTCCGTTAGCAGCGCTGGCCATATCCCCCTTTACAGGCTTATCCAACCTCGGTAACAGGCGCCGGCACCCTGACCCAACCCTCCATCAACACCCGCGCACTGCGACTCATCAGCGCCTTGGTCACCTGCCACTGGCCCTCGACCAGCTGCGCCTGCGCGCCGACCCGCAAGGTGCCGGACGGATGCCCGAATCGCACCGCCGAGCGCGCCGCACCGCCGGCAGCCAGATTGACCAGCGTGCCCGGCACGGCCGCAGCGGTGCCGATCGCAACTGCTGCAGTGCCCATCATCGCGTGATGCAATTTGCCCATCGACATCGCACGCACCAGCAGATCGATTTCTGCCGCGTGCACCGGCTTGCCGCTGGACGCGGTGTAGTCGGCCGGCGGTGCCACGAAGGCGACCTTGGGCGTGTGTTGCCGCGTCGCGGCGTCTTCCACCTTCGCAATCAGACCCATCCGCACCGCACCGTGCGCGCGCAATGTCTCGAACATGGTCAAGGCGCGCGGGTCGCCATTGATGGCGTCCTGCAGCTCGGTCCCGGTGTAACCCAGGTCGCGCGCGTTGACGAAGATGGTGGGAATGCCTGCATTGATCAGCGTGGCATCGAGCGTGCCCAGCCCGGGAATCTCCAGTTGATCGATGACGTTGCCGGTGGGAAACATCGCCCCGCCGTCGCCTTCGGCATCGTCGGCCGGGTCGAGAAATTCCAGCTGCACTTCCGCCGCCGGAAAGGTCACCCCATCCAGTTCAAAGTCGCCGGTCTCCTGCACCAGCCCACCGGTCATCGGCACATGCGCCACGATGGTCTTGCCGATATTGGCCTGCCAGATCCGCACCGTGGCCACACCATCGCGTGGCACGCGTGCGGGATCGATCAAGCCGCTGGCGATGGCGAATGGCCCCACCGCCGCCGACAGATTGCCGCAGTTACCGCTCCAATCCACGAACGCGCTATCGATGGACACCTGCCCGAACAGGTAGTCCACATCATGCCCATCGCGCGTGCTGGCCGACACGATCACGCTCTTGCTGGTGCTCGATGTGGCCCCGCCCATGCCATCGATCTGCTTGGCATACGGATCCGGGCTGCCGATCACCCGCAACAACAGCGCATCGCGTGCAGCCCCCGGCTGCTGCGCGGCGGTCGGCAGATCCTGCAGACGGAAAAACACGCCTTTGCTGGTGCCCCCGCGCATGTAGGTGGCGGGGATGCGGAGTTGGGGAAGATGCGGCATGGAACCTCGGTTAGCTCACTGGATGGAGTCGCAGCAAAGGGGATATCGATTGCAGCAGTGCAAGCGCTCAGCACCACGCGTGCGTTATGCAGTTCATTGTGCTTCGCTCATCCATGCGGGGAGGTCGCGCTGCATCCGCAGCACACGCCAGATCACAATGCTGGTATCACGCTCAACGTAGAAAAGTAGGTAGGGAAATCCGTCGAGCGGCCACACGCGCACATCCTGCAGCTTCACATCACCGCATAGCGACTTGGACCAGCGCTAGGATGCTGCACGAGCATGTCGACCGCCGATTCCAGTGCGTCAACAAACGCCAGTTCGACCTCCAGCCCCGCCTGTTCGCCGTACCACGCGGCTGCGGCCTCGACATCGCGCAGCGCCAACGGACGCCAGTGCGCAGGCTTCACTGCTCGCTGGCACGCGCGTTGGCACGCGCTCGCATCGCGTTGAAGAAGCCGGCGTCGGCCGCCACTGCCGGTCCGGAGTTCGCTCCACCAAGCAACACACCACGCAGCTGTTCGATATCGCGTTGCTTGCGAATCAACTCACGTAAGTACTCGCTGCTGGAACCGTAAGCATGCTCCGCCACCTGCTGATCGACGAACTGCTTGAGCTCGTCAGGCAAAGAAATGTTCATGGTGGCCATACCGCCTCCGGATGGCAAAGATTGCCAAAGTGCGCGCGCCCCGTTCGGCAGGTGCAAGCCGACTGGGGCGTTTCAATCAGCGCTCTCAGGCAGCCGAGGCTTCCAGAAAATCCTGCGCAAACCGCTGCAACACGCCACCGGCTTCGTAAATCGACACTTCCTCTGCGGTATCCAGTCGGCAGGTCACCGGCACCTGCAGCTGCTCGCCATCACGCCGATGGATCGACAACGTCAGCGTGGCGCCCGGCGTGCGCTCACCCACCACGTCGAAAGTTTCGCTGCCATCGATGCCCAAGGTCCTGCGGTCGGTGCCCGGCTTGAACTCCAGCGGCAGCACGCCCATGCCGATCAAGTTGGTACGGTGAATCCGCTCGAAGCCTTCGGCGACAATCACTTCCACACCGGCAAGCCGCACACCCTTGGCTGCCCAGTCGCGCGACGAGCCCTGCCCGTAATCGGCGCCGGCAATGATGATCAACGGCTGCTTGCGCGTCATATAGGTTTCGATCGCCTCCCACATGCGCAGCACCTGGCCCTCCGGCTCCAGCCGGGCCAGCGAGCCGGCTTTGATCTGCCCATCGACCACTGCCATTTCGTTGATCAACTTGGGGTTGGCAAACGTCGCACGCTGGGCGGTGAGGTGGTCGCCGCGATGGGTGGCGTAGGAATTGAAGTCCTCCTCCGGCACGCCCATTTGCGCCAGATATTGCCCGGCGGCACTGCCGGCCATGATCGCGTTCGACGGCGACAGGTGATCGGTGGTGATGTTGTCGCCCAGCACGGCCAACGGGCGCATGCCGCGCAGCGTGCGCGCGCCGGCCAACGCGCCTTCCCAGTACGGCGGGCGCCGAATATACGTGCTGGCCGGGCGCCACTCGTACAACGGGTTCACGCTGATCCCCTGCCCCGCGCTGCGCTTGAACATCGGGTCGTACACGCTGCGGAAGTGTTCCGGCTTGACGCTGCGCGCCACCACTGCGTCGATCTCGACATCGCTCGGCCACAGATCCTTGAGCGTGACCGGCACGCCGTCGGCGTCGATGCCCAACACATCCTTCTCGATATCGAAGCGCACGGTGCCGGCAATGGCATAGGCAATCACCAGCGGCGGCGAAGCAAGAAACGCCTGTTTGGCATACGGATGGATGCGCCCATCGAAATTCCGGTTGCCCGACAGCACCGCCGTGGCATACAGATCGCGATCGATGACTTCCTGCTGGATCGCAGGATCCAGCGCCCCGCTCATGCCATTGCAGGTGGTGCAGGCAAACGCCACGATGCCGAAGCCCAATTGTTCCAGCTCGCTCAGTAAACCGGCTTCTTCCAGGTACAGTTGCACTGCCTTGGATCCCGGCGCCAGCGAGCTTTTCACCCACGGCTTGCGGGTCAAGCCACGCGCATTGGCATTGCGCGCCAGCAAACCGGCAGCGATCACGTTGCGCGGGTTCGAGGTATTGGTGCACGAGGTGATCGCTGCGATGATTACTGCGCCATCGGGCATCTTCCCCGGCACCTGCTCCCACGCACCGGCAATGCCACGATCCGCCAGTGCGGTGGTGGCCACGCGTTTGTGCGGATTGGACGGCCCGGCCATGTTGCGCACCACGCTCGCCAGATCGAACTGCAGCACGCGCTCGTACTGCGCGGTGGCCAGATCGTCTGCCCATAGGCCGGTATGCCGCGCATAGGTCTCCACCAATGCGACCTGCGCATCGTCGCGACCAGTGAGCCGCAGGTAGTCGATGGTCTGCTGGTCGATAGAGAACATCGCCGCCGTCGCACCGAATTCCGGCGTCATGTTGGAAATGGTCGCGCGGTCGCCGATGGTCAGCGCCCGCGCACCATCCCCGTAAAACTCGAGATACGCCCCAACCACGCGTTGCGCGCGCAGGAATTCGGTCAATGCCAGCACGATGTCGGTGGCGGTGATGCCAGGCGCCGGCCGGCCGGTCAATTCCACGCCGATGATGTCCGGCAGGCGCATCCACGAGGCGCGGCCCAGCATCACGTTCTCCGCTTCCAACCCGCCGACGCCCACCGCGATCACGCCCAGCGCATCCACATGCGGCGTGTGGCTGTCGGTGCCCACACAGGTATCCGGGAACGCCACGCCATCGAGCGTGTAGATCACTGGCGACATCTTCTCCAGATTGATCTGATGCATGATCCCGTTGCCTGGCGGAATCACTTCCATGTTCTCGAACGCACGCTTGGTCCATTCGATGAAGTGGAAGCGATCGGCGTTGCGGCGATCTTCCACGCTGCGATTCTTGGCGAACGCCTGCTTGTCGAAGCCGGCGTATTCCACTGCCAGCGAGTGATCCACGATCAACTGCACCGGCACCACCGGATTGACTTGTGCCGGGTCGCCGCCCTGCTCGGCAATGGCATCGCGCAAGCCGGCAAGATCGACCAATGCGGTCTGGCCCAGGATGTCGTGACACACCACACGTGCCGGAAACCACGGAAAATCCAGCTCGCGCTTGCGCTCGATCAACTGCCGCAGGTACGCCTCCAGCAGTTGTGGCTCTGCACGCCGCACCAGATTTTCCGCATGCACGCGTGCGGTGTACGGCAAGGTCGCATACGCACCGGGCTGCAGCGCATCGACGGCAGCGCGTGCATCGAAGTAATCCAACGAGGTGCCCGGCAAGGGCTTGCGGTACTGGCTATTCATGGCTGGCGATATCGAAGCGGGCGGGGGTTTTTGCGGTTGCGCCCTTCTCCCGCAAGCGGGAGAAGGCGCCCGAAGGGCGGATGAGGGCCAATGCCCCCACGCTCTTAGCTGCGCTGATCCAGCGGCACGAACACCTGATCTTCCGGCCCGGTGTAATTGGCCGAGGGGCGAATGATCTTGCCGTCCACGCGCTGCTCGATGATGTGCGCGCTCCAGCCGGCTGTGCGCGCCAGCACGAACAAGGGGGTGAACATCGCTGTCGGCACGCCCATCATGTGGTAGCTCACCGCACTGAACCAATCCAGGTTCGGGAACATCTTCTTGATGTCCCACATCACGCTCTCCAAACGCTCGGCGATGTCGTACATCTTGCGGCTGCCCTGTTCATCGGACAGCTCGCGCGCCACCTCCTTGATCACCTTGTTGCGCGGATCCGATACCGTGTACACAGGGTGCCCAAAGCCAATCACCACTTCCTTGCGTTCCACGCGCGCCTTGATATCGGCTTCTGCTTCGTCCGGGGTGTCGTAGCGCTTCTGCACTTCGAACGCCACTTCGTTGGCGCCGCCATGCTTGGGCCCACGCAGCGCACCGATGCCACCGGCGATGGCGCTGTACATATCGCTGCCGGTCCCGGCAATCACGCGGCTCGCAAAGGTGGACGCATTGAATTCGTGCTCGGCATACAGGATCAGGCTGGTATGCATCGCACGCACCCACGAATCCTTGGGCGCGAAACCATGCAGCAGGTGCAGGAAATGCCCGCCGATGGAATCGTCCTCGGTCTCTACCTCGATGCGCTTGCCGTTGTGGCTGTAGTGATACCAGTACAGCAGCATCGAACCGAGCGAGGCCATCAGCTTGTCGGCGATGTCGCGCGCACCAGGGTGGTTATGGTCGTCTTTTTCCGGCTGCAGGCAGCCCAGCACCGACACGCCGGTGCGCATCACGTCCATCGGATGCGCCGACGGAGGCAACTGTTCCAGCGCGGTTTTGACCGCAGCCGGAACGCCGCGCAGCGAGCGCAGCTTAGCCTTGTAACCGCGCAGCTCGCCGCGGTTGGGCAGCTTGCCGTGCACCAGCAGATACGCAATCTCTTCGAACTCGCTGGTGGTGGCCAGATCGAGAATGTCGTAACCGCGGTAATGCAGATCGTTGCCGCTGCGCCCCACCGTGCACAGGGCCGTGTTACCGGCAGCAGTGCCGGACAAGGCGACGGACTTTTTCGGCTTGAAACCAGGAGTGGCAGTGTCGTTCATGCGATGAGCTCCCAAACTGTGTGGTGTCGCGGGATGGCGTGCGAGGTGGCAATGAAGATGATCAGCAACGCGTCATCATGCGCCTTTGCGCGCAAACAACGCGTCCAGCCGCTGCTCGTACTCGTGATAGCCGATGCGTTCGTACAGCTCTTCGCGCGTCTGCATGCTGTCCAGCACGCCCTGCTGATGACCGTCGCGCCGAATCGCCGTATAAACCGCCTCAGCCGCCTTGTTGGCGGCGCGAAATGCCGACAGCGGAAACAGCTGGATCGCCACGCCGGCTTGCGCCAGCTGGTCGCGCGTAAACAGCGGGGTCTTGCCGAACTCGGTGATGTTGGCCAGCACCGGCACGCGCACTGCATCGACAAAACGCTTGTAGGTATCCAGGTCGTAGGCGGCTTCGGCGAAGATGCCGTCCGCACCCGCTTCCACGCAGGCGATGGCGCGTTCGATCGCCGCCTCCACGCCTTCCATCTGGATTGCGTCGGTACGCGCAATCAGGAAGAACGCCGCATCGGTCTTGGCATCGGCTGCGGCCTTGACCCGATCCGCCATCTCGCCCTGGCTCACGATTTCCTTGCCCGGCCGGTGACCGCAGCGCTTGGCACCAACCTGGTCTTCGATATGGCAACCGCCCGCGCCCGCCTTGATCAGCGACTTGATGGTGCGCTCGATGTTGAATGCGCTCGGGCCAAAACCGGTGTCCACATCCACCAACAGCGGCAGCTCGCACACGTCGGTGATACGGCGCACGTCGATCAGCACGTCTTCCAGCGTGTTGATGCCCAGATCCGGCAACCCCAGCGACCCGGCCGCCACGCCGCCGCCTGACAGATAAATCGCCTGATAGCCTGCGCGCTGCGCCAGCAGCGCATGGTTGGCATTGATCGCGCCGATTACCTGCAGCGGCGATTCGGCAGCCAGTGCGGCGCGAAACCGCGTGCCGGCAGAGGGAGCGGACGAGAACGTCATGGCGGTTCCTTGGATGGGATGACCGTGTAGCCGCAAACACCATGCCAAGCGTAACTCGTTGATTTTCATACCACCCAGGGCATCGATTGTTGCAAAATTGCAACGACTGATTCACCCTGAAACACTCTTGAAACGCGACAACGTCATGCGCAGCCCTACCCTTCCGGAAACCGCGGACGCTTCCTTGCCCATCATCTGGACCGTCAGCGTCTCGCGCCTGACCGGCCTGCTGGCCGATGTCATCCCCGAGTTCGACCAGCGCGCACGCATCGAGCAGATCAACCTCGGCTTTGCCGAAGCGGTCGAGGTCATCGGCCAGCGGCTGCGACGCGAGCGCTGCGACGCGCTGGTGGCGGGCGGATCCAATGCAGCGTACCTGCGCAGCCGGCTCGCGCTGCCCTTCGCGCCCATCCAGGCCACCGGGTTCGATCTGATGGAAGCGCTGGCGCGGGCGCGCCGCATTGCGCCGCGCATCGGCGTGGTCACCCATGCCACCGATGTGCCGTCGTTTCACGCCTTCCAGCACAGCTTCGACCTGGAGATCGAACACCGCCGTTTCGTCACCGCCGAAGACGCACGCGATTGCATCGCCGATCTGCGCGCCAGCGGCATCCAGGTCATTGTCGGCACCGGCATGGCGATCGACTTCGCCGAGCAGGCCGGGCTGCCTGGCGTGCTGCTGTATTCGGCCGATTCGGTGCGTCATGCGCTGGAACAGGCCATCACGCTGGGCACTGCTCCAGGCACGGATCGCGTTGCCGGCCGTACCGCCACGCGCCGCGCACGACGGGCCGACGCCCTGCTGGGCGACGACAGCGCAATGCTGCACGTGCGCGAGTTGGTGCAACTGTACGCACCGCATGCCGGCACCGTGTTGATCAGCGGCGAAACCGGCACCGGCAAAGAACTGGTCGCACGACAACTGCATGCCGGCAGTCGCCGCCGCGGCCGTTTCGTGGCGATCAATTGTGGCGCCATCAGCGAATCGTTGCTGGAGGCGGAACTGTTCGGCTACAGCGACGGCGCCTTCACCGGAGCCCGCCGCGGCGGCCACACCGGCCTGATCGAAACCGCGCAGGACGGCACGCTATTCCTCGACGAAATCGGCGAGTTACCGATGCCGTTGCAAACGCGGCTATTGCGCGTATTGGAAGAGCGCGAAGTGCTGCGTGTCGGCGCAACCATGCCCGTCGCGATCGACGTGCGCGTGGTCGCCGCCAGCCTGCAGGAACTGCAGCAGTTGGTCGAACAAGGCCGCTTCCGCCGCGACCTGTTCTATCGCCTTGCCGCGCTGCGCATTGCACTACCGCCGTTGCGAGACCGCAACCACGACATCGCCCTATTGCTTGCGCATTATTTCCAGCAACTCGGCAGCATTCCATCGCCGTTGTCGCCATCTGCATTGCAACGCCTCCAGCAACACCCCTGGCCCGGCAACGTGCGCGAACTGCGCAACCTGGTCGAACGCCTGTGCATTCACTGGAAAGCCCAAGCGCACGACAGCCTGAGCCTGGAGCAACTCGAACGCTGGGCGCCGGAATTATTCGATACGCCTGCCGACAACCGCGGCGCACCACGTGAGCATGCCGATTTAGCGACCTCTCGCCTGCAGCTCACTGCCAGTGCAGTCCGCGTCGCGCTCGACCGCGCCAACGGCAACCGCGCCCTTGCCGCGCAAGCGCTCGGCGTCTCGCGCACCACGCTGTGGCGCTGGATGCAGGCGCAGGCGGCGGCGCGTGCATAGGGCAAGCGCGAACTTACACGACTGGTCAGGCGACGCATGCATGCACGACTTCCACACTCAGGCGGTAAGTGAAGACATGGTATGCGCACTCAGCGCATGGATGCGCAGCCCACGCTCATCGCCGTATGCGCCGCAATCCAAACGACATGAGGCAGCTATCTGGTGAATCGATCACCTCGCCTACCGCAGCGCCGCATGCCCATCGCACGCCGTTGACCAAGCGTCTCGCCGTCACTTCACCCGCGTGTATTCGGTATCGCCCGTGCTCAGCTTGCCGGTCGCCTCATCGATCGCGTAGTTGACAGTGCCGCCCCCGTTGGACACCTGCAGCACCCCCTTGGTCAGCAGCGCCGGATGATTGCGCGTCTTGACGCCATTGCCGAACAGTTCCGGCTGGGTGTCGCGAATAATGAAACTTTCGCCATTGTGCTCGATGCTCAGCACGTGCTTTTCCGACTTCACATCGACCCACTTGCCCACGTACTGCTCGCCCACATCGCGGGCACAGCCAGCCAGCAACGCCATCGCAACCAGAGCACTTCCAAGCGGCGCCTTCATCGCTACACCTTCTTCAACGCGGGGCATCGAAGGATGGCAAGTCCTTGCTGAGCCCGCAACAAGCAGACACAAGCGATTGACCAAGCCATCGGCGGCTTGAATGCACCTGTCGCCCACCAGCAATGACGAACACCGGATCGTCTAGAAAGCCAACGATGGCATCGTGCTGATCGCCCAACTGCGTTGTCACGGCGCACAGCGTCGGCAATTGCGGTCAGCCAGGTTCGTCCATTGCACCGACATCTCGTCAATGCGCCGCTGCGCCCCAACGCCGCAATGCTGCAATACCTCATTAGGGCGGTCCAAGCAGATCCGAAGCGGCTGAGAATCGGAGATCCTCATTCGAGACTTGGAGACCACCTGCGTCGCCGCCGGAGCGATGATCGAGCATTTTCGTGCTACGGCCCTGTAAGGGGCCCCAATCACCACTATGGTCGCAGAGTGCGAAGTCACCGTGGCCGATTGGTCCGATATCTTCCAACGCATGCTAGACACCTGCCCGACATTCCGCGCCGCACAGCCTGGAGTGGTCATCGGGAGAATCGAGAGCGTCCGCGCCGCGCCAGGTGCATGGTCACCAGAGTCGATCCCAGATATGTTCTACGTGTCCGCCATGCTTGAGGTTATGAGAGCCCAAGTTGCAGCGTTTAACCTCATCGATCCGCAAGCCCCGATTGGCGGCCGCGCGGTGTCCTATGAGATCTCGCCGAGCGGCGTCAACAAGAATGTGGCCGCCACTCGACTTGGCTAAATTCACCGAACGCAGCGACAGCGAGAGTCCCACACGGCATGGCTCCCTAACGAGAAATCCTATCCCTACTTGCGCGTCTTCCGACGTAGATCGAGATTAGCGCGGAGACGTTCCTCGCAATCCATGATCTGCGCCATCAGTGGATCAGTGTGCTCCCGAATCGTTCGCTTGGGGAGTTGGAAATCCTCTGGCAGCGTGATGAGGTCCCTCAACTCCTGCAGTAGGTCACCACATTGCTTTGTGTCCCGCGGTTCCACACAGTGAACTTCTCGGACTTTCTTCCCAAGCCGGCGGAGCTTTACAACCAACCTCTGTGAGGCGGGTACGGTGCTGTCGACAAGCTTGGGATCAAAGTAATAGGCGTTGGCTTCGTCAGTGATTTGGGTAATGAGGGCATCGCATTCTTTCTTCCAAGCACTGATTGCATCGGCATCACGCTTCCGCGTTTCACGCCATAGGGTCAGCAAATGGGTAATCGTTGCTGCACCAAACGAGATGACAAACGTCGCCCATAGAGGCGTGCCGGCAGACGCCATCCTTCTCAGGCTCGCTCTTGAGACGCTTCCCGCATGCGCTTCCAAGCGATGTCAATGGCATCCGGGTCATCTTCAGCTTCAATGACTACCCGCTTGCGTAGGTCATCGAACGTGAAATAGGCAAGGAGCCCGCCGAAGGCCTCGTCGAGGAAGCCGGAAGAATAGCCGGCGCTACCGCTCAAATCGAACGTCACGCGCTCGTATTGGGCCAGCAAAGCCCTAACGATGTCCTCGCGGAACTCCTCGCCAGAATGGCGCCCATGAACACGCCTACGGCCTCCTGGAAACTTGGAGAACTGACTTGCTATGACGTAACGAGTGCTAGGTAGCATGTCCGACTTCCCCTGGTGTCGCGCCAGGAACCTGAACTGTGATCCCGCGAAGCTGCCAGCTGACGAGAGTTCCATGAAGATCCTTAGTCGTATTACTAACGGCGCTCCGACCGTCAGAATTGAACGTTACGAAACCACGATTCGCGATAACGCGGAGTGAACCTTCGACATCAATGCGGTCGATAAATTCCCTCAACTTCAACAAGCCATGTCCACGACGCTTAGACCCGTGCCTGGAGACGCCCTTCGACAACGCCCGCTCGATCCAACGCCCATCAGTCCAGTTGCTCAGGTAGCTGCGAATTCTATCCCCTTGCCGTGCGCGGATGGTGCTAGGAATGCCTGCGCCCTGATCGTAGAACGTAAAGCTGATTGTGCCTTCGTCCTTGTCGGCATAGCCGGCAAGCCACCATTCCCGAATCAGGTCCGGACGAGTTGAGTGGGGCAGATACGCGTGCTCAAAGACGTTATCCATCGACTCAACCAAGGCGACATGCAGTCGCTTGCGGTCCCCACCCTCAAAATCAAAGACCTCTGAAAAGCAGTCCAGGAGCTGGTCTGCCACCTCAGCGATTGTCTGATTGTGTCGCTCAATCTGAAGGTAGGTTCTTCGCAGGAATGCCTTTGGCAGCGCCGGCGGCTTTATTTGCAGCGCCTTGAAGAACCCCACATCGCATAGCAGCGACGCGACGTTATGCGAAGATGGATAGGTGCCGGTGATCGTCGTCCGCTTGTCGCAAAATTCTTTGCACCGCTGAATCTCAGCCACGATAGTTACCGCAGCTTCTGGGGCAATGAACTGCACGTCGTGAAAATTCAGCACTACCCGGCGCAGATGATCGACCAGTGCAGCGCGGCGGATATGGCGCAGCAAGGCCAGCAGGATGTCCCAATCGTCCGGCGTGTGGCACTCAAGTCGCAACGGAATCTCAATGAAGCTCGAGCCCTTGAACTTTCTTCCTCCGCCCATCCGATAGTTCGGATTCAGCTTCGGTGAATGGGCTAGCTCAATGGGGGGAGGGTTATAGAGTTTGGCTCGTCGCGCAGCGCGGCGTCGGCCACGCTCCCGTGACAGCCGCACCTGGATCCAGCGCGTGCGAGGACTGCGCTTTCCCTGCTTTCTCATACTTCCCCCTGTGCACATCACTTTATCGCACATAGGCAAGGAGGGCTACGAGCCGTGCTTCGCACTTACAACGCACTTACGAAAAAAACCGGCTTTAGGCCGGCTTGGTCGCAACACTTTGATTGCGTTGGTGGGCGGTACAGGGTTCGAACCTGTGACCCTTGCCGTGTGAAGGCAATGCTCTACCGCTGAGCTAACCGCCCGGTGACGCGAGCCGCACATTATAGGGCAGCGGCGGCGGTCGTCAACAATTGTTTACTTGCCCTCTTTCACGCCAGCGAGATGGCACCTCCATCGCGCCGGTCTGCCGCGATGACCTAGCGGCTCCACCGCAAGCCTCGCTGCCGTCTTGCCGCGCCTCTGCCGCTTACATCGTATGCGTCGGCTTGTCCGAGGTGGTCAATCCGGCCAGCAGCGTCTCGATCTTGTTGCGCACCGCCTCGCCTTCCGGGCCGTCGGGGAACTGCACGCCGATGCCGGCGGCGCGGTTGCCCTGTGCGCCGGCAGGCGTGGTCCAGATGACCTTGCCGGCGACCGGCAGACGCTCGCTGGAGTCCGGCAGGGTCAGCAGCAGGAAGACTTCATCGCCCAACATGTAGCGCTTGGGCGTGGGCACGAAGATGCCGCCGCCTTTCACGAACGGCATGTAGGCGCTGTAGAGCGCTGGCTTGTCTTTCAACGCCAGCGACAAAATGCCTTGGCGTGCATTCATTGCACTCATCGAGTTCCCCTAGAACGTGGCTGGCGCTCTCCCTCGCGCCAGGACAGCAACAATTCCGTCACCGCCAGGTCGGCGCGGACGGTGGTGCGCAGCAGATCGCGGGTGCGGTTGGCAGCGTCGAACCAGGTCGCAAGCTTGTGCAACCGCGATGGATCGGTCAAGCCGGCCGATGCCTGTGCCAATGCCAGATCGGCGGCATGGCGCAGGCGCTGGTCGGCCTGGCCATCGTTGGTCCAACGCTGCGCGACATCGACTGCGCCGGCGCGTCCATTGGCGATCTGCTCCAGATCCTGCGCAACCGCACGCCGGACGGCCAGGCCATCTTCGCGCAACCACTGCGCGGCCAGACCGGGGTGGCCGCGCGCGGCGTCCAGCGCTTCCTGTGCGGCGCGCTCGCTCACACCTTGCGAGAGCAACCAGGCCAGCGCCTCGTGCGCAGGCGGCAACTTGAATTCCAGGCGCTGGCAGCGGCTACGGATGGTCGCCGGTAGACGCGCTGGCTGCGCGCTGATCAACCACAGGTAGCGCCCCGGCGACGGCTCTTCCAGGGTCTTGAGCAAGGCGTTGCAGGCCGAGCGATTGATCGCATCGGCCGGGTCGACGATCACGACCTGGGCAATGCCGTACTGCGGGGTCAGCGCGAGCTTCTGCGAAATCTCGCGCACCTGCTCGATGACGATCTCGGTACGCAGCTTGTCGCCGGTGCGATTGGGAATGAACGAGACCAGTTGCAGGTCCGGATGGGTACCGGCGGCAATCAGCTGGCGCGTGCGCTGCGCCAGTGCCGGGTCTGGCGAGCTGGCCAGGACGTGCTCGGCCAGGGCCAGGGCGACGGCACGCTTGCCCAGACCTTCCGGGCCGCAGATCAGCAACCCATGTCCAAGGCGCCCCGCATCCAGTGCAGCCACGGTCTGGTCGAAGGCGCGCTGCTGCCAGGGCGAAAATGCGGCGGTCATGGCATAGGCTCCGTCTGCGGCGTGCTCGGCAGCCGGCGGCGCTGCAGATAGCGCGCCACCGCTGCGTTATGTTCGGCCAACGTGGCCGAGAACGCGTGCGCCCCGGTGCCATCGCCCACCGCCACGAAATACAGCGCCTCGCCGGGCGCCGGCCGCACCGCCGCCAGCAGCGCCTCGCGGCCCGGCATGGCGATCGGCGTCGGCGTCAGGCCGGTACGGGTGTAGGTGTTGTACGGCGTATCGGTGGTCAGGTCGCGGCGACGGATATTGCCGTCGTAGCTGCTGCCGATGCCGTAGATCACGGTGGGGTCGGTCTGCAGCTTCATGCCCAGCTGCAAGCGGCGCAGGAACACCCCGGCGATGAGCGGGCGCTCGGAGGCCAGGGCCGTTTCTTTTTCGATGATCGAGGCCAGGATCAATGCCTGCTCCGGCGAGGCGAGTGGCAGGTTCGGGGCGCGCTGCTCCCAGGCCTGCGCCAATGCCTTGTCCATGGCCGCATGCGCGCGCTTGAGTACATCGATATCGCTGTCGCCACGCTGGTACACATAGGTTTCCGGCAGGAAGCGCCCTTCCGGATGCTGCCTGGCAACTCCCAGCCGGGCCATCAGTGCCGCATCGTCCAGCGCATCGATGGAATGTTGCAGCGGCGTGGCGGTCGCCAGTGCGGCGCGCAGCTGACGGAAATTCCAGCCTTCCACGATCGTGAAGCGGTACTGGATCACCCTCCCCTGGCGCATGCGCGTCAGCAGTTCGCGCGGCGACAGCGCTGGCGACAGCGCGTACTCGCCCACCTTGAGCTTGCCGGCCGCATCGACCTGGCGCGCCAGCAGCTGCCATTCCAGCTCGGTGCCCTGCGCCAGGCCGGCAGCGCGCAGCTTGCGCAATGTAGCCTTGAGCGAATCGCCGGGCGCAATCACCACGCTGGGCGCGCTCGCAGGCACGGGGGTATCGGCGAAGTGCAGGTAATGCCGCCACGCCACCACGGCGGCAATCGCCAGCAGCGCTACGAGCAGCACTACCGTACCCAGCACGGCCAGACATCCGCGTTTGCCAGTCACCGCCACACCCACCTCGTCATTGCCCCTGCGCCGCGCAGGATACCGCGCGCCGGTGATGTCCCGTTGAAGCGCTCATGTCTGCTCGATCGCACGCAACACGCCACGCGCCTTGGCGCGGGTTTCATCCAGCTCGCGCTGCGGATCCGAATCCACCACGATCCCGGCACCGGTGCGGAAATGCACCTGGTGACCGGCCACCTCGGCGGTGCGGATCAGGATATTCAGATCCATGTCGCCATCACGATTGAGCCAGCCGAATGCACCGGTATAGGCGCCGCGCGCAGTTTGTTCGAGCTCGGCGATGACCTGCATGCAGCGCACCTTCGGGCAACCGGTAATGGTGCCACCGGGAAACACCGCGGCAATCACCTCACCGGGCGTTACCCCGGCGCGCAGACGCCCGCGCACGTTGCTGACGATGTGATGCACATGCGCATAGCTCTCCACGCACATCAACTCGTCCACCTCCACGGTGCCCGGCGCGCAGATGCGGCCCAGGTCGTTGCGCTCCAGATCGATCAGCATCACGTGCTCGGCGCGCTCCTTCGGATGCCCGACCAGCTCCCGGATACGTGCGGCATCGTCGTCCCCGGCAAACCGCGCGCGGGTGCCGGCGATCGGGCGCGTCTGCACCACATCGCCCTGTACCGAGACCAGCCGCTCTGGCGAGGAACTGGCCACTGCACGCCCGGCGGCAACGAACAGGCCGGCAAACGGCGCCGGATTGGCCGCACGCAGGCGCGCATGCAACGCGGCCGGATCGACCACCGCAGCGAATGCCGCGTGCCAGGCGCGCGAGATATTGGCCTGGAAGACATCGCCGGCACGCAGGTAATCGAGCACGCGCTCCACTGCCCCGGTAAAACGCTCGGGGGCCTCTTCGTCCACCGCAAGCGGCCCGGCCCAGGCAGGCAGCGGCGGCAGTGCGGCGCAGGCAGCAAGGTCGTCGCCGATCTGCTGCAACAACTCCTCGCGGCCCGGCTCTGCCAGCGCCACACAGCGCCCGTGCAGGCGATCGCGCAGCACCGCTGCCGGCGCGCGCAAGGCCAGCGCGGTGGGCACGCCATCGCGGCGCGTGGGCAGTTGCAGAATCGGCTCGACCTGCGCGGCAAGTTCGTAATCCAGCAGCACCGCCCAACCGCCGCGAAACGGCCATGGGCTTGCCGCGTCGTGCGGCACGCGCTCGGCCTGCCAGGCGGCATCCAGCGCCGCCAGAAAGCCGCCCTCCAGCAACCGCCCAGCGCCATCGCGCGTACATCCGTCCGGATCCAGCCGCAGGCATGGCCCCTCTGCCAGCAGCAGCACATCCCAGCGACCATGCTCGGTGCCGGAAGCGCTGGACTCCAGCAGGGCCGGATAGCGTTGCGGTGACAGCCGATGCAGCGCCAGCAGGTCGATGTCCGCGTGCAGTGATCGGGTAAGCGTCATCGGTCCGGCATGGCGTGAGATACGGACGCACCGCTGCCGTACGCAGCACGCGCGAGGAGTGGATCAACGGTTGATCGCAGGATTGAACATCAACCCGCAAGCCGGCAGTGCATGCGACAGCCAGGCAGGTCGCGCGCCGATGACGCCACGCGACCGATATGCGGGGTCAAACGCGCTTGAACACCAGCGTGCCGTTGGTGCCGCCAAAGCCGAAGCCGTTGGACATCACCGCATCCACCTGCACCTCGCGCGCCACGTTCGGCACGTAATCCAGGTCGCAGCCTTCGCTTGGCTCTTCCAGGTTGATGGTCGGCGGGATGATGCCGGTGTGCAGCGCCATCACCGAGAAGATCGCTTCCACACCGCCGGCCGCGCCGAGCAGATGCCCGGTCATCGACTTGGTCGAGCTCACCATGGTCTTGTAAGCGTGATCGCCCAGCGCGCGCTTCATCGCCATCGTTTCGGCCAGATCGCCCAGCGGCGTGGAGGTGCCGTGCGCGTTGAGGTAGCCGATTTGCTCGGGGTTGAGCTTGGCGTCGCGCATCGCTGCCGCCATGCTGCGCGCCGCGCCCTCGCCGTCTTCGCTGGGGGCGGTCATGTGAAACGCATCGGAACTGGCGCCGAAGCCGACCAGCTCGGCATAGATGCGTGCGCCACGCGCCTTGGCGTGTTCGTACTCCTCCAGCACCAGCACGCCGGCGCCGTCGCCCAGCACGAAGCCATCGCGCTGCTTGTCCCACGGCCGCGACGCGCCGGCCGGGTCGTCGTTACGGGTGGACATCGCTTTCATCGCACAAAAGCCGCCCACCGAACTCGGCGACGAACCGCGCTCGGCACCGCCAGCCAGCATCACATCGGCATCGCCGTGCTGGATCATGCGCATCGCGGTGCCGATCGAATGGTTGGATGTGGCGCAGGCCGATACCGCCGAGAACGTCGGGCCTTTCAGGCCTTTGATCAGGCTCACCTGGCCGGGCAGCATGTTGATGATGGTGCTGGGCACATAGAACGGCGAAATCTTGCGCGCGCCGCCCTCATGGAATTTGATGGTCTGCTCTTCAATGCCGAGCAGCCCGCCGATGCCGGAGCCGAGAATGGCGCCCACGCGTTCGGCATTGCTTTCGTCGATTTCCAGTCCGGAATCGTCCAGCGCCATGAACGAGGCGCCGACACCGTAGTGGATGAACGAATCCATCTTCTTGACGTCCTTGGCGGACACAAAAAGCGTGGGGTCGAAATTCTTGATTTCACCGGCGATCTTGGTGGTGAACTGCGAGGCATCGATCTGCGTGATCGGGCCAATGCCTGAGCGGCCGTGGACGATTCCGTCCCAGCTGGTGGCCAGATCATTGCCCAGCGGCGACACCATGCCCATGCCGGTAACGACAACACGACGACTCATTGCAGATCTCCTCACCACGGAACGGACGGTGCTTGGGGTTTGCGGGTGACACTTGAAAAACACAGGGCCGCATCAGCGGCCCCATGGAATGTCTGATGCGGCAGCGGCTTGATGCACGCCGCCACGATCAGGAACAACGCATCAGCTCTTGACGTGAGCCTTGACGTAGTCGATCGCCTGCTGCACCGAGGTGATCTTCTCGGCCTCTTCGTCCGGGATCTCGCACTCGAACTCTTCTTCCAGCGCCATCACCAGCTCGACGGTGTCCAGCGAGTCGGCACCCAGATCATCGACGAACGATGCGCTGGTGGTGACTTCCTCTTCCTTGACGCCGAGTTGTTCGACGACGATTTTCTTGACGCGTTCTTCGATGGTGCTCATTGGGGATATCGCTCCAGCTGGAGTAGTGGTGGTTCGAGTTTTAGGATCCCCGCACACGGATGTGCGGTGCTCCTGTGAGGGACTCACAAAACGCCATCGACGCTGCGATGGCCGCGTTGGATAGTGTAGTGGAAGCGACCGGGCCTTGCATTGCATCACAACTCCCGGCCGATCAGCCACTTAGCGCCTCCCGGCGCCGCACGCTTACGGCATGTACATGCCACCGTTGACGTGCAGGGTCTCACCGGTGATGTAGCGGGCCGTCGGGCCGGCCAGAAACGCCACCGCATTGGCGATGTCTTCCGGCTCGCCCAGATGACCCAGCGCAATCTGCTGCAGCAAGGCGGTCCTGGCCTCGTCCGGCAGCGCCTTGGTCATGTCGGTATCGATGAAACCGGGCGCCACCACATTGACGGTCACCCCGCGCGAGCCGATTTCCTTGGCCAGCGATTTGGAGAACGCGATGATGCCGGCCTTGGCGGCGGCATAATTGGTCTGCCCAGGATTACCGGTCACACCCACTACCGAGGCGATATTGATGATGCGGCCCTTGCGCGCCTTCATCATGCCGCGCATGACCGCCTTGGAGGTGCGGAACACGCTGGTCAGGTTGGTGTCGACGATCGCCTGCCAGTCGTCGTCCTTCATCCGCATCAACAGGTTGTCGCGGGTGATGCCGGCGTTGTTGACCAGGATCGAGATGGCGCCGAACTCCTTGCCGATGGCATCGATCACGCCATCGACTGCAGCCGCGTCGGTGACGTTCAGTTCACGACCGTGTCCGCCGTGGGCGGCCAGACGCTCGCCGATCGCCGCAGCGCCGGAAGCCGAGGTGGCGGTGCCGATGACCGTGGCGCCGTGGGCGGCCAGGGTATCGGCAATGGCCGCACCGATGCCGCGGCTGGCGCCGGTGACGAGGGCGATTTCGCCCTGCAGGGGCTTGCTCATGATTGCTGTTCCTCGATGGGGGACGCCGCAACCGTGGCCGCGAACGTCGAGGGATGCCGGCACGACCGGCAGCGGCGTTGGATCAGTGCGCCCACGCGTCGAGCGCGCCGGCATAGTCGGCGGGCGTTGCCAGCGTCCGCGCATCCAGGCTCTTGTCGATGCGCTTGATCAGCCCGCTCAGCACCTTGCCCGGGCCGCATTCGGCAATGCGGGTGATGCCCTGGCTGGCGAGCGCCTGCACGCAGCCGGTCCATTGCACCGGCAGGTAGAGCTGTTCCACCAAGGCCTGGCGGATGGCCGTGCTGCCCTCATGCACGCGCGCGTCCACGTTCTGCACCACTGGAATCTGCGGGGCGTGCCAGGTCAGCCCGGCCATCGCCTCGCCGAGCTGATTGGCGGCTTCGCGCATCAGCGGGGTGTGCGAGGGCACGCTCACTGCCAGCTTGACCGCCTTGCGCACGCCGCGCTCGGCCAGCAGCCCCAGCGCGCGATCCACCGCCGCAGCGTGGCCGCCGATCACGATCTGACCGGGCGAATTGAAGTTGGCCGGCACCACCACGTCGCTGCCGGACGCCTGGTCACAGACCTCCTGCACCACGGCGTCTTCGGCGCCCAGCACCGCAGCCATCGCGCCGACGCCCGCCGGTGCCGCAGCCTGCATGAACTGGCCGCGCAACCGCACCAGATGCGCACCGTCGTGCAGCGACAAGGCGCCAGCCGCGACCAGCGCGGTGTATTCGCCCAGGCTGTGTCCCGCCAGCAGCACCGGGCGCTGCCCGCGCTGGGCAGTCCACAGACGCCACACCGCAACGCCCGCAGCCAGCAAGGCGGGCTGGGTGTATTCGGTGCGATTGAGCATTTCTTCCGGGCCGCCCTGGGACAACGCCCACAAGTCGACGCCAGCGCCCTCGGAGGCTTCGGCGAACGTTTCGCGAATCTGCGGGTGCAGTTCGGACAGTTCGGCCAGCATGCCTAAGGACTGCGAGCCCTGGCCGGGAAACACGAAGGCGAGAGTGGATTCGGTCACGCGTTGCTGCCTACAAAAATCGAGCCGGGATCATACGTGCGAAATCGCCCCGGCGTCTGTACTGCCGCGTATGCAGAAGACCACGCGACTGTGTCGCGACGTCGCAAAACCGCACACCGGGCTTGGTCGGGCCGGGCGCACAACGGCAGCAGTGACGCTGACGCGCTGCCGTTCGGGTTCGATAGTGAAAGCGCTGCCTGCCAAGGCGGCGCACCAGCGCCGGCAAGGCCGGCGAGGAAGCCGAAGGGTCGGGCGCAGCCGGTGCTGCCGCTTGCGCTTCGTCTAGCCTGGCAGCGGGAATGTCGCCGCTTGTCCATGCAGCACCCCATCCTCATCGACGAGTTGCCATACCACACCTTCGGCGATCCGGAAGCGGGAACCATCTTTCGCGATCCGCATACCCGCGTAGTCCGTGACGACGCCATCGCGGGCGACCGCGTCGAGCAAACGCTGACGTTCCGCTCGTTCCGGCAATTCTGCCGATAGCCGCGAAGGCATGCCAACGAACTCGCCCCAGCTGTAGCCGAAAACGCGCTGTGCCGCCTGGTTCGCATAGACAAACCGCGGGTCTACAGCGGTATCGTGCGCAAGAAGGGCGAACGGCGCATCGTGATACAGCCAATCGGGCTCGATCTGTCGATCTGCGACCAGCGGGCGGCCTGCAAACCGCTGGTAACTGCCGGTGAGCAAGGCGACGAAGACAGGATCGTGGGCGGGGTGCATGCGCTGAATTTACTTGCCGGCCGGCTTGTCCGACGCGCTAGCCCGCAAACTGGTCGCATTGAGCGAATCACGCGACCTAAAAACGTGCGCTGCACTTGGCGGACTTCAAGCGCCCCCGAAAACGTACACCGGGCACCAGGAGGCAAGCCTGCCCCCACCGCAAGGGAAGACGAGTGTCCCCGCCATGCACGAATCCGCCTGAGTGGACGTGCGCGTCTACCTGGCGCAGGAAGCAGAACCGTCAGTAGCGCAGCAGCGCCGAGCCCCAGGTAAACCCGCCGCCGAAGGCTTCCAGCAACAACAACTGGCCGCGCTGCACGCGACCGGAGCGCACCGCTTCGTCCAGCGCCAGCGGCACCGAGGCAGACGACGTGTTGCCATGGCGATCTACGGTCACGACTACCTGCTCCATCGGCAACTCCAGCCGCTTGGCAGTGGCTTCGATGATGCGCAGGTTGGCCTGATGCGGAATCAGCCAATCCAGGTCATGCTTGTCATAGCCACTGGCCGCCAGGGTCTCATCGACCACCGAGTCCAGCGCCTTGACCGCATACTTGAAGACGTCGTTGCCCTTCATCAGCAATGCACCGCCGCCATTCTTGCCTTCGCCGAATCCCACCGAGACCCCCACCGGGTCCCACAGCAGCTCTTTCTTGCTGCCATCGGCGTGCAAATGGGTGCTGAGGATGCCGGTCTCTTCGTCGGCCTTGAGGATCACCGCGCCGGCGCCATCGCCGAAAAGCACGCAGGTAGTGCGATCGGTCCAGTCCACGATGCGGGTCAAGGTTTCTGCGCCAACCACCAGCACGGTCTTGGCGTCGCCACTGCGCACGAACTTGTCGGCCACGCTGAGCGCGTAGACAAAACCCGAGCAGGCAGCGTTGACGTCCATCGCACCGCAACCGATGTTACCCAGTCGGGCCTGCAGCAAACAGGCAGTCGACGGAAAGATCAGGTCAGGGGTGGTGGTGCCGATGACGATCAGATCGATCTCATCGGCGGTCACACCGGCCGCTTCCATCGCCCTCAGCGAGGCGAAATACGCCAGATCGCTGGTGGTCTGGTCGTCGGCGACGATGTGACGTTCACGGATGCCAGTGCGCGAGAAGATCCATTCATCGCTGGTGTCGACAATCTTCGACATGTCGTCGTTGGTCAACACCTTTTCGGGCAAATAACTACCCGTGCCCGCGATTCTGGAATAGATCCGCTTGCTCATACTGTTCCCTATTGCAAGAGCCGCGGTGATCGGCGGCTCCTGAAGAAGCGAGAGTCACCCGGCCGCGCCGAACGCGGCGGGCGCCACGGATCAATCTTCTTGGACGGCCGACGACTTGGTCGCGATCACCTTCTTGCCGCGGTAGTAACCGTCAGCGGTGATGTGGTGGCGCAGATGGATCTCGCCGCTGGTCGGGTCGGTCGACAGCTGCTTGGCGGTCAGGGCATCGTGCGAACGACGCTGGCCGCGGCGGGACGGGGTGACACGGGATTTCTGCACAGCCATGGGATTGCTCCAACTTTAGTTCGATAACTTGTCTGTTGAGTCGAACAGCACGCTCTACGCCCGCGTCGACCTGTCTTACCGCCCTTAACAGCGGCGGTTACTGTTTCTTCAACGCTGCCAGCGCCGCGAACGGACTGGCCCTGTCTTGCTCTTCCTGGGTCGGAACCCATTCGGCGTCGATCGCTTCGCTACCCGGCGCCACCGGCACCACCGGTACTGAGAGCACCAGCTCGTCCTCGATCATGTCGACGGCCCGCAGCATGCCATCTTCCGGCACCAGCAACGCTTCGTACTCGGCCGGCAATGCAGCTTCGTCGGCCTCGTCACGGATCAAACCAAGACGCTGTCTGATTTGCACCGGATACAGGAAGCGTTGCAGGCTGCGCTGGCAGGCCAGCGGAAGCTCCACATCGATACTGAGTTCGACATAGGCGACCTTCAGCAGAGGGTCTTGATCGAATTGAAGCGAATAGACACATTCGCCGTCGGTATCGACAAGGCTTCCCTGCAAACGGGTCATCCCAGATAGCGGGATGCGGCCATCGAAGCGCCTGCGCGCTGCGACCATCCGCCAAGCATCCAGCATTTCGGGCACGTTCGCGGACATAAGCCGCAGAATGTTAAAGACCCGCGGCAGCCCTGTCAAATGACCCAATTCATGCGATTGCCGCGCGGCCCGCAGGACGGCAGACTCCCCTGCCCCCCTCGCAGCGGCCCCATGATGCCACGCCTGATCCTTGCTTCCACGTCTGTCTATCGGCGCGCGCTGCTCGGCCGCCTGCAGCTCGACTTCGACACCGTCCGGCCGGAGGTCGACGAGCAGGCACGGCCGGGCGAATCCCCGAGCGCACTGGCCAGCTGCCTGGCCGTGGAAAAAGCCGCCACGGTGGCAGCCCGCTTCCCTGACGCCTGGGTGATCGGCTCGGATCAGGTCGCCGACCTGGACGGCCAGGCGCTGGGCAAACCCGGCACGCACGAGCGGGCCCGGATGCAGCTGACTGCGATGTCTGGCCAGACCGTGCGCTTCCATACCGCCGTCAGCCTGGTCGGCCCGGAGCGCCAGCTGCACGCGCTGGACCTGACCGAGGTGCAACTTCGCGCGCTGACGGTCGTCGAGATCGAACGCTACCTGGACGCCGAACCAGCCCTGGATTGCGCCGGCAGCTTCAAATGCGAAGGCCTCGGCATCAGCCTGTTCGACGCGATCCGCTCGGAAGATCCCACCGCCCTGGTGGGCCTGCCGATGATCGCGCTGGCAAGATTGCTGCGGCAGGCGGGATTCCAGATTCCCTGAGGTAAGCCACGGATCAGCACTGCGTGTTTGGCGGATCAATTTGTAGGGCCGCACGTGGCCTGCTGGAACACGCGCGCGCTCGAATTCCAGCCTCAACTGCGTGTCCCCGCAAACGCGCGCAGGCTGCCGGCTCGCACCTAACTTTCGGAGCGACCAATAACACGTCGCGCGCGGTCGCCATGTGGGTGTCGGCGGCGAGCAGGAACAGCAGTGCACGCGTGGCGCATGCAGCACCGAGCGGCGGCCGCGTCCGCCTGGCGGTGAGCGCAGGCGCTTGTTGGCTGCTCTTAATTCGGTAGCGCCAGCTGACAGAACTGATACGGATAGACGGCCTGCCCCACCTGCGAGGACAGCGTGCGGCAACGCGCGGGATCCAACGTCAGCCCGTACGCTGCCAGGCGCTGTTGCGCAGCCTCGCGCACGGCCTGATCTGCGGCTGCGATATCCAGCGCCTTGCCTTTGGGAATAGCCAGTACGCAGCGATCAGGCTGTGAGGTATCCAGTTCGGCACGCAGACCGCGTGCGACCAACCAGCGCAGCCGCGTGCATCCCGGCTGACGCTCCCAGCCGAACTGCTGCGCCAGGCGATTCATGCGATCGATGCGCAATTGCTGCTTGTCACGCGCCGCCCCCAACATCGCGTAAAGCTGCGATCGCTCGGCAATCAATGCACGCACGCGCTGTCGGTAGTGGTCGGTCTCGGAGATATTGGTGGCAACCCCGATGTAGCGCGCCTGCGACGGCAACAACGGCACGCGCCAGGATTGCGGTTCGTCGCCGACCAGCAACACACTGGACGCTGCGGGATTCCCGAGCACCGGCTGCTCCACCTGGAAGCTCTCGCGCGACCAGGACTCATGCCCCCAGTCCTTCCAGCCGACCACCGCAACCAGCGCGCATGCGCCGATCAACCAGGCGGCCTTGCGATTTGCGCGCGCGGCAAATGCATGCCGGCACACGATCCACAGCACCAGCGGCGCCAGCAGCTCCAGTACCACCAGATAGCGGTGGATGCTGAAAATCGCCTGCCACAGCGCATACGCCACGCCAAAGAACACCAGCAGCACGATGGCAGTGCGATCGACAGCGGCAGCACGCACCGGACGACGCACCAACGCACGCCCTGCAGCAATCGCCACCACCCCATACAGCACTGCCCAGCCCGCCTGCACCAGACCGAGATCGCCGATGCGCTGCGGCTTGAGCGTAAACAGCAGCGGCCAGATGAGCTGCTCGCCGATAGTGCGCGGCAACCAGCGCACATCAGCGATCGAGACCGGCTGGGCCAGCGGCGATTTGAACACGCCGTTGAACTGCGGAAACAGCGGGTTGCCCAGGTGCTGCCAGACCTGCCAATACCAAGGGCCAGCCACCAGCAACAGCACCAGCAGCGCAACGCCCGCCAGCACACTCAACGCGAGCACGCGCGAGCGCAGGCGGCCACCGTCGCACAGCACTGCCGGCACCAATGCCAACGCATACAACGCATTGGTGAGCTTGAGCGCCACCGCCAGGCCGATCAACGCACCAGCAACGGCCCACAGATGCACGACGTGCAAGCCATTGCGCGCCCTGAACTGCGCCAACAACACAACCGCCAATGCAGCCAGCACCGGAATTGCACTGGCTGTGTCCCCCATGGTGTTGCCGAGTTCGGACAGGAACACCGCACTGCACATTCCAGCCAACGCGAACAGCGGCACCCACTGCGCGCGGCGGGATTCATTCGACAATACCCGCCACGCCAGCGCCGCCAGCGGGATGAAGACCAGCGCATGCAAACCACCGAGCAACGCACCGGCCACCGGCCCGGGCAGCTGCAGCATCAGCCAGGCATGCATCGCATCGAGCAGCGGGCTGAAATAGCTCTGCATCTGCGCTGGGGCCAGATCCGTGCCCAGTCGGTCGCTTGCCCAGGCATCGCCGATATAAAGATGGTAATTGCGCAAATCCCAATTGGCGTCCTGCCCCAGGCCAAGCGACAGCAATGCCCCCAACAGGAGGACCGCGACCACTGCCGATGCGATCTGGCGCTGCGAATGAAACCCGAACCAGCGATCTGCCCACCGCAACACACGCTGCCGCCGCGCAACAGGTGCAGAGCCCGCAATCGATGCCATCAGCGACGTTCCTTGTTGTCTTCTACCGCGACCAGCCTGCCGACGCCCGGCTCGGACAAATACGCCAGATGCTTGGCCTCCACCCGTCCACGCGTGACGGTATCCAGAATCAGACCGCAGGCCAGCAGCAGGAAGCCGAGCAGCATCAGCGCCACGCACAGAATTGCAGTGGGGAAGCGCGGCACCAGCCCGGTCTGGAAATAGGTCTCGAACAAGGGGATCGCCAGCACCACCGACAATGTGGCGCTGAGCACGAAGCCGATCGAGAAGAACAGTAACGGCCGCTCGGCCTTGAACAATTTGACGATCGTGACGAGGATGCGCCAGCCATCGCGCCAGGTGTTCAACTTGCTTTGCGAGCCTTCCGGACGCACGCCATAGGCGGTTTCGACCTCGGCCACCGGCATGCGCAGCTGCAAGGCATGCACGGCCAGTTCGGTTTCGGTCTCGAAGCCCTGCGCGTGGGCGGCGAACGATTTGACGTAGCGCCGCGAGAACACCCGGTAGCCGGACAGCATGTCGTCGAAGCTGCGGCCGAACAGCAGCCCCGCGCAGCGCGTCAGCAAGACGTTGCCCAACCGATGCCCCGGCCGATACGCGGCCTGCTGCTGATCGCGCCGCGCACCGACCACCATGTCCAGGCGCTCGTCGACCAGCTTGCGCACCAGCGCCGGCGCGGCGGCGGCATCGTAGGTGGCGTCGCCATCGACCAACACGTAGATGTCGGCCTCGACATCGGCAAATCCACGCCGTACCACGTTGCCCTTGCCCTGCAATGCGACACGACAGACCTGGGCGCCTGCCGCCGCGGCGATCGCTGCGGTGGCATCGCTGGAATTGTTGTCCAGCACATGAATCACCGCTCCCGGCAAAGCGGCAGAAAAATTGCCGACGACCGCAGCGACCGTCGCCGCTTCGTTGTGGCACGGCACCAGCACGGCGATTCGAATCCCGGGCACCGGCGCGGGATGGGCAACAGGCATGGCATCGGTCATCGCGTGCTCTGAGGTGCTGAAACGGTAAGGGGCTGCTCCCACCAATCCTCGACGCTGCCGTCGCGGCCATGCAGGCGCAGGCCCAGCCAGTGCGTGCCGGGCGGCAAGGCGTGGGTGTCGAGCGTTGCAGTGAAGCCGACGTTGGGATGCTGCGGGTCGGTGGAGATTTTCCAGTACGGGCGCACATCCAGCGGCGTGCCGTAGGTGGCCTGCGCGATCGGGCGACCGTCGAGCAGCAGCTCGACATTCGCTAGCCCAACGCCATCCTTGAAGGCCCAGCCACGCACTTGAAGCGTGCCGGACACGGCGACATCCGGCAGCGGCGCATCGATCCACGCCATCGCCGGGGTCACGCACGGCCCGGGCTGGCGTTGCGCGGGCAGTGCGAACAGCAGAAAGCGCTGATAGCCGTGATCGGTGGAGACCACAGTGGGCGGCGGCAGCGGGCCGACCATGTCGCAGATGGCGTGGTAACGCGTGAGCAGGTCGCGGTAGCGCTGATCGCTGGGCGAGAGCACCAGCAGCCGCTGCCCGTCACGCGTACCGTCGCTGAGCAACCCCCACTGCTGCAGCTGCGCGCTGCGCCCGTGCTTGTCGTTCAACGCGGCACGCAGCACCTCGATCTTGGCATCGTGCAACTGGAAGCCGAGCTCGGCGCCAACCTTGAAGTTCTCCGCCAACACGCGCGTGCCCGGCGGCATCTGCGCCAGCCGCGATTTGACCGCAGCCGCCAGATCGTTCCAGCCGGCGAAGTTGCGCGGGTAGTATTTTTCGCCGGCGGTATGCGCGCGGATCGACGGCACCGACACCGCCAGGTAGTAGCCGTATGCGCCGAGCATGCCCAGCAGTGCGATCAACCACGCCGTGCGGCGTAGCGGATGCGGCCAGCGCATCAGGATCACCGGCACCGCCACCAGCAGCGCCAGATAGCCGGGCAGCGGCCAGTGGAAGCTGATCCGCTCGGCATCGCTGAAGAAGCCCAGCACGAAGATCGCCACGGTCGAAATGCCGCCGAGCAAGCCGAAATAGCGCCATTGCGCGCGCGAGCCGCCGCCGCTGCGGGTGCCGGCCAGACCGACCTTGACCATCGCCCAGGCCAACAGCGGCGTCACCGCCACCGTCTGGATCAGCACAAACCACAGCCCGCCGATCTGGAACCGCCACGGATGCCGGTCGACCAATTGAAAGCGCAGCCCGGCATCGTCGTGGTCGGTATTCCAGAACAGCAGCGGCAGCCAGCTCACCGCGCCGACGGTCAGCGCCATCCAGATGCGTGGGTCGCGCATCACCGCACGCCCCTGCGGGATGCACAGCAATGCGATGCAGCCCACCCCGATCACCCCGACAAAGCGGTAGTGGCTGAGCGCACCGATGACCAGGCCGATGGCGAGCTCCAGCGCGCTGGTGGCATCGACCTCGCGCAACAAGCGCGCACCGGCATCCATGCACAGCACCGCCGCCAATGCCATCGGCACATCCGGCACGGCCAGAATGCCCAGCGTGGCCGACAGCGGCATCAGCAAGGTCAGGCTGCCGGCCTGCCAGCCCAGCGTGGAGCCGAACCAGCGCGTGGCGATATGCGCGATCAACCAGGGAATCAGCGCGGAAATGGCCAGAAACGGCAGCCGCAACGCCAGCAGATGATGTCCGCCCAGCTCCACGCCCAGCCGCGCCAGCCAGGCGGTCATGCCCGGCAGATCCGAATACGCCGCCGCCAGATGCTGGCCTTCCTGCCAGTAGAAGGCCTCGTCAACGAAGAGCGGCAAGCGTGCGGCGATCAACAGCTTGACGGCTGTCGCCAGTGTCCACAGGATCACGAAGGTGCGATGTGCGCGTTGGTCCCCCTGCATTGCCCTGTGCACTCTTCTTTCCACCTACGGAATTGTGATGTCGACACCGCTGCGTTCCACGGAAATGCTAACCGATGCGCTGCGTCAATCGCTGCGGCGCGC
The DNA here is from genome assembly GCF_003992815.1 of Xanthomonas sp. DAR33341. NCBI lineage: Bacteria > Pseudomonadati > Pseudomonadota > Gammaproteobacteria > Lysobacterales > Lysobacteraceae > Xanthomonas > Xanthomonas sp. DAR33341. Next base: position 41,758 of record NZ_QEYV01000023.1, on the reverse strand, counting down.
ACAAGACCAGGTCAATTCGCTGCTGCTGGGCAAGGCGCAGGAAGTGCGGCTGGCGTTCGTGGCACTGCTGTCCGGAGGACATTTATTGATCGAGGACCTGCCCGGCCTGGGCAAGACCACCCTCGCCCATGCGATGGCCTCCAGCCTGGGGCTGGGCTTCCAGCGCGTGCAGTTCACCTCCGACCTGCTGCCGGCCGATGTGCTGGGCGTGTCCGTCTACGACGCCGCCTCGCGGCAGTTCCAGTTCCATCCCGGCCCGGTGTTCACCAACGTGCTGCTGGCCGACGAAATCAACCGGGCTCCGCCGCGTACGCAGAGCTCGCTGCTGGAAGCGATGGCCGAGCAGCAGGTGACGCTGGATGGCGTGACGCATGCATTGCCGGAGCCGTTCTTCGTGATTGCCACGCAGAACCCGGTCGATCTGTCGGGCACCTTCCCGCTGCCCGACTCGCAGCTGGACCGCTTCCTGCTGCGGCTGAGCCTGGGCTACCCCAGCGCCGATGCCGAGCGTGCGCTGCTGTCGGGCACGGATCGGCGCGAACTGATCGCCCAGGCCGCCCCGCAATTGAGCGACGCCGACGTGGTCGCGCTGCGCGGGGTGGTCAACCAAGTCCATACCAGCGATGCGCTGATCGGCTATGTGCAGGCCTTGTTGCTGCGTAGCCGCCAGCATGCCGGGGTGCGCGTGGGCCTGTCGCCACGCGCCGGGATCGCCTTGCTGCGCGCGGCCAAGGCCTATGCACTGCTGCTCGGGCGCGAGCACGTGCTGCCCGAAGACGTGCAGGCGCTGTTTGTGGCTGTGGCCGGGCACCGGCTGGTGCCGGAAGCCGAATCGTCGTCCGGGCCGGCGCTGGCCAAGGCGCTGCTGCATAGCGTGCCGGTGGACTGACTCAGGTGCGTGCGCACATGCGCGGCATCGTCCGCCGACTCAGCCTGCTGGTGCGGCCGCGGGGCGCGGAAGGCTTGCCGATCGTGCTGGATCGGCGGCGCATCTATGTGCTGCCGACCCGCTTCGGGCTGTTCGTCACGGCGTTACTGCTGGCGATGCTGCTCGGCGCACTGAACTACAACAACAATCCGGCGCTGCTGCTCGCACTGCTGCTGGCCACGGCCGGGATCGCCAGCAGCATCATGGCGCACCTGCAGCTATCGGCGCTGCGTATCGAAGCGGTATCGGCCGAACCGGTGGTCGCCGGCGAACCGCTGCGCATGCGGGTGTCGTTGGCGCGTCGCGATACCCGCGCACGACGCGGGCTGCGCCTGGATCACCTGGACCGCAGTGGCTTCTGTGCGTTGATCGAGCACGATATGGCCGAGGTCGATCTGCTGGTGCCGACCCAGCGCCGCGGCTGGCAGGATATCGAGCGCATTCGTCTGTCCAGCACCCAGCCGCTGGGCCTGGTGCGCGCCTGGTCGTGGGTATGGCCGGAAACGCCGTTGCTGGCCTATCCCAGGCCCGAAGAACAAGGTCCGGCGCTGCCCGATGGTGCGGGCTCGCCCAACAAGACGCGCCTGCATGCGCAAGGCGAAGAGCTGCACCAACTGCGCCCGTATCGCGCTGGCGACGCCCCGCGCACGATCTCCTGGAAACACTCGGCACGGCGCGACACGCTCTTGGTGCGCGAATACGAACAGCCACTGGGAATCGACGTCACACTGGACTGGCGTGCACTCAACGCGCTGCCGTATGAGCGCCGCATTGCGCGCCTTGCCCGCTGGGTCAACCTGGCCGAACGCGACGGGCGCCGTTATCGCCTGCTGCTGCCTGGCCAGCCACCGTTAGGTCCCGCGCAGGGACCTTCGCACCACCACCTGTGCCAACGCGCCCTGGCCCTGCTTCCGCATGACTGAGCCCACCCTCCCGATCAGCCAAGCCAGCCGCGCCTGGGTGCTGGCCACCAGTTGGCTGGCATTGACGCCGTTGCTGTTGCAGTTGCCGGGCCTGCTTGCGGCCACTGTCGCGGTGGCCGCGGTGCTGGTCGGCGTGCTGAGCTGGCGCGGCACCTTGATGGCGCCGGTGCGGCTGTTGTTGGTGATCGCAATGCTGGCGGCGGTGTACTGGCAGATCGGCATGCGCTTCGGCCGCGACACCGGCTGCGCGGTGCTGGCATCGATGCTGGCGATCAAGACCTCCGAGCTGCGCACCCTGCGCGATGCACGCAGCCTGTTGGGTTTTGCGTTGTTCGCACCGTTTGCCGCCTTTCTGCTCGACCAGGGCCCGGCGACGATGGGCCTGGCGCTGCTGGCGGTGGTCAGCGCCTTGCTGAGCATGCAGCGGCTGGCCGACGAAGAACACCACACCGCCACGCCGGCCCTGCGCCTGCAATTGCGCGGTATCGGCAAGCTGGTCGCCATCGGCGTGCCGCTGGCCCTGGCCACGTTCTGGTTGCTGCCGCGCCTGAGTGCGCCGCTGTGGGGCGTGCCCGAACGCGCGCTCTCCCGGCCTGGCCTGTCGGACAACATGTCGCCGGGCGAATGGATCGACCTGATGGCCGACGACAGCCCGGCCTTGCGCGTGCAATTCGCCGGCAAGGCGCCGCCGCCGCAACAGCGCTACTGGCGCGGCCCGGTGATGTGGGACTTCGACGGCCGCACCTGGCAGCGCGCGCGCTGGACCGGCCGCGCCCAGCCCGCTTCGGTCACCGCAGGCCCGCAAACCTACCGTTACCGCCTGGATTACGAGCCCACCGATCGCCGCCAACTGGTGTCGCTGGATCTGCCTACACAAGGCGTGCCCAACGCCGAGTTATCCCCAGACTACGAACTGTTCGCGCAACGTCCGTTGAGCGCACTGACCCGCTGGGACCTGCAATCGGCACCGCCAACGCGCTTCGATGCCGACCTGCCCGATCAGTTGCGCAAGCGTGCCCTTGCCCTGCCGCCCGGTTTCAATCCGCGCACGCTGACGCTGGCACGGCAATGGCGTCGCGAGGCCGGCAACAACGACGATGCGGTGGTGCAGCGCGCGCTGCAGTGGATCACCCGCGAATTCGCCTACACGCTGGAAACGCCGCTGCTCGGCCGCAACAGCGTCGACGAATTCCTGTTTCAGCAAAAGGCCGGTTTCTGCGAACACTTCAGCTCCTCGTTCGTGGTGCTGATGCGTGCGGCCGGCATCCCGGCGCGCGTGGTGACCGGGTACGCCGGCGGCACTTACAACCGGCTGGGCAATTACTGGGTGGTACGGCGCATGGATGCGCATGCCTGGACCGAAGTCTGGCTGGCCGGGCGTGGCTGGGTGCGCGTGGACCCCACCGCCGCAGTGGCGCCGGAACGCATCTACGACACGCTCGAAGATCGCCTGCAAACCGGCGGCGGCAACGACTTCGCCGACCTTGGCACATGGGCCAGCCTGGGCCAGGTCAGCGACTGGCTGCGGCGAGGCTGGAACGAGCTGGTGCTGTCCTTCGATGCCGATCACCAGCAACGGCTGCTGCAACCCTTCGGCATCGATCGCCTGGACACCTCGCAACTGGCCGCCATCTTCGGCGTGTTCGCGGTGAGCGCGCTGGCGTGGATGGGCTGGCTGCTGGCACGGGGCGAACGTGAGCGCGACCCGTTGCTGCGCGCCTGGCACCGACTGAGCCACCGCTACCGCAAGCTCGGCCTTGCCCGTGAACCGCACGAACCGGCCAGTGTGTGGGCGCAACGTGTCGCCCGCTCACACCCGAATACGCCCCTGTTGGCACTCAGCCAACGTTTCGCTGCCGCGCGATACGCTGGCGCTGATTCGGACAGCGCCCCTCTCTTGAAAGACTTGCTGCAGCATCGCCCGCGAACCGGAGCTTCCTCATGAGTACCCGTTTTCTTGTTCCTCTTATCGCTGTGCTCGGGCTCGCAGCCTGCGCCACCGCACCCAAGCCGCTGCAGGGCCAGTTCCCCGCGGTCAGTCCGAGCGATTCCACCGCCAGCGCCCAAGTCGGCACGCCCGTGCGCTGGGGTGGCAAGATCATCAAGACCACGCCTGGCCAGGGCCAGACCTGCTTCGAGCTGATCTCGCGCCCGCTCAATGCCAGCGGTCGCCCCGACCGTAATGCCGTGGATGCCAGCGATGGCCGCTTCCTGGCCTGCCGCTCTGGCTTCTACGATCCAGCGGTGTTCGAGCCGGGGCGCGAAGTGACCTTCATCGGCAAGATCGAAGGCTACGAAACCACCAAGATCGGCGAGTACGACTACAAGCTGCCCAAGGTCAATGCCGACGTGGTCTACCTGTGGCCGATCGTGCGCGATGTGGAAGTCGTGCCGGCTTACCCGTATGGCCCGTGGGGCGACCCGTGGGGTCCGCGCTGGGGCGGCGGTTGGGGTTGGGGCCGCGGCTGGTGGTGATGCGCCGCTGACCTAAGCGTGACTCGCAAAAACGCCGCTCGCAGGGAGCGGCGTTTTTGTCTGTGCGCGATGATCGCTGGTTACGCGGCTTGCCCGCAACGCATGACCCAACGACCCATCACGGCGTACCGAAACGGCCCAGCGGCGCACCGGCCAGCAGATGCAAATGGATATGGAAGACCGTCTGGCCGGCATGCTCGCGGCAATTCATCACGATGCGGTAGCCGTCTTGCGCCAGCCCTTGCGCGCGCGCGTAGGTCGCCGCCGCGATTGCCAGCTTGCCAACCAACAGCGCCTGCTCCGGCGGGACATCGTCCAGGGTCGGAAAAGCGTGCTGCTTGGGAATGAAGAGCACATGCACTGGCGCCTGCGGCGCGATGTCTTCGAAGCCCAGCACCTCATCGTCTTCATAGACGATGGTGGCCGGAATTTCGCGACGAATGATTTTGCCGAAGATGGTGTCAGACATGGGATGGGAATAGGGAATCGGGGTTGGGGAATCGCAAGAGCTTACCGCGCGTGCTTCTGACTTTGCGTCTCCGATTCCCTATTCACCATTCCCGATTCCCGGCCCTCAAAGCACCTCACTGCGGGTGCCGAAGGCGTGCGACAGGGTGCCGCGGTCCACGTACTCCAGCTCGCCGCCCAGCGGCATGCCCTGGGCAAGCCGGCTCGGGCGCACTGCGCGCTGGCGGGCAAGCTGCGCCAGGTAATGGGCGGTTGCCTCGCCTTCCACGGTGGCGTTGGTGGCGATGATCATTTCGGTCACTTCGCCAGCAGCCAGACGTTCACTGAGCCGGTCCAGCCCCAGTTCGCGCGGGCCGATGCCATCCAGCGGCGACAGGCGCCCCTGCAGGATGAAATACAGCCCGCGGTAGCCGGTGGCGTGCTCGATCGCCAGGCGGTCGGCCGGCGACTCCACCACGCACAGCTGCTGCCGGTCGCGGCTGCTGCTGGCGCAGATGGTGCAGATTTCCGATTCGGTGAAGTCGCGGCACTGCACGCAATGCCCTACCTTTTCCACCGCGCTGCCCAACGCAGCGGCAAGCCGACGCCCGCCCTCACGCTCGCGCTCGAGCACGTGATAGGCCATGCGTTGCGCCGATTTCTGGCCCACACCGGGCAATACCCGGAAGGCCTCGATCAGTTGTTCGAGCAGAGTGGACATTGGGCCGGGAATCGGGAATCGGGAGTAGGGAATTGTGAAAAGCAAGACCGCATTCGCTCTTGCGATTCCCCATTCCCAATTCCCAATTCTCCCTCGCTCAGAACGGGAGCTTCATGCCCGGCGGCAACTGCATGCCGGCGGTCGCCGAGCCCATGCGGTCCTTGGATTCGGCGTCGATCTTGTTGGAGGCGTCGTTGAAGGCGGCGGCGATCAGATCCTCGGCCATCTCCTGGTCGGAGAGGATGCTTGGGTCGATGCGCACCTTGCGGCACTCCTTGGCGCCGGTCAGCGTCACGCTGACCATGCCACCGCCAGCGGTGCCGGTGACTTCCAGCTTGGCCAGTTCTTCCTGGGCGCGCTGCAGGTTTTCCTGCATCTTCTGCGCCTGCTGCATCAGTTGGGCAATGTTTCCACGCATGGGTCGTTACTCGTCGTAAGGGCGGATGGAATCGGGCACGATCCGCGCGCCTTGCTGCTGAACCAGCAGCTGCACCGTCGGGTCGTTCATGAAGGCTGTTTCGGCCGCGCTCTGGCGCTCGCCTTTCTGGCGGCTGGCACGCTCATGCAAGGTTTCGACGTCGGCGCTGCCGGTTTCGACGACGATGCGCGGCGGGCCTCCCAACACCGGTGCCAGCGCCTGCGCGAGATTGGCGATGGAGCGCTCGGAGTTGAGATATTCGAAGCCCGGCGCGAGTGCGAGCCGCAGCACGCCATCGCGATGGCCGATAAACGCGGCGTTGGCGGCCAGCTGGCGCGACGGGCCATTCAAGCCACTGCGCGTCACCAGCTCCAGCCATTGCTCGGCATCGGCGATGCGGCCGTCATCGAGCAGGGCCGCCGCGTCGGTTGCCGCGTCTGATGCAGACCCTGCCGTTGCCGCTGACGCGACCACCGCTGGCTCTTCAGGCGACGAGGGTTCGACAAGCGCGGCCGGTGAAGGCACTACAACCGAAGCCGGAGCTTCCACCGCAGCGTCAGACGCAATCCCATCGGGTTGCGCGAGCTCGACGGGTGCAGACGGCGGAGCCATTGCCGCTTCAGGCGCAAGCACGCCCATCGTGTCGGGTGTAGGCGTGGCCCGCGCACGCACCGGCGCATCGTCCACTGCCCAGGGCGGCGTGTCGTCATTGCGCGCATTGGCTGCAGACGCGCGACTGGCCGGAGAAGACTCTTGGGGAGAAAGCACGACAAGGGGAGCCGGAGTTGCCCGGGTCCCTGATGCCGGCAAGGACGCCTCCGCAGCCGCAACAGGCATCGTATCCGTCACCGCAGTCGGCGCGGCCACTACGGCGGGCGCGGACGTCACCGGTGCCGCCGCTACTGGAGCAGCAAGCTGACCGCCGGCAGCGGCCGAACGCGCGCCACCGCCAGCAGTGGCACCGCGCCCGTCATCCGAGCCGCCAGCCGGTACCGCCGCTGCGGGGCGAAAGGCGAGCATGCGCAGCACCGCCATTTCGAAACCGGCGCGCGGGCTGGGCGCCAGATACAGATCGCGGCGCCCGTTCAGCGCCATCTGGTACCACAACTGCACCACTTCCGGCCGCAGCTGCGCCGCAAACGGGGTTGGGTCGATGCCGTCGCCGACAAAGGCCACCGAGGGCACCAGCTGCTGCACCTGCACTCGATGCAACGCCTCGGCCAGGGCCTCCAGCACGCCGCTCCAGTCGGGCGAAAATTCGGCCAGCGCCGCCACTACCTGCAGCAGGCGCGCGCCATCGCCGTCGGTCAACGCGTGCAGCATGGCGCCGACCTGGGTGCGATCGACCGTGCCCAGCATGGTGCGCACCACGTCCTCGCGCAGCGCGCCGCCGGCATAGGCGATCGCCTGGTCCAGCAGCGACAGACCATCGCGCAGCGAACCGTCGGCCGCCTTGGACAGCTGCACGATCGCCGACGGATCCGATTCGATCTGTTCGGCGGCCAGGATGCGTGTCATCTGGCCCTGAATCTGGTCTTCGTCCAACCGCTTGAGGTTGAACTGTAGGCAGCGCGACAGCACCGTCACCGGAAGTTTCTGCGGATCGGTGGTGGCCAGCAGGAACTTCACGTGTTCCGGCGGCTCTTCCAGCGTCTTCAGCAGCGCATTGAACGCCGCCTTGGAGAGCATGTGCACTTCGTCGATCAGGTAGACCTTGAACTTTCCGCGCGAGGGCATGTACTGGGCGTTCTCGATCACCTCGCGCACGTCGTCCACGCCGGTGTTGGACGCGGCGTCGATCTCCAGCAGGTCGATGTAGCGACCGGCATCGATGTCCAGGCAGGCCGGGCACGTCCCGCACGGATCGGCACTGGTGCCGGTCTCGCAATTGAGCGATTTGGCGAAGATGCGCGCGATGGTGGTCTTGCCCACGCCACGGGTGCCGGTGAACAGGAACGCGTGATGCACGCGCCCACTGTCGAGCGCGTTACTGAGCGCGCGGACCACGTGTTCCTGGCCTACGAGTTCGGCAAAACGCTTCGGGCGCCACTTGCGGGCGAGAACAAGATAAGACATCGGGCAACCGGCTTTGTTTGAGCCGATATTGTGCCACGCCCGGTCTCCACGACTGCGGCTGGAAGATTCAGCTTGTGGTACGGGCCGGCGACCGCTAGAATTTGCGGCCCTGTTCGACCACAGTCGTGCAGGCACGGAGAGGTGTCCGAGTGGTTGAAGGAGCACGCCTGGAAAGTGTGTAAGCGTCTAAACCGCGCTTCGGGGGTTCGAATCCCCCTCTCTCCGCCAGTTTTATGATTTGCGCAAAGGCACCAACGCCGCAAATCGCAGGGTCATGCCAATGGCCCGCGTCTTATGGTGGCCCCGTCGGTCCCTCGCGACGCTAGATCGAAAATCCCGCCAGGGCCGGAAGGCAGCAACGGTATCGATTGATGCGGGCGCCGAGGTCAACCGGCGGGGACACCACCCTAACTTTCGACAATGCCAGGCGAACTAGCTGGAATCTCCAGCTTGGGCGCGATTGATCGAACAACAGCGATCATCACGTGCAGCGCTGCGCTCATTCGCAAGCCGAGGCGAAAAGCCCATCAGTCACTGGTGCCCGCCGTGGCGACGGCGCACGCATCCCGCAGCGTTAGCGTCTCCCACGGCGCGATGCGGGCGCCGAGGTCAACCGGCGGGGATACCACCCCAACTTCGAAAGACTCCAGGCGAGCCGCCCGGAGCATCGACTTGCGCGCGATTGATCCAGCGAAAAGCAGCAGGCAGCTCGTGCTGCGCCGCGCGCTTATGCAACGCCGGTCGCCTGCTCACGCGCGGATGCGCACCGCATCCAACCTGCTACGGTTGCGATTGGGGATGCAACCAACCCGCGTCGCCTTCCAGGTAATGCTCGTGCTTCCAGATCGGCACGCGCGCCTTGACCTCATCGATGATGTAGCGACATGCGTCGAATGCGGCGCCACGATGCGCCGCGCTGACGCCGACCCACACCGCCATCTCGCCGACACGCAGCTCGCCCACGCGGTGCACGCAATGCGCGTGCACGATGGCGAATCGCTGCATTGCTTCGTCAAGAACACGCTGCCCCTCCGCCTGCGCGAGCGCGGCATAGGCTTCGTAGCGCAAGCCGGCCACGCCGCGGCCTTCGTTGTGATTGCGCACCCAGCCTTCGAAGCTGGCGAACGCGCCGGCATGCGGATGTTCCACCCCGGCACGCAGCTGATCGATCGGCAACGGCACCTCGGAAAGCGCAAAGATCGCGGCGACCTGCTCGTTCACAGTCAACCTCCCGACACCGGCGGAATGAACACCACTTCGCTGCCGTCGCGCAGCGCATCCTCCCAGCGCGCGAATGCGCCATCGACAGCCACACGCAACTGCGCAGGCGTCCAGCGCAGGCCATGCCGTGCATCGAGTTCTGCATACAGGCCGCGCAGATCCTGCGCGCCGGTCTGCACACGCTCGTCGGCAATGCCTGCAGCCTCGCGCAGGCTGGCGAAGTACAGCACCGTCACCATGACCGTCATTGTTCCGCTCCGATGCCGCGCTTGCCGCCGCGCTTGGACACCAATTTGGTCGGGCCGATGCTCATGCTGTGCGACAACGCCTTGCACATGTCATACACCGTCAACGCGGCCACGCTGGCCCCGGTCAGCGCCTCCATTTCCACCCCGGTGCGATGCACGCAACGCACCGTGCAACGGATGTCCAGCACCTGCTCGCCTGCCCAGTCGATCTCGAAACGACACGCATCGATCGGCAATGGATGGCAGAACGGAATCAATTCGTGCGTGCGCTTGACCGCCATGGTGCCGGCAATCACCGCCGTCTCCACGATGCCGCCCTTGGCACTACGCAAGCCGTTGGCGCGCAATTGTGCGGCCACGGCAGCCGGAAAGCGCACGCGGCTTTCCGCGGTGGCGCTACGGGCGGTAACCGCCTTGTCCGAGACATCCACCATGGTGGGGAGCCCGGCATCGTCCAGATGGGTGAGGCGTGCGGAACGGGATTTTGCAGGCATGGGAAACGACGCGAACGACAGGCCATCAGGATGCGGCATTCTCGGTGAACAAGGTGCCTTGATGGAACAGCAGCTGCCATCCAGCAGCATTCCTGCGCCACAACGAGCTGCGCAAGGCCTGCCGCTCAACACCCTGCCGGCGATCCATCGACCGATAGCGCACCTGCGCCAGATCCGGTGCCAACCGCGCGCATTCGAAGTCGTCTGCGCAGTACTCGGCAGCGACACCGGGGACGCGCAAGGCCGCGATTACCTCGCTCCGCGTGTACCGATGGCCCGACGTACCGAACTCGCCAAATGCCGGATCAAGCAGCGCTTCCAAGACCTGCACATCGGCACGCTGCTGCGGATCGAGCAGACGCAGCTCCAGCGTGCGCAACTGCACCAGCAGCGCGTCCTCGCTCATCCGCCGATCAAGAACATCTCGACCGGCTTGCCGCGCCGTGGCACCGAGGCGCGCACTTCGCTGTAGCGGTCGCCACGCACGCTCCAGCGCTGGCGCAGATGCGTCGCCAGCGCAGGCGCGCCATTGGCCAGGGCCGGCTTGAGGTCATGGCCCTGGCTGGCGAACAGGCAGGTATACAGATGCCCGTCTGCCGAAACGCGCGCACGCTGGCAATCGCCGCAGAACGGCACGCTGACCGAACTGACGAAGCCCACTTCGCCGGCGCCATCCGCGAACGCGTGGCGCTGGGCCACTTCCCCGGTGTAATTGGCGTCCAGCGCCACCAGCGGCCAGCGCGCGTGGATGCGTTCGTGCAGTTGCGCAGAGGTCACCACCGCATCCGGGGTCCAGCCATTGCAGCTGCCCACATCCATGAATTCGATGAAGCGCAGCACGTGCCCAGTGCCGCGGAAGTGCTCCACCAGCGGCAGCACCTGATCTTCGTTGACGCCACGCTGCACCACGCAATTGATCTTCAGCCGCTGAAAACCGGCCTGCTCGGCGGCGGCGATGCCGGCCAGCACCTGCGCAATCTCGCCGCGATCGCCGCTCATGCGCCTGAACAACGCCGGTTCCAGCGCATCCATGCTGACGGTGATGCGGCGCAGCCCGGCCTGCCGCAGCGCGACGGCCTGGCGGGCGAGCAAGGTGCCGTTGGTGGTCAGTGCCAGATCTTCGATGCCCTCGATCGCGGTCAGCCGTGCGATCAGGCTCGGCAGGTCGCGACGCAGCAGCGGCTCTCCGCCGGTCAGGCGCACCTTGGTCACCCCGACCGAGACGAAGGCACGCACCAGGGTTTCCAGCTGATCGAAACTCAACCGCTGCTGTGAATCGAGGCCGTAATCGTCGGGCACGCGATCGGCCGGCATGCAGTACCCGCAGCGGAAATTGCAGGCTTCGATCACCGACAGGCGCAGATCGCGCAGCGGGCGGCCGTAGCGGTCCTGCATCGGCGCCGTCACGAGATCCGGCTGCAGCAAGGCGCCCATCAGGGCACCGTCGCGGCGGTCGGGTTCGCCAACGCGAGGTATTGACCGGGCACGGCAACGCGGTGGCCACGTGCACGCAGCACATCGCCGTCGGCGTCGCTGGCGTAGTGGTACAGCAGCATGCGGCTCAACAGGTCCTGCGGGTATTCCCGCTCCAAATCGTCCACGCCAGTATGCGACGGGTTGCCGTGAACGCCGCAGTCATGTGCGATGAGCTCGCTGTCGTCCGCATAACGCTTCAGCATTTCCGGGATCGGCCGGGTATCGCCGGTCCAGACCAGCGCGCCCTTCAGACGCAGTCCGTAAGCCGTCTCGGGCCAGTGGTGGCGTACCGGGAACACTTCCAGCCGCACGCCGTCGTGCCAGAACGCATCGCCGACCGGCACCAGCTGAAACGCATCCCAGAAGTTCGCCCCGCCCTCGGCCAGCACGTTCGGGTAATCGGCGATGCGTCGCTGCAGCAGCGGCACCACCGGCGCTGGCACGTACAGGCGCGTGCGTCCGCGGCGCTCGGAGAAATAACTGTCGACGAACACCCGTTCCAGCCCACCGACATGGTCCAGATGCACATGGGTGATGAAGATTGCCTGTGGCAGCTGGCCATAGTGGGCCTGATAGGCGGTCAGCCCCTCGCTGCCGCAATCGATGGTCAGCCAGGGCGCACCGGCGCGCTCGAGCGTGGCCATCGGCGAGCCAAGCGCCACCGCCGACGCATTGCCGACTCCCTGCACCCGCAAGGCCCAGTCCATCAGTAGCCCCGGCCCCAGGCCAGTTCGTAGGCGCGATGCAGGCGCGCATAGTCCTTGTCGACGTCCTCGCGGCTGCGGTTACCGCGCAGCTTCAACAGCGAGCGATGCAGCCGCTTGAGGTTGCGCTCGCGCCAGCGCGTGGCCGGAATGCGCAGCACGCCGCGGTCGAAGTCGATCAGCCAGCCATGCCCGCCGGCATCGAACAGGATGTTGTGCGCGTTGAGATCGGCATGATCCAGGCCAGCGCGATGGAAGCGTGCAATCAGCTGGCCGGTCGCCTCCCACGGCGCACCGCGTCCGGCCACCTGGGCGTGCTCGGCCAACGAGCGCACGTTTTCCAGCCGCTCCATCAACAGCGCAGCGCGATAACCCAGGCCTTCGCGCAGGTAGCAGGCAGCCAACGGACGTGGCACCGGCAACTTGCGTTTAATCAGTTCACGCATCAGCCGGAACTCGGCAAAACTGCGCGTGCGCCCCGCCCCTTTCCACAGGTAGCGATCGCGGCTCACGCGTGCGGCCATGCCGCCGCGCAGGTACTGCCGCAACACGCTATGGCCGAATGGCGCATCCACGAACCACGCGCCGCCACGCCCGCCTGCATCCACCGGACGCGCCCTGTCGCCCCACGATTGCGGCGAAAACAGGCTGGCATCGGCTTGCCGCAGCCGTTCGCGGTCGAACAGAATGGCGCCATAACCGCGACCTTCGCGGTACGGCGCCAGCGCTTCGGTGGCATCGAAAGAAACCATCTATCGAGTCTAACAACACCATGGCTGTAACGCCCGCATCGCTGTGTTTGCTGCGCTTGTCCGCCCTGGGCGATGTCACGCACGTGGTGCCACTGGTACGCACGCTGCAGGCAGGGTTTCCTGAAACCCAACTGCATTGGATCATCGACCGGGCCGGGCTCAAATTGCTCGATGGCCTGCCCGGCGTGCAGTTCCATGCCTACGACAAACGCAGTGGCGTGGCCGGCATGCGCGCGCTCCGTCGGTCGCTGGCCCCGCTGGGGCGTTTCGATGCCTTGCTGCAGATGCAGGTGGCCTTGCGCGCCAATGTGCTGTCGGCCTTCGTGCCGGCGCGGCGACGCATCGGCTACGACCGCAGCCGCTCCAAGGACCTGCACGGCCTGTTCGTCAACGAGCGCATTGCCGACCGCCCTGGCATCCATGTGCTCGACGCCATCGGCAGCTTTTCCGAGCCGCTGGGCCTGCGCCAGACCCAGGTGCGCTGGGACCTGCCGGTGCCCGATGAGGCACACACTTGGGCACGCGCGCAATGGGACGACGATGGCCGCCCGGTACTGATGATTTCGCCGTGCTCCAGCCACGCGCGTCGCAACTGGTATCCCGATCGCCATGCCGCGCTGGCCGATCATGCCGCCGCGCAGGGCTGGCGGATCGTGCTGTGCGGCGGCCGCAGCGACCTGGAACGCAGCACTGCCGATGCCATCGTCGCAGCCGCACGCACGCCGATGCTGGATCTGGTTGGCAAGGACACCCTCAAACAGCTGCCCGCACTGCTTGCGCGCGCGAACCTGGTGGTCACGCCGGATTCCGGGCCGATGCATATCGCCAACGCCATGGGCACGAAGGTGCTCGGCCTGCATGCCGCCAGCAACCCGCGACGGAGCGGCCCGTACTCGGACGTGCGCTATTGCGTGGACCGTTACGACGCCGCTGCGCGCAAATTCCTGCAGAAACCGGCCGACCAGCTGAGCTGGGGAAGGAAGATCGAATTCGACGAGGTGATGTCGCTGATCACCGTGGATGACGCGATCGCCGCCTTTGAGCGTTATCGCGCCGACCATCGGCGTTAGGGATTCGGCACCGCGATTGAAGGCGCATTGCATTCAAAAATGCTGACTGCCAGACACCGTGCAGATACCGCCAATCAACGCCGACGTCACAACCGCAGGCACCGCCCAATCGCTTAATGCCAGTCACCATGACTGGGCGATGGCGCCGACCAGGCGGCCAGCGCGATCGGTCAACCGGCGCGCTCAGGCGCCGGTAGCGCGATAGTCCTGATAGGACTTTTCTTCCACATACGAAGAACCCAGCGCCAGGTTGATCTCTTTCTTGATGCGCGCGCGCTCGTCGTTCTCGATATACACGCTGCGCGCCAGCTGCACGAAGGCATCGTCGAAGCTCTGCGCCTGCTCCTTGAGCCGGATGTCGTCCTCGATCACCCACAGCCGCTCATTGACGGCCTTGAGCTCGGCGCGCAGGCGCACGATGTCGTGCCCGGCGGCCGGATGCGCCATCCAGCTGGTTTCCAGCGCAGACAGCTCGTTGCGCACATTGGCCAACTTGGCCGCATCGCGCATGCGCTCGGACTTGATCTGCAGGATCGCGATCTTGTCGAGCAGCTCACCAAACGACACGGGCACCAGGATCTCGGACATGACAGGCCTCCAACGGGGATCGGGCGGATTGTAGTCATCGCCGCGGCCGGCGACGGCTACACATAAACAAAAGCCCCCTTGCGGGGGCCGATGCGAATCTGGCGGCAGAGGGGGATTCACGCGGCACGACGTGCCTTCGCCCTGCGGGCGGCTTCGCCGTGTAGGCAGCTGCGCTGCCTGTCGAACCCGGGGCTCCTCACCCCCCCAATGCCGCCGGCGAAACTCACGCGGCACTGGCACAACTGCTCGCCTCAATCTGGCGGAGAGGGGGGGATTCGAACCCCCGAGGCGCTATAAACGCCTGCCTGATTTCGAGTCAGGTACATTCAACCGCTCTGCCACCTCTCCAGATGGTCCCCAGTGTCCTGGGGCCGTGCATCATACGGGCACATGGCCCCCGCCACAAGCGGCCCGGGCCGGCGTCGACAGGGGCAGCGCGCGTCCAGGCGTGAACCGGTGCTGCGACGCCCGCGCGCGGCGTGTTGCCGCTAACCGGCCGGGCCGCGATGATGGTGGTGCATCTTCTTCTTGGCGACCCGGCCCCATGCTCGAATTCGGACACCTCACCCATGTCGGCCTGCGCCGTGACCTCAACGAGGACACCTATTACGGCGACAGCGAGCTGGGATTGTGGCTGGTCGCCGACGGCATGGGGGGGCATGCCTGCGGGGAAGTAGCCAGCGCATTGGCGCGCGAAACCATCGTGCGAGAAGTTCGCGCCGGGACCCCGCTCGCCCAGGCGGTACGCATCGCCGACGAAGAGATCATCAAGACCTCGCGCCGCTGCAACGACACCCTGCCGATGGGCACCACCGTGGTCGCCGCGCGCGTACTCGGCCAGCGTTTCGAAGTGGCCTGGGTTGGCGACAGCCGCGCCTACCTGTGGCGCGATGGCCGGCTGGCGCAGCTGAGCCAGGACCACAGCTATGTGCAGGAGCTCATCGCCCAAGGCACGCTGACCAGCGAGCAGGCGCGCGCGCACCCGCATCGCAACGTGGTGACCCAGGCACTCGGCGTGACCGACCCGGCGCACCTGAATGTCGCCATCATGCAAGGCGAACTCAAATCCGGCATGCAGCTACTGCTGTGCAGCGACGGCCTGACCGAAGAGGTGGACGATGCCGCCATCGCAGCCACGTTGTCGCAGGCCGATTGCAGCGCGCAGGAATGCGTGGAATGCCTGGTCGCCGCCGCACTGGATGGCGGCGGTTCGGACAACATCACCGCGATCCTGGTGCGCAGTTACTGAGCGCTGCGCGCAAGCGGACAGTTGCGCAACAAAGCGCAGCGACCGCCAGCCATCGTTCAATCCCCATGTGGCCGCTTGGTTTCTGCGACGAAACGTCGCCATCGTTCGTCACGCCTTGCCAGCCACTCTGACGGCAAGCAGAGCCACACCGACGAACATCGCACGTCACTACATGCCGATGTGTTCTGTGTACACCTGCCGTGCGCGCATGCAGCCATCGCCGCAACGGACGACCCAGGTGCGCACATGCACCGCCTTTGCCGACCAACGGCGGCGATGTGCCTCGGGTCCGACGCCTTACCCGGCGACGGCAATCTCTTCGACCGGCGGATCCCACAACGCACGCCCCGCTTTCTTGCGCAACTGCGCCAGACGCGCCTCGTGCGCCTGCGATTCGGAAGCGGTCACCGCAACGCGCGGACGCGGCAACAGCAGCGCCGGATCGAACGCGATCATGCCGCTCGCGGCGTCGGCCTGCTGGCCGGCGTCGGCACTGGCAAACCCGATTTCCTCCTGACCCGAGGTCAGCGCGATATACACATCGGCCAGGATCTGCGCATCGAGCAAGGCGCCGTGCAACTGGCGATGCGAGTTGTCCACGCCCAGACGCTTGCACAGGGCATCCAGGGAATTGCGCTGCCCCGGATAGCGCTCGCGCGCCATCATCAAGGTATCCACCACCGTGGCGCGCTCGACGATGCGCCCGTAGTGATCGCCCAGCAGCGCCAGTTCGTTGTCCAGAAACCCCAGGTCGAACGCGGCGTTGTGGATGATCAGTTCCGCGCCGTCGATATAGGCGAGAAACTCGTCCACCACCTCGCCGAATAGCGGTTTATCGGCCAGAAATTCCAGGGTCAGCCCGGTCACCTCCTGCGCGCCCGGCTCGAAGTCGCAGTCCGGCTTCAGGTAGCGATGGAAATTGTTGCCGCTCGGGCGCCGCTCCAGCAGCTCCACCGCGCCGATTTCGACGACGCGGTTGCCCTTGCGCCATTCCAGGCCGGTGGTTTCGGTATCGAGAATGATCTGACGCATGTGTCCTCTTACGATGTCGCAAGACCACCGCGCTGGGCGATGGCCTGATTGCGGGCGAGCACGTCGACGCGCTCGTTGTCCGGGTCGCCATTGTGGCCTTTCACCCAACGCCAATCGATGCGGTGGCGCTGCGTGGCCGCGTGCAGCCGCTCCCACAACTCGCGATTTTTGACCGGATCGCCCCCGGCGGTTTTCCAGTTGCGTCGCACCCATCCCGGCATCCATTCGGTGATGCCCTGGCGCACGTACTGCGAATCGGTATGCAACACGATCTGACACGGCTCGGTCAGCGTTTCCAGCGCCATGATCGCCGCCATCAATTCCATGCGGTTGTTTGTCGACACCGCCTCACCGCCAGCCAGCTCCTTTTCGCGGCCGTTGTAACGCAACAAGGCCGCCCAACCGCCCGGGCCGGGGTTGCCGAGGCAGGAGCCATCGGTATGCACTTCAATGGATTTCATCAGGTTCCAGAGTTGAACGTAAACAGGTCAGATCGTGGCCACCGGTTGTGGCCAGCGGGCAGGCAAGGCGATTGGCGTCGGCCCGATCGCCGCGGCAGCGCGCTTTTCCACTTCCAGCAGATACACCGCGCGCCAGGGCGCCCGGCCGGGGTCGGTGGACTCGCCGCTGGGGCGCCAGATCGGCCCCAGATAACGCTCCGCCTGCACGCTGTGCAGCCCGGCACGCTGCGCCAGTAGGCGCCAGCGATCCGGGCGCAACGCGACCGGCCCGCGCCGCGCCCACCGGAAGCGGTAGGGGCTCATTGGATTGAGCGTGAACAGCCACAGGCGGCCGCCGGGCATCAGCAGACGCTCGCATTCGGCCAGAAAGTCCGCCGCCCCGCCAACCACCGCATGCTGCGCCACGATCGCCTGCAGGCTCTCGGTCGGCAGCGGAAACGGCAGCGCGCAGCGCGCGTCGCCAGCAAAACGGCCGGCACTGCGATGCAGCCGCAAACCGCGCCCTTGCAGCAACTCGCGCGCCGGCATGTCGGCGGTCGGCGTCAGCCACAACCACGGCTGCGACGGCCGTGTCTGCAGCGCTTCCAACGCCAGACGACGCTCCAGCTGAAGCAAGCCGCGCCCCGCGCCGGTTTCAAACCAGGATGAGACGCCAGCTTGACGGGAGAATGGCGGGGCAGGCATGGTCCCAATTCTATGCGACTGATCGCCCTGCCCGCATTCGACGACAACTACATCTGGGCGCTGGTCGCCGCAGATGGCCGCGCCATCATTGTCGACCCCGGTCAAGCCGAGCCTGTCCTGGCTGCCGCGCAGCGCCAGGGCCTGGTGCCGAGCGCCGTCTTGCTGACCCATCACCACGGCGACCACATCGGCGGCGTTGCCGAACTCCAGCGGCGCTGGCCGGACCTGGCGCTGTTCGGCCCGGCCGACGAACGCATCCCGACCAACGCGCATCATGTGGGTCGCGGCGAGCGCTTGCGCCTGCTCGATGTCGAGTTCCAGGTGATCGAGGTGCCGGGCCACACCCGCAGCCATATCGCCTTTCTCGCTGACGGCCACCTGTTCAGCGGTGATACGCTGTTCAGCCTAGGCTGTGGGCGGATGTTCGAAGGTACCGCTCCCCAGATGTTCGACTCGTTGCAGCGCCTGGCCTCCCTGCCTGGCGAAACGCTTGTGTGTTGCGGCCACGAATACACGTTGGCCAACGCGGCCTTCGCGCTGCATGTCGATCCCACCAACGCTGCCTTGCAGCGCCGTCAACAGGAAGCCCAGGCCATGCGTCATGCAGCCCGTCCTACCCTGCCGATTTCGCTCAAGAGTGAACTGGCCACCAATCCGTTCTTACGCACCAGCCACCCCGAGATCCGCGCTGCAGTGGCACCACGCGCAGCCAGCGCACTTTCCTCTGAAGTGGATATTTTTGCCGAACTTCGGCGCTGGAAAGACGAATTTCGGGCATGAGGCGCCTGGTTTTGGCAGTGCTGGCCGCGTGTTCGGCCATTGCACCGGCAGCCGCATCGCCCAACGACGCAAGCTCCGCCTCCGCAGGTGGTCAGGCCGCGCAGGCCAGCGCGCCAGGCCTCCGCAACGGGCGCGAGATTTTTTCGGCCTTCCTCGACGGACGCGCCGACCCGGGCTGCGACAGCGCCCATAGCGATGCCCGCTGGGAACAGCATTTTTCGCGCGCCCCGGCACGTTTGGCAGACGATGCGCAGGATGTCCTGCCGCTATTCGGCTATGTCGTCGATGAATTGCGCAAGGCCGACATGCCGACCGAATTTGCGCTGATTCCGTTCGTCGAAAGCGGCTACCGCCCCGGGGCTCGCAACGGCAGCGGCCCTGCAGGCTTGTGGCAGTTCATCGCAACCACCGCGCGCAACCACCAGGTGCCGGTCGGCGCGCAGTACGACGGACGCCTGTCGGCAGTGGATTCCACCACTGCGGCGGTACGCTATCTCAAAACCCTTTACGGCATGTTCGGCGGAGACTGGCGCCTGGCCCTGATGGCCTATAACGCCGGCGAGTACCGCGTGCTGCAGGCGATGCGCAGCGCCGGGATGAACGCGCAAAACGCGCGTCCGTCCGAATTGCCGGGCATGTCCAAGGTCACCTACGACTATGTGGAAAAACTGCACGCGCTTGCCTGCGTGCTCGATCACGCGCAGCAGCAGGGCAACCTGCTGACCTCGCTGGATCGCTCGGTGCCCGTCCTCACCGAACATGCGTTACCGGCAGGCACCAGCCTCAACACCTGGGCTGGACAGCGCGCGATCGAGCCGCAATTGCTCGCGCGCCTGAATCCCGCCCTCGCTGGCGCACGCGCCGCACCGCGCGGTGTGCACGTGCTCGCGCCGCTTGCGCCGCCGCAGCCCGGTGCAAATAGCGCCATGGTCGCATCTGCGGAGATGGAAACTGGCGCCGCCAGCAGCACTGCCGCGCCCACAGCCGTCGCCGCTGCAGCCAGCAAGGCGTCGACCTCGCCAGCACGCACCCACACCGTGCGCAATGGCGAATCGGCCTGGGCGATCGCACGCCGCTATGGCATCACCGTCACGACGCTACTCGCTACCAACGGCCTGGACAAAAGCGCCATTCTGAAGCCTGGCATGGTGTTGTCGTTCGACGACTCGCCCTGAGCGATGCGCCGAGGTGCGGCGCAACCTTGGACGCTGTCGTACGCGCAGGCAGGCGGCCGCCAGCATGATCGCGTCGATCCTGAACTTCGCTCACCAACCCAGCCTTTTTCGTCAGGCCGCTTCGGTCGCGAAAGATGGATGTTGAGAGTTACCGGGTTGCAAACGTGCAGTTAGCACCTGCTGCGCGTCGCGCCGGGGAGCCGACTTGGCGCTCCACGTGCGAGCCGAGCTCCGGCAAAAATCGATCTTGCAGACCCTACGCAATGCGCGCCATGACATTGGCGACGCTCCTCGTTGAGTCAATCACGCCCAGCCATTCAACTGACCCGACCACCGCAGATCATCAGCGCGACACCTCGCATGTCTTTCAGGGCCGCTGCCCGCGCGCGCCGTCGCACAATCGAGCGTCAGCAGCGACGGCGGCCAGATCGTCAGGGAACCGGCCGACCACCCCGCGACTTGCGCGCAGGAATCGCAGCTCCCGTAAGGCGCGCAGACACCGCCGGCAAATCGATACGCGCCGCGCGGGAGCTTGACTGGGGATGCCCGCCAGCCGGACTGCGTCTTCCACCACGAACGCCCAAAGAAAAAGCCCGGTTGCCCGGGCTTTGCTCTCACCAATCGATGATCCAGCCTTACAGCTGGGCTTCTTCGATCTGGATCTTGTAGCGCTTGCGCATTTCCTTGACGTAAGCCTGCGCAGCGTTGTTTCCGTCGATCTGGCTCAACTGCTCGCGCAGCATCGTCTGCTGCTCGGCCGGCATCTGCTTTAGATCGCCCGGCGTCGCCTTGCTGATGACAAAGACAGCAAAGCGCCCGCCATCCAACTCCACCTTGCCAACCGACGGCTTGCCTTCGGTCGGTCGCGGCGCGCTGAAGATCGCACGGTTCGCAGCCGGGGTCGGGATCGGCGCCGTCCGCGGCAGCCCCGGAATCGGCTGCACCTGCAGCTTCTCGCTGTTGGCCAGTGCCTGTAGCGTTTCGCCTTTCTGCACGCGTGCCAGCAAGGCATCGGCAGCAGCAGCGGCGGCCTTCTCGGCACGGTCCGCGCGGATTGCCGCCGTCACCTTGTCGCGCACCTTGTCCAACGGCAACGCCTGTTCGGCGGTGTGGTTGGTCACACGCAGCACCACGCTATGGTTCGGCGCAATGGTGATGGGGTCGCTCACCGTGCCGTCCTGCACCAGCGTTTCGGAGAACGCCGCGCGCAGCACAGCCGGGTTGGCGGCAACACCGCTGGCATCACTGCGCGAGAACGGCCCCAGCGTCTGCACCGGCAGGCCAACCTGCTTGGCCGCCGGCTCCAGTGCGGTGGGGTTTTTGTAAACCTGGTCCACCAACTTGCCGCTGACATCGGCAAAGGCCTTATCTGCGTCGGCCTTGAGCTGCTCGGCAGCCAGCTGGTCGCGCACCTGCTCGAACGACTTGCCCTGGCCGCCCTTGACCTCACGCAGCAGGATCACGTGGTAGCCGAATTCGCTCTTGATCGGGCCCACCACCTCGCCAGCCTTCATCGAGAACAGCGCGTCCTCGAACGGCTTGACCATCGTCCCCTTCTCGACCCAGCCCAGGTCGCCGCCGGCATCCTTGGAACCGGGATCTTGCGAATTAGCCTTCGCCAGTGCAGCAAAGTCGGTACCGGTCTGCTTGGCCTCGGCGGCAAGCTTGGCAGCCTTTGCCTCGGCAGCCTTCTGCGCGGCTGCATCGGTGCCGGCACTGATCAGGATGTGCGACGCAAGACGCTGCTCCGGCTCGACGAAGCGCGCCTTCTCGTCTTTATAGCGCTTGCGCAGCGTGGCCTCGTCGGCCGCAGTGGCTGGCGGCATCGTGGCGGCGTTGAGCTCCACGTATTCGATCGTCACGGTTTCCGGCTGGCGGAAATCCTGCGTGTGCCCGTCGTACCACTGCTTGATCTGCGCATCGCTCACCGACGCAGCATCTGCGGCCGGCGGCGGCAGCATCGCCAACTCCACATCGCGCGTTTCACCCATCAGCTTGAGCAGGCGCTCGAACTCGGACGTGGTGGCAAAGCCGGACTCCGCCACCGCCTGCGGGATCACCGACTGCTGCAGGCTGTCGCGCACCAACGCATCGAACTGCGCTGGCGTGCGCGGCGGCGTGCCCTGCGCGAGTGCGGCGCGATACTGGTCCGGACTGAACTTACCATCGACCTGGAATGCGGGAATGTTGGCAATGTAATCCCGCACGGTCGCATCGCCGATGACGATTCCGGCGTCTTCCGCACCCAGTCGCACAACCTGTTCGTCGACCAGTTGATCGAGCACCTGCAGCTTGTTTTCGCGGGATTCGAAGCTGCGCGGATCGAATTTCTCGCCCTGACGCTGACGCTCCTGCATACGCGCCTGCTCGAAACGCGTGCGGAAATCCTGCGTGCTGATTTCATGGTGTTGCCACAGCAAAGAGACCGGCCACCACGACGGCGCCGATTTCCACCAGGCCGGCGGCGCCTGCACCTTGGCCACATTGTTGGCGCCAATGCCGCCGAGGTAGCTGTTGTCGATGACGAACAGGAACGGAATCATCAGCAACCCCAGGATGGCGGTAGCGATCCAGCCTGACGTCTTGTCGCGAAGTTTCTGCAGCATTGGCAAATCACGGCCTGTGGGCGAGCCGCGCAGTGTAACGCGCTTGGCGCCAGGCACCCAGCCCAATGCCCGTGACGACGGCGTCGTGGCGCATCCAATCGGCCCCAGGGTGAACGGCGCAAGCCAGAGCCACATACCGAAGCGCCTTCAAACGCAGCAGAGCGCGCCGCTGCAGGATGCGCGGCAGTACGCCGCACCGCCATGCCAGGATGGACCCGCATCCATTACCGACAGTCAAAAAAAAAAGCCCCCGGCACAAGGCCGAGGGCTTGGTATAACTGGCGGAGCGGACGGGACTCGAACCCGCGACCTCCGGCGTGACAGGCCAGCATTCTAACCAGCTGAACTACCGCTCCGCTTTAAACTTGGACGTCTGCCTCCATTCCGTTCGCAGCACGAATGTCGTGGAGAAAACGAAGCCCCCAATTGCTCAGGGGCTTCGCGTGTAACTGGCGGAGCGGACGGGACTCGAACCCGCGACCTCCGGCGTGACAGGCCAGCATTCTAACCAGCTGAACTACCGCTCCGCGCTTGAAACGTTTGCCTGGTGCTTAATGGTGGGTGCTGAGGGTTTCGAACCCCCGACCCTCTCCGTGTAAGGGAGACGCTCTACCGCTGAGCTAAGCACCCCAGCGAGTCGATTAGTTTACTGCATCCTTCAGGGCTTTACCAGCCTTGAATGCAGGATTCTTCGAAGCAGCGATCTTGATGCTGTCGCCGGTCTTCGGATTGCGGCCGGTGCGCTCAGCGCGCTCGCGAACCTGGAAGGTACCGAAGCCAACGAGGGTGACGGCGTCGCCCTTCTTCAGTGCCTTGGTGATTTCGCTCACAACCGCGTCAACAGCACGGCCAGCTTCAGCCTTGGAGATGTCAGCGGCAGCGGCAACGCCATCGATCAATTCGGTTTTATTCATTCTTGAAACTCCCTTTGCGGCAGATGCCGCGGAATCGACAATCGGCGCTCTTGCCGTAAGCGAAGAACCCGACACAAGTGGTATCGCATGACGCATCACATTTGCCGCGCCCACGAGTCGTGCATTTATACCAGCGCCCCCAACAGCACGCAAGCCAAACCCAATAACGACGCGGGTTTTGGCTTGTTTTGACGAGGCTCAGACAGCCCTCGTTAGTGCTTGACGCGGGTACCGGGTGTGCTACGCGACTTGCCGCGCACGGTCACGCGCGAGGCCGCCTTGCGTGCCTTTTCCTTGCTGGCCTTCTTCGGCGCAAGCGGACGTTCCAACGCCAGATCGAGCACCTCGTCGATCCACTTCACCGGCACGATCTTCAGATCGCGGGTCACGTTTGGCGGGATGTCGGCCAGATCCTTGCGGTTCTCGTCGGGGATCAGCACGGTGCGGATGCCGCCGCGCAGGGCCGCCAGCAACTTCTCCTTCAAGCCACCGATTGCCGATACCCGCCCGCGCAGGGTGATCTCGCCGGTCATCGCCACATCGGCGCGGATCGGCACCCGAGTCAGTATCGACACCAGCGAGGTCACCATCGCGATACCTGCGCTTGGGCCGTCCTTGGGCGTGGCGCCGTCGGGCACATGCACATGCACGTCCTGCTTTTGCAGGAAATCCACATCGATGCCAAGTCGCTCGGCGCGCGAACGCACCACCGACAATGCAGCCGATGCCGATTCCTTCATGACATTGCCGAGCTGGCCGGTGAGGATCAGGTTGCCCTTGCCTGGCACCAACGTGGACTCGACCTGCAACAGCTCACCACCGACTTCGGTCCATGCCAGACCCGTGACCAGACCGATCTCGTTCTCTTCTTCGGCGCGGCCGAAGTCGAAGCGACGCACGCCCAGATACTTGTCGAGATTCTTGGCGTTGACGGTGACCAGCGCCTTCGGCTTTCCCTTCTTGGCGACCGCCTTCTTGGCCGCCGGTTGCGGACCTGCGAGCGCGATTTCCTTGACCACCTTGCGGCAGATCTTGGCCACCTCGCGTTCGAGATTACGCACACCCGACTCACGTGTGTAATACCGCACGATGTCCTGGATCGCATCGCTGGCGATCTCGATCTCCTCCGGCTTCAAGCCGTTGGCCTTGATCTGCTTGGGCACCAGATAGCGCGTGGCGATGTTGAGCTTCTCATCCTCGGTGTAGCCGGGGATGCGGATCACCTCCATGCGGTCCAGCAACGGGCCCGGGATATTGAGCGAGTTGGAGGTGGCGACGAACATCACTTCCGACAGGTCCAGATCGACTTCCAGATAGTGGTCGTTGAACGAATTGTTCTGCTCTGGATCGAGCACTTCCAGCAGTGCCGACGACGGGTCGCCACGGAAGTCCATCGACATCTTGTCGATTTCGTCCAGCAGGAACAGCGGGTTCTTACTGCCGACCTTGTTGAGGTTCTGCACCAGGCGGCCCGGCATCGAACCGACATAGGTCCGGCGGTGGCCACGGATTTCGGCCTCGTCGCGAATGCCGCCCAGGCTCATGCGCACGAACTTGCGGTTGGTCGCCTTGGCGATCGACTGCCCGAGCGAGGTCTTGCCCACGCCCGGCGGACCGACCAGGCACAGGATCGGCCCCTTCATCTGCTTCACGCGCGACTGCACCGCCAAGTACTCGAGGATGCGCTCCTTGACCTTGTCCAGGCCATAGTGATCGGCGTCCAGCGTGTCTTCGGCAACCTTGAGGTCCTTGCGCACTTTGGTGCGCTTTTTCCACGGCACGCCCAGCAGCCAGTCCAGATAATTGCGCACCACGGCCGCCTCAGCGGACATCGGCGACATCTGCTTGAGTTTGTTGAGCTCGGCCTTGGCCTTGGTCTCGACCGGCTTGGGCATGCCCGCCTCGGCGATCTTGCGCGCCAGCTCTTCCAGCTCGCCAGGTGCATCGTCCAGGTCGCCCAGCTCCTTCTGGATCGCCTTCATCTGCTCGTTGAGGTAGTACTCGCGCTGGCTCTTTTCCATTTGCGACTTCACGCGGCCGCGGATGCGCTTTTCCAGCTGCTGCACGTCGATTTCGCCATCGACCAGGCCGACCAGCAATTCCAGCCGCTCGCCGATGTCGGTGATCTCCAGCAGGCGCTGCTTGTCGGCCAGACGCACCCCGATGTGGGCGGCGATGGTGTCCGCCAGACGGCCAGGCTCATCGATGCCAGCCAAGGTCTGCAGCAGTTCCGGCGGCAGCTTGCGATTGGTCTTGACGTACTGTTCGAACAGCGACATCAGCGACCGCGCAATCGCTTCCACCTCGCGCGGCTCACGCGCGTCGCTGGCTTCGATTTCGGTGCCCTGCCCCTGCAATGCGCCGTCCTGCTCGACAACCTTGTCCACGGTGACCCGTGACAGACCCTCGACCAGCACCTTGATGGTGCCGTCGGGGAGCTTGAGCAGCTGCAGCACCTGCGCCAGGGTACCGACGGTATACAGATCGCCGGCAGCCGGGTCGTCGGTCTCGGCCGACTTCTGCGCGACGAGCAGGATGCGCTTGTCCGCCTCCATCGCCTTTTCCAGCGCACGCATCGACTTGTCGCGGCCGACGAACAGGGGGATCACCATGTGCGGAAACACCACCACGTCGCGCAGCGGCAACACCGGCAGATCGAGAACTTCTGGTTGGGACTGGGCCATGGGGCACTCCGCAGGAATGGGGGTTTTTGGGGCAGTAAAAAGCCGATGGCCCCGTTATGGGGCCATCGGCGAAGTGTTGCAAGTAGCGTTCGGAAAGCGGTTATCCGCCAGCGAGGCCGAGGCCTGGCGTGGCGGCCAACGGACTCAGTCTCCGGACGCAGCCTTGGCGGGCGCCGGTTGCGCCTGGTAGATCAGATACGGCTCGGATTTGTGCTCGATCACCGACTCATCCACCACGACCTTGCTGACGTTTTCCTGCGACGGCAGCTCGTACATCGTGTCCAGCAGCACCGATTCGACGATGGTGCGCAGGCCACGCGCGCCGGTCTTGCGCTTGAGCGCCTTCTTGGCGATCGCAGACAGGGCGTCGGGGCGGAACTCCAGCTCCACACCTTCCATGTCGAACAGCTTCTTGAACTGCTTGGTGATGGCGTTCTTGGGCTCGGTCAGGATCTTGATCAACGCCGGCTCGTCCAGCTCTTCGAGCGTGGCGACCACCGGCAGACGGCCGACGAACTCGGGAATCAGGCCGAACTTGATCAGATCTTCCGGCTCGACTTCGGCCAGGATCTTGCCCACTTCCTGCTTGCGCTCGCTGCTCTTGACCTTGGCGCCGAAGCCGATGCCACCAGCGTCGTTGGAACGCTGCTGGATCACCTTGTCCAGGCCGGCGAATGCGCCGCCGCAGATGAACAGGATGTTCTTGGTGTCGACCTGCAGAAATTCCTGCTGCGGGTGCTTGCGGCCGCCCTGCGGCGGCACCGAGGCAACCGTGCCTTCGATCAGCTTGAGCAGCGCCTGCTGCACGCCTTCACCGGACACATCGCGGGTGATCGACGGGTTCTCGCTCTTGCGCGAGATCTTGTCGATCTCGTCGATGTAGACGATGCCCTGCTGCGCCTTTTCGACGTCGTAATCGCACTTCTGCAACAGCTTCTGGATGATGTTTTCCACGTCCTCGCCGACATAGCCGGCTTCGGTGAGCGTGGTGGCATCGGCGATCGTGAACGGCACATTGAGCAGCCGCGCCAGCGTTTCGGCCAACAGCGTCTTGCCCGACCCGGTCGGGCCGACCAGCAGGATGTTGGATTTCGCCAGCTCCACATCATCATTCTTGCTGCGGCTCTCGATACGCTTGTAGTGGTTGTACACCGCTACCGCGAGCGTACGCTTGGCGCGCAGCTGCCCGATCACGTATTGATCCAGTACCTCGAGAATCTCGCGCGGCTTGGGCAGGCTGGAACGTGCCGACTGCGCCTTCTCTTCGAGTTCCTCGCGGATGATGTCGTTGCACAGCTCAACGCACTCATCGCAGATGAATACGCTGGGACCGGCAATCAGCTTACGGACTTCATGCTGACTCTTACCGCAGAACGAGCAGTAGAGAATCTTGTTGCTGTCGCCGGAACGACCTTGGCGGTCTTCGCTCATGCTTCTGTTACCCAGTTACCCCACCCGATGCACGGGGGTTCGATTTCGAGAATAGCACAGGGCCGGGAGGACATTCGCCCCGCCCGACCCTGCCGGTTTTTCCTGCAATTTCAATGACTTGAAGATCAAGACGGCTGGATCGACTCTTCCGGACGACGTTCGAGCACCTGATCCACCAGGCCGTAGGCCTGCGCATCGACTGCACTCTTGAAATTGTCGCGTTCGGTGTCGCGCGCAATGGTCTCCAGCGATTGGCCGGTATGCTTGGCCAGGATCTCGTTCAAGCGCGAACGCAAGGTCAGGATCTCGCGCGCGTGGATATCGATATCGGTCGCCTGGCCCTGGAAGCCACCCAGCGGCTGATGGATCATCACGCGCGAATTCGGCAGCGCGTAACGCTTGCCTGCCGCACCCGAGGCCAGCAGCAGCGCGCCCATCGAGGCGGCCTGGCCGACACAGATGGTGCTGACGTCCGGCTTGATGTACTGCATGGTGTCGTAGATCGCCATGCCGGCGGTGACCACGCCACCGGGCGAATTGATGTAGATGCTGATGTCCTTTTCCGGGTTATCCGCTTCCAAAAACAGCAGCTGGGCCACGATCACGTTGGCCATATGGTCGTCGATCGGACCGACGAGGAAGATCAGACGCTCCTTCAGCAGACGCGAGTAGATGTCGTACGCACGCTCGCCACGGCTGGTCTGCTCGACCACCATGGGCACCAGGTTCAGGGCTTTGGTCACAATGCTCATCAGTCTTCCCGTTGTGGCAGCGGCCTGTGCCGCTGCCCGTGTTCGACATCCGCACCCCTGACTGCGGGCGCGGTTCTTCTCTTACTGCCGGATCAGACGCGGATGGCGTCCTGGAACGACAGCGACTGCTCGGTGTGCTGGGCGCGCTCGGCGATCCAGTCGATCACCTGCTCTTCCATCACGCGGCTCTGCAGCCCGTTCATCAGTTGGGGGTCGTTGCGGTACATCTCAATGACCTGTTCCGGCTCTTCGTAGGTCGAAGCGATCAGACGCAGCGTTTCGCTGACGCGCTTGGATTCCAGGCGCAATTCGTTGCGGCGCGCCACTTCGCCCACCAGCAGACCGACCAGCACGCGCTTGGCGGCGGCATCCATGAATCCCTGGTGCGCGTCGGCCGGCACCTGACCCGGATCGCGACCGCTGCGGCGGACCTGCTCGACCTGCTGGGCCAGCATCGAACGCGCTTCGCTCTCGACCAGACGCGGCGGCATTTCGACATGCGCGTAGGCGGCAATCAGCTGCTCGCCCACTTCGCGGCGCAGGCGGTTCATCAGCGCACCCTTGAGCTCGCGCTCCAGGTTGGTGCGGATATCGGCGCGGAACTGCTCGGCATCGCCACTCTTCACGCCGAAGCTCTTGATGAAGTCCTTGTCCACTGCCGGCAACACCGGCTCGGAGACTTCGAGCGCCTTGACGTGCACCTGCACGGTCTTGCCCGCCAGCTGCGGCACGCGCCATTCGGCCGGGAAATCGACGGTCAGGGTCTTTTCTTCACCCTTGGTGAGGCCTTCCAGGCCCTTTTCGATCTGGTCGAACATCACGCCCGAACCCAGCACGCTGCTGCCGGTCTCCACGCCTTCGGCGGGCAGGCGCTCGTCGCCGGCCTGCGACCAGGTCTCCAGCGCCACCAGGTCGCCGACCTGCGCACCGCGCTCGACCGGATTCCAGGTGCGGCGCTGCAGGCGCAGGTTTTCGATCATCTGGTCGATGTCGGCATCGGTCACTTCAGCGGTCGCGCGCACCACCGACAGCTTGGTCACGTCGATGTCGCCGAAATCCGGTACCACTTCGAAGGTGGCGACGAAGTCGAAATCGGTCTCGCCCTGATCGATACGCGGGTTGCCGGCCAGACGCAGCGAGTGCTCGCGCACGGCCGAATCGAAGGTCTCACGCAGCAGGCCTTCCATCGCCTCGGCACGCACCTGCTGACCGAAGCGCTGCTCGATCACCTTGGTCGGCACCTTGCCGGGACGGAAGCCCTTGATGCGCGTGGTCCGCGCAAGCTCGCGCAGGCGGCCACCGACGTGCGTCTCCAGGCGCTCCTGCGGCAGGGTGAAGGTCAGTCGGCGTTCCAGATTGCCGGTGGATTCGATCGATGCTTGCATGTTGACTCCTGCCACCGACAGCGCACAGCGTCGGCACGAGATGGAAGATGCGGGTTGACGGATGGCGAGAATGCCGCCGAGCCTTGTAGTTTCGCCGATAACGGCGGCCGCTGCCAGCGGCATGCACGCAGCGGCCTCACGGACAGAAACGACCGGTTTTCAGGAAGTGCAGCGACCGGAACCCACACGGCCGCGCGGCGTTGGTGCGAAAGGGGGGACTCGAACCCCCACGCCTTGCGGCGTCAGAACCTAAATCTGGTGCGTCTACCAATTCCGCCACTTTCGCAATGCCGTAGATGCCCGGCTATTGTTGCAGGGATGCCCGTAAAGAAAAAGCGCCGAGAAGCCCGAAGCGTGTGACTACGCGATGGGCACGGTGATGGCCTCACGTGGAGACTTGAGGCGCTGCCCGAACAAGGGAGTGCAGTGTCCCCGCCTGCATCCAGACAAAGCCCGTATTGTCCACCAGTACATCGCAGCAGCAGGATTTGCGAAAATTCCGTTAATTTCAGCCCAAGGGCACCAGTCGCGATGCGAGATCGATATCGCCAGATCGTGGCACTGTCGCGCGATTGCATTAAAGAGATCGATCTGGACGGTCGGATCACGTCGGTCAATCTCAACGGGCTGGTCGGACTTGGGGCCAGTTCTGCGGATCAGATTCTTGCCCGCCCGTGGCGCGAACTCTGGCCACCCGAAGCGGCAGCCATGGTGGATGCAGCCATGGCCGCGGCGGCGAAGGGCGCAACCCGGGAATTCGAGGCCAGTTGCGTGAACCTGGCCGGCGTGCGCCAGACCTGGCAGGTCGTCACCAGCCCATTGTTCGACGAGCAAGGCAAGGTCGAAGCCATCTTGGCGGTGAGCAAGAATGTCTCCGACCGCCGCGCGCTGGAAGCAGCCTTTCACACCCTGGACAGCACCCTGACGGCAGAACGCGCGTTTTCCACCAACGCCTGATGCTGGCGCGCGCACGCGAAACCTCGCTGTCGACCGAGCTGCACAGCCTGCGCGATTCGCACGAGCGCATCGAAGGCGACCTGGACATCGCGCGCGCCGCACAGAAGGCAGCCGAGAAGATCGCCGAGCAGGCGCAGAAAGGCGAAGCGGTAGGACAACTGCTGGCCGGCGTGGCCCACGATTTGAACAACGTGCTGCAGGCCGCCACATCGGCGATCAATCTGGTCGTGCAGCGCGCGCAGATCGACGCCCACGATGCCAAGCTGCTCAGCGTTGCGGACGCGGCGCTTCAACACGGCGCGGTGATGGCGCGGCGCCTGGTCGGTTTCTCGCGCCATTACCCCTATAGCCCCGAAGCGGTGGATCTGGCCGAACTGGCAGAACAGCTCAGCCCGTTACTGCAACAGGTGGTTGGCGCAGAACTGCGGTTACGGCTGCACACCGGCAACGGCGGGTGTTGTGCCATGGTCGACCGTCACACCGTGGAGCGCGCCATCCTGAATCTGGTGATCAACGCCCGCGATGCCTGTGCCAGCGGCGACAGCATCAGCGTGGAAACCGGCGAAACCTTCGTCACTGAAGAAGATGCGCAACTGGCCAAACCGGCAGGGCATTACATGACCCTCGCCGTCGCCGACAGCGGGCACGGTATGGACAGCGCGGTGCAGGCGCGTTTGTTCGAGGCCTACTTCACCACCAAGCACGCCAGCAAGGGCGCCGGCCTGGGATTGGCGCAGGTCTATAGCGCTGTGCGCCAGGCCGGCGGTTTTGTAGAAGTCTTCTCGGCGCCTGGCCAGGGCGCGCGTTTCGTGCTGGCATTTCCGCGCGTGCAGCGAAGCTAGACGCCTGCATTGCTGGCCTTACACGCAGGCCCTGGTGACATGGCTGCCTGCGGCAATTGCTTGCAGACCGCAGAGCGCGTCGCGCCACGCGCTCACCACAGGCAATGACGTGGCGCTGCAGTGGCGCACGGCGATACTTCCGGCATCGCTGACGATGTGACCAGGGTTCGATCGCTGACGCCGGCTGCGGCAATCGCACCCCAGCCAGGCATTCGATGATGATCGTCGCCCAAAGGCTTGAAGAGCCATCGGTATCCAAATCAGACGTTGGCGATGCCGGCGCTATCGCGAAGCTGCAGCACCGCCGTCGCGACGCCAACCTATCGCTGGCCTCGATTCGTTTACAGCAGGCCCAACGAGCGCGCGCGCCGCTTTCAATCCTGGAAAAAGAAAAGCACCTAGGCAGTGCCTAAGTGCTTTTATTTGGTGGGCCGTCAAGGATTCGAACCTTGGACCTATTGATTAAGAGTTAGCACTACTGAGCTTACGAATCAGTAGCTTGCGTCACTTATTTTCCCCAGCGGCCGACGCGGGAGGCCTAGTGCGCGCGTAAGCGTCCGGTCAATTTTCCCGGTCCTTGCGGTCACCGCCCTTCGCCCTAGGTCGCCCGGGAACGCGGCATCCGGCCAGCCACTTCAGCTCGGATCCTCGCCTCGTGGCGCGCGGCCCACATAGCGGTGCCACGTCGTCCCTGGTCGAAGCTGCTGCAGTCGCGCTGGACAAACGGCGCGAAGGGTTCGCCAGGCGGCGCTGGCCTGTGGCGCTCTAGTACCACATACCACTCGCCCGTGACTTTCTGAACCATCCTGGCCACCTCTTCACCCTCTAGAAAAAGCGCTGTGGGCGGCCCCTTGGCGTTCTGCCAAGGCTTGTCCCACCGGAAGCCAGGCGGCAGCACAGGCTCATCGCCGGCATTGATCGCGCTCATGCGGCAGCCACCAACATATAGAAGGTGTGCTGCTGGCTGTCGTGCTCGTTAGCCCACTGGCGATCGCGCTCGAGCATGACTACGCCCTGGCCACACGCCAGCTGCGCTTCCGGCCTGCCGCGTCGACGAGATCGGGGTGCGTCTGCAGGGCATCGGGGGCCAGTGACATTGCGGGGATCCGGTGTTAGCGAGTGGGTATGGCAACCCACTCTATCGCGTCCCAATCTCAATTTTTTAGACGACCACGGGAGCGAGGTAATCTAGGTAATCCGCCGCCAAAAATGCAAATATTGCTATACATATCAATAACTTATACAAAAATATCAAAGGTAATTAAAGGGTAATTTGGAGGTGATGGGATTACCTTTTGGGGAGGTAATCCAGACCCCAGAAAATAGCCTTATTTTTCAATCACATAACTTCTTATGGAGGTCTGGATTACCTTAAATCACCCCAAAAGGTAATCCCAAACTTCCTAATGCGATCAGTCGCTTAGGCCCTGTTTGACGCCCCTGATTACCGATTACCTGATTCCGATGGTCATGTGCCGCAATGCGCCGAGAGGCCTAACGACAGGGAATGCAGCCGCACCGCCACACAAAGACCCCAGGCGCGCAGGGATCTGCAGGGAAGAGAGGCCACCTTGAATCGCACGGATCGGTAACAGCAGCGAGGCCTAGGGTCACACTGCCGGGGTGCAGCGAAAACCACGTATGAAGACCGCAGGCGTGGCGGGGCGACGATTGCGCGCGCCAGGAGCAGGGGTGCTGTTCAATCTGCGCCCGCCTCGTTGAGTGATCACAGCCAACTTCAAATGCTCAGCCACCGGCCCACTGGCATGGCTAGCCTGTGCTCCGTTCCGTGCCCAAAGAAAAACCGCCCATTGGGCGGCTGGGCGGGGACTGGGAACTCGTCATACCAGGAGCCAAGGCAATAGGCTCAACGTCTGCCGCGTGCACATAGATTGTCATGTAGCATCCCCAGGCAAATGCTCAGGGAAAGAGAACATGGCGTATCAAACTCCGCAGTACACCAGAGGTCAGGTCCGTCGCGCCGGTAATGCCTTGCGCGAAGCAAGGCTGCAACCCGAGACGTTTATGCAGGCAATGCCAATCATCACCAACTGGCGAGCTGCGCACGCATACCCGCTTAACACTTTCCAGTCGACGCTGCGAATGAAGCTTTCAGCTCTTGGAATGCCTGTTCCTAAGTCGGTGGTAGGGCAACGCCTAAAGCGCCTTCCGTCAATCGTGAGCAAGCTCCAACGCTTCGACACGATGAGCCTGGATCGAATGCAGGACATTGCTGGATTGAGGGCCGTTGTTTCATCGATGCGTCGCCTTCGAATGCTGAGAGAGGCATATGAAAATAAGTCACGCTTCTCCCACGAGCTGCGCAGCATCCACGACTACGTTATGACGCCAAAGGATGATGGCTATCGCAGCATTCATCTTGTATACCGCTACGAAAACTCAAAAGTGCCTGGTTACAACGGACTACATGTTGAGTTGCAATTCCGAACGCAGGTCCAACACGCCTGGGCCACTGCTGTCGAAACGGTAGACACCTTCTTCAATCAAGCAATCAAGGCTGGACGGGCTGACAGGCGTTGGGGCGAATTCTTCCAACTTGCAAGCGCTGCATTCGCGTCAATCGAGCAGACCCCTGTGCACGACCAGCTCAGAAGTGAAACGGAAAGCTCTATCAGGGAGCGCTTATTCCGAGCAGAGGCCGATTTGAATGTCCTGATGCGCCTCAAGGGAATTATCGTAGCTGCAGACAAGATTCACGGAATGGGAAAGTCACCTACTGGCTATCACCTCATTGTGCTTGATACCTCCCGCCGAGTGCTTAACATCAAGTCTTTTTCAAATGACCAACTTGAGGCCGCAACTGAAGCATATTCGTTAGAGGAATATCGAGCCGCTCAGGGACAATCCATCGATCCGGTGCTAGTAGCTGGGGGTAGCGTTGAACAACTACGACAGACCTATCCAAACTACTTCCTTGACGCAACTATATTCCTGAACTACCTACGTTATATCTGCAACTTCGAGAGGAGGGGGAGAGGTCTAGCAATCCGTGATGCGGAGTACCGTCGAGGCTTTGCTCGCCCCCGTTCGCGATAGGCTTGAGGCCGGGACAAGCCCGGCACAGTAGTTCAAGAAAGCCCGAGCCTGGCGCTAGTGACTTGGAAGTAGTTACTTGTCATCTCGATCCCCGTCCAAGGGTATCCTTCAAGTTAGACGACAACCAGCGTGATGCCACTACCAGCAAACGGGTCGAGCATGCGCCCACCTGACTCGCAGATCCGCACGAGCTGTCGCATCAACTCAGTAGGCTTGCCAGTGAGGTGATGCTTATCGGCTTTGCGCACCGACTCACGGATGACGCCAGGCAACACCGGCGCACGGTGATCCAACGGCATATTGCCCTTACTGCCCTACGCGATGTATCCGGTCTGGTTCCGGAATTGCCCCGACTGTGGACGCACGCCTTCAGTCTTATCCCAGACGGTGATGTCGCGCCACGTGAGCCGGCGATCTGCAACGCATCGGTGGTCAGCGGCAGCTGCCGGCAGTTGGTGAATAGCGACACCGGCGCGCCGTCATTGAGCATGCGCGCGCACTCGGATGACAACGGGTGAATTCACTTCAGGTGTGATCCCTGATCGCGTTTATCGCCTCCGAAGTGGACATCCAGTTGGGCGCCGCCTTGAACATACTTCTGTGACGGCGGCTCTGCGCTCGCGGTGGCATTGAGGCCGCCGCCGGCGTAAGCCGGATCGGTGCGCCCGAATTCGCTTCGGAAGCCTCACAAAGGTCGCAGCCACCCAGGGGCGGAGGTTCTGCAGGTCGACGATTTCCTGGGCGCGGGCAATGTAGAAAGGCGCTGCCTGCATGCCACAGCGTCGCGCCAAGTCGACCAGCGCTGTGTCTATCCCAGGCTGTGACGGTGCGTTACTCGCGGAAGTACTGTCGAAGCCGACTTCGCACTACTCGCCCCTTCGTTCCACGATGCCACAGTTCGCAAGCAAGCAGTGCGGCGCCAGCCAAGCCGCCGATGATGGCAACCTCGCAACAACACCAACGAAATTGAACGTAGGGGACTCCATCGTCTTGTGCGTCGGTGGCAACAAGAGATGGCTATACGGCTCACCATTCGCTCCTGTTCACCGTAGGGACACCACCTAGTCTATCAATGCGCGAATGGGCCTCGCGAATCACCACTTCCCCCGATCCCAACAACCCCGAGAGAACTCGATCCCTGATGAAAATCCGACCACTGCAAAAGCATGTGGCAGCCCTCGCATTCGCCATTGTCACCACCCTCGCATCCTCGGTCGCCACGGCGCAAACCCCGGGCGTCGTGGCACCTCGAAATCCCGATCGCGCTGTCCTCCCTGTCATCTCCGGCTCGAAGGTCAGCGTGCCCTTTGGATCATGCACCGTAGGAGCGGTGTTGGTGCCCACGAGCATCTTCCACAGACTGACGCCGTATCAACGTGCCACACGATGGATCGTGCTGGCCAAGCATTGCGCGCCACTGTACGCGACCATCCACGTGGGTACCGCGGCTATCGGCAACGTCGTGTGGCAGTCGGCAACCTCGGACATTGAGCTAGTGCGAGTTTCGCCCCAGCCGGGTCCATCGTCGCTGTACTGCGCCTCCCACGGCAGCGCGGCGTTCTGCAATCCGATCCAGTCCTACATCCCCCGGGCGAACAATCAAGTTTTCATGCCCCGCGCCGGGCGGGAAGCACGACTTCCTGTTAACGGATGGTCGAACGCGCCTGACGGGCAGTTCTGCACAAGCGGTTGGCGCACGGGCGTCCGATGCGTATGGCAAGGCTTCTCTCTCACGCCAGGAATTTGGAGGCCAAGTTATGAGCACATCAGTTCCGCCCACGCGTCCGAGCTCAATAGCATCGACAACGGCGACTCCGGCGGCCCAGTCGTTACCTATGACCGGCATCTGATCGGGATCGTCTCCTCCGGCGAGCCTAACGGTAGATCTATCGTCTACTACACGCCGATGCAACAGGTGCTGCACGAGCTGTATAGCTACTCCCTCGCTCCGGCCGACCTGCCAACCGCTGCCGGCGACGACAATCCTCTTTCCCCCGGCGGTGAGAACGCTGGGTGGGAATTGGCGCCGACCGACGGGTGAGGCGTACCGCTGCGGCGCACTCCGGATGAAGGCGAACGGGTCGGCGCTCAGGCTGCTGGCCTCTATCATCAGCATCCCTTCTGGTACTCGGATGAGTTCTTGACTAAGCAAAGCGCCGCCTCCGTGCGGCGCTTTGCTATGTGGTTGAAGAGCGAACGTAGGCCTATCAGTTATTGAGCCGCACCCTTGCAACATCAGAGTAATGTGAAGTCATCTCCACACCTGTAAAACTGTAGCCCTCCGCCTGCGCCGCCACCAGAGTCGTTCCACTTCCGGCAAACGGGTCTAGCACGCGTCCGCCTGACTCACAGATCCGCACCAGCTGCCGCATCAACGCGGTCCAGCGGCATGTTGCCCTTGCTGTCCTACACAATATATTCGGCCTGGTTGCGGAAGCGGCGCAGCTGGGGCTGCGTGCCTTCGGTCTTGTCCCAGACAGTGATGCCGCACCAGGTAGAGCCAGCCCTCTGCAGCGCATCGGTGGTCAGCGGCAGCTACCGCCGCCTGGCATTGCAACACCTTGGCCGTTCCCACGTTTCGACTGCGCACTAGCGCCGTATGTGAATTCTGTTTATGCGCACCCCAGCGCTGAGCGCTCACGATGCGAGCCGCACGTGCTTGATATTCGACTTGTGTACAAAAACATCTATTCCCCTACTTGAATTTTTTCTAATTTATGCACAGCCCAGAAATTAATTCGTGATAAACAATAAATACAATTTGACCAACTTTTATTACCTAATTCAACGCATGTTTTCGCCCATGTCATCGCGCGACCCGAGAATCCGTGTACAGCCATAAAAATCCAAAGCGCTAAAAGCGAAGCAGAGATTTTATTCGCGAATCAATCGAGTTTTCATAGTTCCCGGACGTCCAGTTGGCGCCGCATAATTTTCCGCTGTCAAAGAGCGCAAATTGAGGTATCCCATGAGTAACTCAATCCTGGTGCGTTATAACAACGCCCCTCCCATGGTCGATGACTATTGCCAATTGAGGCTGCTTGCGGGGATGAGTCCAAAAGCAAAAGAGACGGCCGAGGCATCTCTACCAAATACAGTCTTTGGTGTGTCCGGCTATCAGTGCGGCGAACTTGTCGCCATGGGGCGGATCATTGGCGATGGTGGCTGTCACCTTCAGCTATGCGACATGGCTGTACATCCAAGAATGCAGCGGCAAGGCATTGGCAAAGAGGTTATGCGGCGGCTCAACCACTGGATGGAGCACAATCTGTTGCCAAACGCAGAAGTCAGCCTACTCGCTAGAGGCTCTAGCCACCTACTTTATGCACAATATGGATTCGCACCCACAGCTCCGGCTTCTATCAGTATGTGCCGCCGACGCTGATAGTTAACGCCAATTACTTTGCAGGCTATGCCTAATAAACGAGCAGTGAGGCAGGTTTAGAAATAATGGCTAAGCATTATTGCCCCCCATGCACCACTGAGCGCTTAGAACGCAGGCAGCCACCTGGTCTCCAAGTAAAGCTTAGCCGTCCAAGAAGACGGCCAAGTCGATTTTAAATTTCGCAGATTCGGCTACCGGCAACTGTTGCATAGTGCTCGGTTTTTTCCACCCCGGTCCAGCGATAACCCTCAAGTTCTGCCGCAACCAAGGTTGTTCCGCTCCCTGCAAACGGATCGAGCACACACCCGCCTGACTCGCATATCCGCACCAGCCGCCGCATCAACTCGGTGGGCTTGCCGGTCAGGTGATGCTTGTCAGCCTTGCGCACCGGCTCACGGATGACACCAGGCAACACCGGCGCGCGGCGGTCCAGCGGCATGTTGCCCTTGCTGCCCCAGACGATGTACTCCGCCTGGTTGCGGAAGCGGCCCAGTTGTGGGCGCACGCCTTCGGTCTTATCCCAGACGGTGATGCCGCGCCAAGTGAAGCCGGCGATCTGCAGCGCATCGGTGGTCAGCGGCAGCTGCCGCCAGTCGGTGAACAGCAGCACCGGAGCGCCGTCTTTAAGCACACGTGCGCACTCAGATAGCCACAGGTGCATCCACTTCAGGTGCGAGCGTTGGTCGCGCTCGTCACCAACGAAGTCAGCGTGCCCACCATCTCGGCAGTACTTGGTCGACGGCGGCCGAGCACGGGCAGCGGCGGTCAGGCCGCCACTCGCGTAAGGCGGATCAGTGATCAGTGCGTCGAACGAATTCGCTTCGAGCGTGGGCAGGATGGTCAGGGCGTCGCCCTGCAGGAGCTGGTTTTTCATGGTGAGAGCCTTCTTGGATTCGCTCGCGGCGATCGGAGGTGAGGCTCTCGGCCTTCAGGTGATTGAGCGTGCCACAGCGCGGGCACTTGATCTGGATTTCGTCGAAGGCGCCGGCCTTGCACAGCAGGCGGGCGCATTCGCCACAACGGAGGTTCTTGAGCATTGCGTGGTCTTGCGGTGGGAAAGGATTACGCCGTCGCTGGCGGCGCGTACGGGGTGAAGGCGATCACCTCATCGCCCACCCAGTCGTTGATCTTCAACATGCGCGCCTGCAGCGGCTCCAGCTCGTTAGCGGCCCACACTGCAGCGGCCTCACGGATCGACCCGAAGCCACCAGCGTTCTGCGGCACGATGCCCATGAGCTGCGGCGGGATCCGCAGCGCGGCCAGCATGTCGTCGCGGGTGATGCCCTTGATTCCGCTGAAC
Organism: Xanthomonas sp. DAR33341; assembly: GCF_003992815.1. NCBI lineage: Bacteria > Pseudomonadati > Pseudomonadota > Gammaproteobacteria > Lysobacterales > Lysobacteraceae > Xanthomonas > Xanthomonas sp. DAR33341. The sequence continues at coordinate 2,523 of NZ_QEYV01000023.1, read as the reverse complement.
TCATCCTTGGCCGCCACTTCGCTGACCGGGATCAGCTTCAGCCCATCCTTGTTGCCGCCTGGCGAGTACATGAACAGGTTGCGGAAGTTGCCCGGCCCCTTGGCGCCCTTCATGGCGTTGCGCAGCGCATCCACGTCTTCCTGGCTCTGCTGCGGGTCGGTTAGGTACAGGATGAAACCGGCATGCGAGCCGTTGTTGTAGTACTTGCGGCGAAACAGCGTGGCCGATTCGTTGAGCAGCGCGGACTGCATCGCCGGCATCCACTCGGGCAGGCCGTAGAGTTCTTGATCGACATCGGCTTCGCGCAGCTGGAACACGCTGCCCGGCTCGAACACGTGCTCGTCATGCCACGTGCGCACCTGGAAGTACTCGCCCTCGGTGATACCGCGCCGCATATACTTGGACAACGGCGCAGACAGCGACAGCGCACCGCCCATGCGGTTGCGACGGCGCTCAAGGTAGCCATTGCCCAGGGTGATCCAGTCCAGCGACAGCTGCTCGAAGGCCTCGCGAGTCAGTAGCCGATGCGGCTTGAAGGTCCGCGCCAGCATGTTGCGCTTGAAGATCAGCCCGGACTGCAGGAACGGATTGCTGCGCGTGGTCTTGGATAGGCCATCCAGCGCCACCGGCGGCTCATACCAGCGCCCGTTCTGCCAGCACTCCAGATAGTCCAGCACGCCGCGCCCATCGAGCACCGGCGTCGGGTCACCAAAGGTGAACGCCTCGGTGCGTGCGGGCACGGCTGGCGCTGCAGGCGCGGTCGCGGGCAGCTGGTCGGTCAACATCAAGAGATCTCCATGAAGCCGGAATTGCGCGCAGTGCGCCCTTCCAGCGGTTCGTTCTGCAGCGCGTGGAACAGTGCCCACGCCAGGTCCGCGTGGCCGGTTTCTTCCGAGCGGCCAGCGGTGAAGGTGGACTGGCGGCCGCTGGCCGTCATCGTCTTGCGAATGGCCATCAACGACTGCGCCACGTCGGTCCAGCCGGCGTCGAACTCCAGCCGCCCGTTGTGGATCACATCGAACGCCTTGAGCACCAGGCGCGTCTTGACCTCGGGCGAATAGCTGAAGGTGACCAGATTCGGGAAGAACTGCTTCACCAGCTGCGCCACACCGCTCCCCATGCCGGTGGTGTCGATGCCGATGTAGGTCACCCAGTACCGGCGCGTGATGCGCTCGATCTCGGCAGCCTGCTTGGCAAAGTCCATGCCCCTGAACTGGATCCGCTCCAGCAAGCGGAACTTGCCGCCGGGGAGCTGCGGTGGCGCCACCACGACCAGGCCTGCGGTATCACCGGTCTCGGCCGGGTCGTAGCCGATCCACACCGCGCGATCGCCGTAGGGGCGCGCGGCGAACGGTTTGTAGTCCTGGCCCCATGCGACCCAGCTGTCGACCATGCACGGCTGCAGCATCGCCAGCGGGAAGATGCTGGCGCCGTCGTCGACGAACTCGCACATCAACAGGTTGGCGAAGGCGTCCGGGCTGTATTCCTCGCGCAGCTCATCGATGTCGAACAGGTCGCAACCACGGCGCTGGGCATCGAGGATGTTGACGATCTGCCGCCACGCGCGGTCCTGGCAGCGGCGCCCGCCGGCCAGCGCGTCATGCGAGACATCGATCTGGATCCGCTGCGCAGCCGGCTTGCCCTTGTTGCGGCGCTCGCCGGTCCAGAACGTGTAGGCCTCGTGGGCCATGCTCGATGGCGTGCTGAAGTAGGTCTTGCGCCACTTCATGTGCATCGCCATACCGCTGGCGACCTTATTCAACTCGTTGAACCCGTAGGTCCAGAAGAATTCGTCGAAGTAGAAATTGCCGTGGTAGCCCTGCGCGGTGCGCGCATTGGTGCCCAGGAAGAACAGCTCGGCGCCATTGGGGAACACAATGCTGTCGCCGCCGGAGAGCGTCTCGTCGATGGTCTCGCGCACGAACTGCTGCATGTAGCCGCGGAACAGGTGCGCCTGCGACTTGGACGCACTGAGGAAGATCTGATTGCGCCCGGTGGTGAGCGCGTCGATCAGCGCCTCACGGGCGAAGTAGTACGTCGCACCGATCTGACGCGACTTGAGGATGATGCGCGTGCGCTCGCTACCAGCCCGGTACCAATCGCGCTGATAGTCGAAGCAGCCGTCGACGAACGCTGTGGTCAGCTGCTCGATCTGTTCCTCGGTGAAGTCGTTGCGCTTGGGCTTCTTCTTCGGCGCGGCATTGCGATTGGCGACGGCCGGATTCAAGTCGGCCTCGTTACCGCCGCCCTGATAGCGCTGGATGCGCGCCTGGCGCTCTAGCTGCCGATGCAGCAAATCAATTTCTTTGAAGTCGCCGCCGGACTTTTCCGGCTTCATGATCAGCACGACCAGGCGCGCTTCGAGCGCGCCACCGATGCGCTCAACATTGTCTGCGCGATCCCACTCGTCACGCGCCTTCCAGCTGTGTACAGTCTTCTCGTTCTCGCCGATGGCCTGCGCAATTTCGGTCACGCGCCATCCCATCCAGTACAGGAACTTGGCCTGTCTGCGGGTGTCCATCG
>NZ_QEYV01000024.1:0-1107 GCF_003992815.1 Xanthomonas sp. DAR33341 | reverse complement strand
GATCAGGCGTCAGTACGGCCATCACTCCATGCGAATCCGTTGGCCGGCCAAGCCACGGTCCTCGCCCGCCCCCTCAGGCCTTGCTCTGTCGCGACGGCGCGCAGCGGCGCCGTCGCTGTTTTCAACCGTGCGTTACCAACCGAAACCGGCACCTACGCCGATCGAGCTGTCGTCGCCGCTCAATGCGCCACCGATGGTCACCGTGGCGCGCGGGCTGATTGCCCGCTGGTAACCCACCGACAACGCCGACTCTCCGTTCTGGAAACCGACACCGGCACCGATGCGGTTCTGCGAGGCAATACCGGCCACGCTGGCGGACATGTTCAACATCGCCGAGCCCATCGCACCCTGGCGATCGAGGCGACGGTTCTGCCGGCGCAGACGGTCTTCGATATCGCCCTGGTAGGTTTCGAAGCTGTCGGCCATCGCGCTGTAACGGCTGTCGGTGTAGCTGTTGGCTGCGGCGACGCCGCTGTCCAACTGGCCCTTGTTGACCGCATCGGTGGCGCGCGTACCGGCGGCCACATTGGCCACCTGACGCTCACCGCCCACGCTGCCCACCGAGACCGTGTTGGCGCGGTCGGCAACCGAGCCCTGGCCGAGTGCCACCGCACCCTGCGCACTGGCGCGGGCACCCTGCCCGATCGCCGTGCCCGAGGCCGCACTCACCTGCGCGCCTTCGCCCATCGCCACTGCATTGGTCGCCACCGCCGCAATCTGCGTGTTGGCACCCACTGCGGTGCTGCCATCGGCATTGACGCGCGCATTGCTGCCAATCGCGGTGTCGTTGGGGCCGTGCGCATACGCGCTGCCGCCAATCGCGGTGCCGGTGATGTGGTTGGCCACAGCGGCGTTGCCAACCGCCGTCGAGGTCGCTGCCGGCGTGGCCGTGCCAACGACCGCAGCGGTCGGCGTGCCCTGCACGCTTGCGCTGCTGTCAGTGACATCGCTGCTCGCTGCCGTCGCTGATGCAGCCACCGCCGGAACCGCTGCGGTGCGCAGCGAAACCGTGCGTGCAGCAGTAGCCGTTGCGGTGCCGCCACGTGCATCCAGCTCGGTGACCTTACTGTCCAACGCGGTCAATGCGGCACCGACGTTGTTGTAGCT
>NZ_QEYV01000008.1:0-1159 GCF_003992815.1 Xanthomonas sp. DAR33341 | reverse complement strand
ACGGTGATCGGCATCAGCCAGCGCTCCTTCGGCGTGGGCGGTTGCATGACCTGGTGGTGCGACAACGGGATCAACAACAAGCCACCGGCCAGCAGATGCAGCGCCACGGCCGTGCTCATCGCCAGGACGCGCGATGTGTCGATGCCAAGGGGACGGGAAGAAACCTGCGATTGCGTGCGAACCATCATCCACCTCCAAAACGGAACTGCGGAAAGGACCAGCGCGGCCCGGACGCACTACACCATCCGGTAGCGTAGGTTTACCGCAGCGCGCACGGCTGCACAAGCGACGCGTAGCGTCGGCTGCAAGCAGCCCGGTCGATCGTGGGTGGAATGGTGCGTGGGCAATCGGCGCCATGCCCGCTTGCGTGAAGCGTGGGAGGTGCCGCCGTGTCGCTCGATGCGTCAGGAAGGTGCGAGCGGCTGTGGGCGTGCTTGCGCCCCGCGTACCTCATTGACCAGTAGCTGCGGTGCGTGGTCAGCTCCCACCGCCGTCGATTGGCTGCAACGACGCGTGCTGAAAACGATCCATTGCCCGCACGCAAAACCGACGCGAGCAGTGGCGATCAAGAAAAGCCCAGCCCCTTCCGGGGCTGGGGAAACGACAGTGACGGGAGAGACGTCAGTAGTCGTACGACACCGAGAACATGGCGTAGCGGGGCTGGGTGAAGAACGCGCCCATGCCATAGGTGTTGGAGAGGGTGAAGGCGCCATCCTCCCAGGTGGAATCGACCTGCAGCGGCTTGCGCTCGTTGAAGATATTGAAGGCCTGCAGCGTCATGGCGAGCTTGTTGTCGGCGAACGCGGGGCGATAGGTCAGGCCCAGGTCGACGATCTTGGTCCACGGCAAGCGGCCGGCATCGCCCGGACGCGAGGGCTGACCATTGCAGATGTGGTGGGCCGAGCCGTAACCGATTGGATCGCCAGCGTCGGAATCTTCGCTGATGCCGTTGATGCTGACATAGCCAAGGCATGACTTCGGCGTGCCCGACAGGATGCGGATGTTGCCGGCAATCAACCACTCCGGTGCGATCTGATACGAGCCGTATAGTTTGATCTGATGGCGACGGTCGTTGGCCAGATAGCCGCCGGAATACCACATCAATGCAGCGGCATCCCAGTCCTGCGTCTTGGAGACATCGGTCTGGCCGATATCGGAT
>NZ_QEYV01000014.1:0-2028 GCF_003992815.1 Xanthomonas sp. DAR33341 | reverse complement strand
TGCACAAGCGGCGTCATCGCCGCTGTGGTGGTGGTTACCTCGGGCAACTCCACTGGCGTGCCATGCGGCAGCACGGCGCCCAGTTCGGCCAGGCCGGGATTGAGGAGGTAGGTGCGCTCGACCAAGCCGGCCGTGCTGCCCAGGTGGCGCCAGCACAGCAGGTCGACGGTGTCGCCTTGCATGGCGTGCACGCGCATCAGATGAGCTCCACCGTGCTGCGCGGCAGGTTCTGCAGGTCGCGCACGGCCCAGCGCTGGTCGCGGCGTAGCTCGGTGATGCTCGGTGACAGGTCATCAGCGCGCTGGTTGGCGCTGTCGGTCGCGTCGAAGCTGCGATAACGCTCTGCCACCTCGACCGCCGTGGCACACGCGACGGCGCGCAGGTACAGCTGCACGCGGCGCGAGACGCCGTCGACGGTGGTGCTGGGTACATCGGCCAACGCGGCCCAGCCGGCGGCCTGCTGCGTCTGCGCCCAAGCATCCAGCTCATCGTTGACCGCCAGCATGGCGGCAACAATGGCGTGGCGCAGACGGGCATCGGTGACAGTGCCATCCAGACGCATGCTCGCCCGCACAGTGGCCGGTGCGATCGCCGGCCAAAACGGTGCATTGGCGATCGCATCAGGCGTGGCGCTCGTGGTGCCGGTGGCAGTGAATCCGCTCATGGATGGCTCGGAAGAAATCGCCGGTGGTCGGGGCGTCACCGCAGCGAAGAGTTGCTGTGGATCGGCCCCGAGCCGGCGAGGGTTGCGGGGACGCTCGGTTATGCGCTGGCGCCTGCAGGCTCAGCGCTGAACTTCTTCAAGAGACGCTCGGCGCGCTCCAGATCCTTCTTGCCGCCGCAGCTGCCGTGCAGTGCGATGGCGCGCTGCAGGTCGGCCACAGCGGCAGCGGCGATCGGCTGCGCCTGGTCGGCGGGCATCTCGTCGGTGATGCCCGCCAGGGACGCACGGGCCAGTGCAAGGTGCAGCTTGGCGCGCACCTCGTCGGGCATGTCCTGCTCGGCGGTCAGCGTGGCGGTGTCGGCCAGCACGGCCGCATCGAACGGTTGGCCGGTCTTCTGCGCCGACAATGCCGCCTCGGCCACTTCCTCGGCCAGCACGCAGCCCACCGTGCGCGAAAAGCGGTCGGGCATCTGCAGGTTGTGCTTGAGCACATAGGCACCCAGCTCCAGCGCGCCGGCATAGTCGCCGGCATCAATGCGCCAGACCATGCACGTCATGACGATCTCATCCTGCGCGCCCTGGCCGCCGGCCAACACGCCAGCCAAGTACGGCACGTAGGTCGGCAGTAGCTGCACCTTGAGCGCTGCCTTGCCCTGGGTGGATTGGATCTGCTTCAGCCGCAGGCGATCGCTCTGCAGCTGCGCCATGTGCTGCTCGTAGGCCGTCGCACCGGCCATCAGCTGGTGCGGTGCGCGCTGGGCCGCTTCCAGCTCGGCGAGCACGCGGCTGTGGTGACGCTTGGCGGGACTGTCGGCCATGGCTTAGGCCTCAATCTCAATGTGCTCGACCACGCAGCCCAGGCCGTAGTCTTCGACCACGTACGCATCGTTGGAGGACTCGTAGTTCTCGATGCGATCGCGTGCGGGCACTTCCTGGATGTAACGGCGACGGCCGCCGGTCTGGTAGTAGATCGACAGGTTCGCCAGCGAAGTGACCATCAACGCGCCGTCCGGCAGGTACGGCACCTCGGCCACCTGCAGGCCGCCGACGCGGCGCTGGCTCAAGATCAGGTCGGTGGCGATCTTCTCGCTGGCCGCCTGGTCCTTGTTGACCATCGGGAAATACTTGTCGTGCATCAGGTCGCGGCCCAGCACCACCACCAGGCTCGGATCCTTGCGGTGCCACGGATCCAGCAAGTTGCTCACCACATCGAACACCAGCGCGTCGAGGTTGCGATAGTCCGCGCCATCACCGGCGCCGATGACCATCTTGCCCGCCGTCTTGCCGCTGGCCAGCACGCGCTGCGCGGCGTTGGTGCGGTACTGCTGCAGCCAACCGATGTTGACGTCTTCCAGCAGCGGGAA
>NZ_QEYV01000057.1:0-2565 GCF_003992815.1 Xanthomonas sp. DAR33341 | reverse complement strand
GCTCCGAGCCGGCCTCCATCAGGCGATCCAGTCCGTCATACCCCATGTAGCGGTTGTAGCCCGTCCCCCGCTGCTGATCGATGATGGCGCCGACGTTTCCATTGGCGTCGTATTGATACTCGAACGAAGCGACGTTGTTGTCCCGCACCTGCTGGGGCATCTGGCGCCCGTTGAGCACGAGCGAGTGGCTCACACCATTGCCATAGGTGAACTGCCGCGCGGCTCCATTGGGGTAGTAGCCAATACCGGAGGCGTAGACGTTCCCAAATTGATCGCGCACATCGGTCGGCTGACCAAGAGCATTGGGCGCATAGTTGATTGACAGCCCAGTGGGATAGGCCTGACTTGCAAGTGCTCCGTTCGCGTCATAGCCGTAGCCGATGGACCAGGTATACCAGCCGGTTTGACCAGACGATTCGGATGTCAGCATCCGACGTTTGTTGTAGTTGTAAGCATTGACGCCAGATGAGCTACCGGCATCGTTCCAGGTCGTGACCTGTGCAGGCAGTCCGTCCGGGGTGTAGGACCAATCCTGATTGCCATTCTTGTCAGGGAACCGCAGGGTCTTGAGGCGATTGCGAGTGTCGTAGGTGCGCACCACCTGGCGGCCACTGGCAGCAGCGGCTTCCAGGTCGCAGCTGGTCGTGCTGGGAAGATCAAGGCCACTGGCCGACCAAGCCAGATTGCCAGCCGCGTCATAGGCCATGACGGTCGACCCGCTCTCGGGCTCAATCACTTTGCACAGCTGCTGGTTCGCATCGTAGACGTAGCTACGGGCCGCCAGGCCAACGCCATGCTCCACCGGTGGCGGCGCCACCACCTGCACGACCTGGTTGCTGGATTCATTCCCGAAATCACCGGCACCATCGCGCATTCGCCAACGCAGGTTGTAGCCGCCCGCACCAAGGGGAGCGCGGAGGCTGAAGTTGAAGTCCACACTGCCGCCAGGCGGAACATCGGATGGCAGGCCCACTTCGCCTGGCGACCATCCTCGCGTATCGCCAACCAACACAGCCCGATAGCCCTGCCCCTGGCGCCAGGTGACATTTCCCGTGTTCGTGAACCGCACTGACCCGGTGACAGAACGTCCGGTTGGGAGCTGCGCAGGCATGTTCTGAGATACGAAAGCAGCATTACGCTGCATGGCAGGAATCGAGAGTGCGCCCGACCCATCAATGAGGGAGTTGTCCCGACCGACCGGAGAAATGCCATGGATATAGAACGGCTTGCCGCCTTGGCTTCGAATCAGGTCTTCGGTCACTGGAATTGAGAAGCGGTAGTTGCTTCCTGACGATGAGCAAGCGCTGGCAACGCCCGGTTCGCTGGCAAGGTTCGCACTAGCGATGGCCGCAATCGTGCCGCTGCCGGCGGGCCCGCCAGCATACATATGGACGTCAATCGATCGGCGTAGTCCTGCAGAACACGCCCAACCGACAATCGCCTTGTTGTCCTGGATACCCTCGATCCGACCTTTGATCACCGATGCAGGCACAGCCACTGCGCCCGACCCGGAAATGGTGTCGTTTGAGGCACCTACCGGAGACAGGCCATGGATATAAATGGCCTTACCGCCGTTCTGGATGATGAAGTTCTCATCGATGGGGAACGAGAATCGGTAGTTGCTGCCCGAAGCACTACAAGCGCTAGCGATACCGGCATCACTTGGCAATGTGGCTGCAGTGGCCCCCGCGAAGGTTCCCGAGCCAGCGGAGCCCCCCAGATACATGTGCACATCGACCGAGCGGTTCAAATACGTCGAACAGGCCCAACCAGAGATTGCACCGTAGGTGACGCTGTCGATGTTTCCTTTGATGAGCGACGGAATGACCTGCACGGTCTGGGAGCCGAACCCACCGAACGACGCTTTTCCGTCCTGAAGCATCCGCCATACGAACTGATACTGACCGGGCGTTGTTGGAGCGGTAACGCTAAAGTTAAACGTCACTTTGCTGTCGATCGAGACAGCACTAGGCAGCTGGACTCGGTCTAGCCCCCAGGGACTCGCAACACTAGGAGTTCCTGCGTATCCCAGTTTATAGCCGAGGTTTGAACCCCACACCTGATTGCCAACGTTCTTATAGGTTGCGCTTACTGCATAGGTCTGCCCGACGACCATTTGACCGGGCGTGCTATACCCGATCCATTCTGCAGCGTTGTCAGGAACATCTGGACATACATTTCCCCGGCCTGCAGGCGATCCATCCGGGCACTGCCTTGCAGCCTCGGCCCTACCCAAAAATCCCGACAGCAGGAGAAAACCAAGCACTAGTGAAATGAGGGAGAAGAAGAGCGACTTTCGATTGGCGATTCTTTGAGTGTCCCTACGATCAGAATTCACTGCTTCCATGCACGATATCATTGAGCACCCCGCTCGATCTTGATCGCCTTGCCGAAAACGTCACGAGTAATGTTGGTCCTGCTGGACTCTGGTAGCTGCACCCAGACAGGTGCGTCATAGACCGGTTGATCGAACACCTGGTAACCCGTACGCGTCTGAGCACCTCGCGGGTTGGTGACCAGGGTTTGTGCGCCAGGCAGATACTGCGTGATCGTGGTCAGCAATCC
>NZ_QEYV01000055.1:0-2734 GCF_003992815.1 Xanthomonas sp. DAR33341 | reverse complement strand
TCAAGGAAGTGGGTGACCAGATCACCACGATCAATACGACGATCCAGAATCTGCAGGATGGCAAGGGCGTGAAGTACGTCAATACCAACTCGACGGGCGACGACAGCCAGGCGACCGGCGCTGACAGTACCGCAATTGGTGCCGAGGCGCTGGCCTCTGGCGACGGTGCGGTGGCATTAGGGACCTCGAGCAAGGCATTGGGCATCAACTCGCTGGCATTGGGGTCTGGCTCCAGCGCGGCGGGTGGGAATTCCGTAGCACAGGGCAACGGTGCCGCTGCAAGTGGTTTAGCTGCGGTTGCACAAGGCGCATTCGCTTCTGCGGCAGGCGGCAATAGCGTGGCTCAGGGCTCGCTTGCGCAGGCCAATGGTGCCGATGCGGTGGCGATCGGTAGCTCTTCCAATGCTGCGTCCAAAAGCACGGTTGCGATCGGCAGCAAGGCAACTGCCAATTTCACTGGCGATGTCGCTCTTGGTGACGGCAGTGTTACCGAAAGCACAGTTGCCACTTCGAACGGCGTACTGAATGGTCGCACTTACAGCTATGCAGGAGCAGCGCCTGTCAGTACCGTCAGCGTCGGGGCCGTGGGTAACGAGCGCACCATTACCAACGTGGCGGCCGGGCGGATCTCGGCTTCCAGCACCGACGCAGTCAACGGTTCGCAGCTGTATGCAACGAATGTCGAAGTCGGCAGGTTGGGCGAGACGATCGAAGGCATCCAAGGTGGCGACGGTATCAAATACATGCACGTCAACTCGGAGGGCGCTGATAGCGTTGCCATTGGAGCTGAGAGCGTTGCGATCGGCGCTGGAGCGGTTGCGGGGCAGACCATGGACGTGGCGGTCGGCTCTGGCGCAAGCAGCTCGGCGGTCAGCGCGGTGAACTCGGTGCAGTTAGGTGGCACCACCTATAACTTTGCCGGAGTTGCTCCGATCGGCGCGTTCAGTGTGGGCGCAATTGGAGCAGAGCGACAGATCCAGAATGTCGCCGCAGGTCGCCTGAGTGTAAGCAGCACAGATGCAGTCAACGGCTCGCAGCTGTATTCCACCAACCAGCAGGTGCAGCAAAACAGCAGCAACATCACCTTGCTGCAGAGTTCGGTCACGTTGCTCCAAGCCAGTGCTGGCCCCGGTGGCACCAACGGTACCGATGGCGCCGCCAATGCCTCATCCACGTCGACGGTGGTCCAGCCTGGTGGGGTGGTGATCGGCAACAACGGCACCTCGGTATCGGTTGGCACCAATGCGGCAGCCAGCAACACCAGCACCACCGCAATGGGAACCAACAGCCAGGCCAGCGGTTTAAATGCCACAGCAGTGGGCAGCAATGCGCAGGCGGCCGGTGCCGGTAGTGTGGCGATCGGTTCTGGCAGCAAGGCCGAGGTGACCAACAGCGTTGCGATCGGGCAGGGCTCGGTAGCGAATCGCGAGAACTCGGTATCGGTCGGTTCGACGACCAATCAACGTCAGATCACCAACGTGGCCGCAGGGACTGCGCGGACCGATGCGGTCAATCTTGGACAGCTAGAGGACGGGTTGAGCGGAGTGGCGGACTGGTCGAGCAACTACACCGATGCGCGGGTTGGACAGGTGGATCGGCGTGCCAGCGGTGGCGTTGCGGCAGCGATGGCGATGGCGACTCTGCCGCAGGCCTATCAGCCCAATCAACGTGCTGCAGGCGTCTCGCTGAGTTCGTTCCGTGGTGAGCAGGCAATGGCAATCGGTGTTTCCACGATCAGTGACAGCGGTCGTTACCTGTTCAAGCTTAATGCGAGCGCCAACACCGGCGGCGATGCGGGTGTCGCGGTGGGTGCCGGTATCGTCTGGTGAGAAAGGAAGACTACCGCGATGCATCATGCGCGTAGCTAGGTAGTACTTAACAGTCGCCAATTTTGGCGACTGTTTCTAACGGTGCTTAAGGAAAACCTGATCAACGCAGCCGGACGACGAGATAAGCCGCATCGGTCGCGCTGACGGCACTCAGACCCTCGATTTTTTCGCGGTTTCCGGCGCATTCTCTAGGTATTGCCCCGATTACCGGCACACCTTCCCTGCGGCAGGCATCAACTGCTTTCGCTTCAGCCACAGGTTCGACAGCGCAAACAGCGTCAGCACTTGCGCGGCATTCTTCGCCAAGCCGCCATAGCGCACCTTGACGTAACCGAACTGACGCTTGATCACCTGGAACGGGTGTTCCACCTTCGCGCGCAGGCTGGCCTTGCTGTGCTCCCATCGCTTGGCCAACTTCTATTCGTGCTTGTTCTTGATCTGCTTTGGCTTCGAGGGTTTCTCGGCGATCAGGTAGCGTAGCTTGCGCTTGTTCCTCAACTCTTCGCGCTTGTCCAGCCCGGTGTAGCCGCTGTCGGCCGCGACGCCCCCCCCCCCATCCTAAGTAGCAGTCGGGTTTAGATTCCGGGATTGATGATATCGGTGTTTGCCAGATGTTGGGCATAAGCGGACGGCGTCATGCCGCCAATTGCTTTGTTGGGTCGGTCCTCGTTGTATTCGCGGCGCCAGCGTTCGATCTCGGTGCGCGCATGCAGCAGCGTTGGGAACCAATGTTCGTTGAGGCATTCGTCGCATAGCCGGCGGTTGAAGCGTAAGCTCCCCCGTCAAGCAGGCAGTTCAAAAGTAGAGCTTTCGGCGTACTTGTTGCGGTACTCGACCGGGGTCATTCCGCCGAGCGAATCATGGGATCTTGCTTCGTTGTAGTCGATCATCCACCAGTGGGCGGC
>NZ_QEYV01000013.1:0-3273 GCF_003992815.1 Xanthomonas sp. DAR33341 | reverse complement strand
GATCATCACCGCACCGCCGATGGCCGCTGCCTTCTTCCAGGGCACGCTGGGCCAGTTCACGGCGTATTCGGCGCTGGGGCAGCTGGATCGAGGCGGTCAGTCAGCTCCGGCTGCCGGGCGGCCTTATGAGCCGGGGGCGCCGGCTCCTGACACTAATAAAGGGAGGGATCAATTCAATCCGTCTGGACAGGGATCTAGGCAATCTCAATATGCAAATAACGATACCGACACTGCTCCTAGCGGAAGATTTGGTAAAGCTAATTCAACTTCCTGATCAGTTAGTCCATAAAGTTTCAGGTAGCTCATAAGGACTAGAATCGGGGGTTTTATGAAATTATTTATTTTACTAATTTTTCTGTTTAGTTCCTCAGCTGCCTGGGGACAGACTGCTTGCCCAAGCGGTGTGGCTCCTGGAAGCCCTCAGTGTGGGCCAGATTCTGGTACATCGAGAGGTGATATCCCTCAACCGCCTCCTAGGCCCACCGGTGAGTGGCTCAAAACATGGGGAGCCATTGCTAGCTCGGATAATGGAGACATCGGAAGTAGCACTGGCAAGCTTTCCGAGAATGAAGCCAGAGTGGAAGCCTTAAAGGTATGCTCAGACTTTGGAAATTCTGATTGCAAGGTGAATTTCACGTACAAGAATCAGTGTGTCGCTGTTGTGCAGGCTGCAAAGGGCCGGACTGGTGGGAAAATTATCAGTGCAGCAACTGAAGAGATAGCAAAAAAAGATGCTCTTGATGAATGTTTAAAAGAATCTGGTGCTAAGTGTTACGTCAGAGGTACGGATTGTTCCAAGCCATTTTTTAGGAAATTTTAATCCAAAAGCGTAAGATGGATTATTATTTAGAATAAATGGCTGGTTTTTAGTGTGAGCGCCATATTTATTCGGAAAAAATTATTTTATCTTTTTTAAAGTGAAGGTGTTGTCCTTGTATGGTTAGGTGTACTGATTTTCCTGATCCATTCTTTGAAGTGCTAGCTTGACCTAACTTGGCGGGGTTTTGATGCCTATTTTTTTCAGAAGGGTAAATCTGGTCTTCGCGGGAGCTGTGTTTTTATTTTTTGCAGCTTGCAAGCAAGAGTCCATGTCGGAAGTGGCTGATGACATTTCCAAGCACTCTCGAAATTTGGAGCAGAATGTAGATTCTGTGAGTCATGCTCAAGGTGCTGAAAGCATCACGGATAAGCAAGAGCGTATTGCCCGCCAACAAGATGAGCTCCTGGAGCAGGCACTTAACAGCGACCAGCAACGGCAGCGTGGTGACCTAGCGAAAGATATAAAGCTGCGATCTTCATACGTTCAATGCGTTAAAAATGCAGGCGCGGTCGTTCCGGCATTGATGGAGTGCAATAGTCAAGAATATGCTTATCAGGATGCTCGCCTGAATGCGGCTTATAAACGCCTCTTGAACAGATGGCCGGCAGAAAAGAAAGATCGGCTAAAGCAAGAGGAGCGCGATTGGATAAAGTGGCGGGACACACTTTGCAAATCGAATGGTGCGCTCGGTGGCGGGCAGGCGGAAGAATTGGAAGACACTTCTTGTAATTTGAATACAACCGCGCAACGCGCCGAAGAACTGGAGAAGCGCTAATCATCCGGTTTTATAATGAACTGGTCAAATGCGAGGGTTTAACGATGGCAACTATGGATGGATGGCATTTGGGTATGACGTCTGCGCGGCATGAAAGTGGTCGGCGCGGTGTAGAGACAATCTCTACGGGTAAGGGAGACCACGGCGGCGTTTCTTACGGGGCTTATCAGCTTTCCTCTAAATCAGGCACTCTACGAGAGTACTTGGATCAATCACGTTATGCAGGCGAGTTTGCAGGGCTGTCTCCTACGACAGATGCTTTTGACGCGAAGTGGACTCAGCTTGCGCGCATTGATGCTGCGTTCGGCCAAGATCAGCATGATTTTATCAAGAGTACACACTACGACAAGCAGGTCGCGGCTCTAAAAGCTGGTGGGCTAGATCTAAGTGATCGTGGAGCTGCTGTTCAGGACGCTATCTGGAGCACATCGGTGCAGTATCGCACCTTGACTCCATCGTTGTTTCGAAAAGGACTTGAGGAAAAGTTTGGCGACAATTATCAATTGTCTGATTTATCAGATAGGCAGATTGTTGAGGCATTACAAGACTACAAGTACTCTCATACTGAAACGTTGTTCAAAAGTTCTCCTACTCAATGGGATTCGCTACGTGATCGAGCGCTTGAGGAGAAACACGATTTAATTGGCTTAACTGAAGGTCGCCTACCTGCGCAAGGTAAATCGTCTGGATCCCAACGGTCTCCATCACCTCATGATGGCAAGTTGGAACAAGGCGAGCACGGCGAATCCGTGAAACAGTTGCAAGGCCAACTCGCTCAGCTCGGCGCAACCGGCCGCGACGGCAAGGCGCTGCAGGCCGATGGTGATTTCGGCGGCAATACCAAGTTCGCGGTGGAGCAATTCCAGCGCGCACATGGCCTGCAAGTCGATGGTGTAGTGGGGCAGCAAACACAGGCGGCACTCGGGAAAGCATTGTCGCAGCAGACGACCAAACACGCCGAGCAGAGCAGTGCTCAGGGTGTCCCTTCACATGCCACATCTGCTCCGTTGCTTTCCGATCCTCGCCACCCCGACAATGGCATGTTCGTCGGTACGGTAGGCAAGCTGGAGGCCTTGGGCGAGCGCGGTGGATTTTCCAACCGCAAGGAGCTGGAGCAGGCGGCCGGGCAGATCGTGTTCGAGGCCAAGGTGAGTGGTCTGCAGCGTATCGACAATGTGGTACCGAACAGGAGCGGCGACGGCTTCTTCGCGGTACAGGGCGAGATGACCGACCCGGCGATGCAGCGTGTGTTTGTGGATCGCAATCAAGCGCAGAACCAGCCGTTGGAACAGAGCAGCCATCAGGCGGCGGAGGAAAGCCAGCGCCAAGTCCAGCAAAATGCGCACCAAGCACAGCAAAACGTCGAGACACGCAGAGGCCCCAGCCTGTAAAGGCAGATAACGTTCGATGGATGGCCCCGGCACTGACCGGGGCCATTTTTTTTTTCGCAAGAGCGAAATGTATTGGCCAAGGAAGATCTCGCGATCGCCTCGTCGTTTTATTCGCAGCTGCCAGGTAACTGGCGCTTCCGTACGCGCATCGCCAACCTGAGTTCGCTGAACTTCCTCGGGTTGTCGCCGCTGCACAATTTTGCCCAGGGCAAGCAGCACAACAATCCATGGGGCGACTGCGTCACCACCCTGCAGACAACCAATGGGCAGCCGTACTACTTCAACTT
>NZ_QEYV01000049.1:0-4291 GCF_003992815.1 Xanthomonas sp. DAR33341 | reverse complement strand
GATGTTCTACAACCCACAACGCCGTCATGGTTCAACTGGCGACCTGTCCCCTGTAGAGTTTGAACGGCGCTACGCGCAACGAGGGTCTTGAGTGTCTACGGAACCCTGGGCGTATCATATCTCTGCTATGGTCACTTTTCTATTCTTGCGAGCGCTAATAGTGCTCAGGCCTTGAAGAAGGGCGCTGCCCGAGCTGCCTGCCGCAATCTTCTCAAGCGCTGACTCAACCTGAGTCTTGTATGGCTCTTCCCGGGCGCTTGTCTGAGTGGAAATATAGATTCCTGGAAAGTTTGTTTGACCGATTGGCATGTCGAGTATGTGTCGTTGAAGTGTTTATGGACTGACACCCGAATGGTAATTGCGAGCAGGCAAGCACATTGCCGTTATGTGAAATTCTGTCATCAATGGCGAATGGATGATCCAACTCGGACTCCGTTGAAAGTGGCCTCATCCCTATCGCGTTGGGGTTCGTCGAGCCTGCGCGGTCGTCAAGCAGAGCCGGTCGGCGTTTTACTACCAGCCTCGGGCGCGGGCGGGACATTGGTGAGGGTGAAGCGCGAGGCTTGACCGCTATCATGCTTGCCCCCGCCTTGCCGATCACCGTTCATGCGTTCAACCCCTCGTACAACGACAACCGCGCTCCCCGAGACCGTGGGCGCACGTCTTCTGACGGAGCGAAAGCGCCTTGGCCTTACGCAAACCGAAATGGCCGAGCGCTGTTCTGTCACTCGGTGGGCGCAGCTGAATTTCGAAAAGGACACCAATCTACCGGGTGGCGGGTATCTCATCGCTGCGCACCACATTGGCGTAGATATCCTCTATGTCCTGACGGGGACACCGCCATCGTATAAACGCTGATCGGCGCGCTGCTGGCCAACGTCACCGGCAACTCGGCATAGGGATGGATGACATGGGGCTTGAGTTCAGGCAATCGTTTGAGGTGTTTCCAGGTGTTAGGCTGAACCTGTCCGGTAGCTGCATCACCGCCAGCTTCGGAGTAGACGGCGCGACAGTCAATGTCGGGGCTCAAGGGGTCCGACGTCCCCCCAATTTTGAGTAGCCCCTCAGTTTGGAGTCCAATTCCCTACCCCAAGGAGATTGGACGTGAAGAAGCGTTTTTCCGAAGAGCAGATCATCGGCTTTTTGCGCGAAGCCGAAGCGGGCATAGCGATCAAGGACCTATGTCGGCGGCATGGCTTCAGTGAGGCCTCGTACTATCTGTGGCGCAGCAAGTTTGGCGGCATGAGCGTGCCCGACGCCAAGCGGCTCAAGGACCTTGAGGCCGAGAACGCGCGGCTAAAGAAGTTGCTGGCCGAGCAGTTGTTCGAGAACGACCTGATCAAGGATGCGTTGCGAAAAAAGTGGTGAGCGCACCGGCGCGTCGTGCGCTGGTGCGCGAGTGGATCGGGCGTGGTGCCAGCGAGCGTCGTGCGTTGGCAGTGATCGGTATGAGCGCCAGTGCGCTGCGCTATTGCCCGTGCCAAGACCGCAATGGCGAACTGCGCGAGCGCATTCTTGCGTTGGCGCATCGCCATCGCCGCTACGGCGTGGGGATGATCTATCTCAAGCTGCGACAGGAAGGACGCCTGGTGAACTACAAGCGCGTGGAGCGGTTGTATCGCGAGCAGCAGCTACAAGTGCGGCGGCGCAAGCGCAAGAAGGTACCGGTTGGCGAGCGTCAGCCGCTGCTGCGGCCAGCGCAGGCCAACCAGGTGTGGTCGATGGACTTCGTGTTCGACCGCACCGCCCAAGGCCGGGTGATCAAGTGTCTGGTGATTGTGGACGACGCAACCCACGAAGCGGTCGCCATCGACGTGGAGCGCGCAATCTCCGGGCACGGGGTTGCGCGCGTGCTGGATCGGTTGGCACACAGTCGCGGCCTGCCGCAGGTGATCCGCACCGACAACGGCAAGGAGTTTTGCGGTAAGGCAATGGTCGTCTGGGCACATGCCCGTGGTGTGCAACTACGGCTCATCCAGCCGGGAAAACCAAACCAGAACGCCTACGTCGAATCGTTCAACGGCCGGCTGCGCGACGAATGCCTCAACGAACACTGGTTCCCAATGCTGCTGCATGCACGCACCGAGATCGAACGCTGGCGACGCGAATACAACGAGGACCGACCCAAGAAAGCAATTGGCGGCATGACGCCGCCCGCTTATGCCCAACATCTGGCAAACACCGATATCATCAGCACCGGACTCTAAACCCGGCCGCTACTCAGGGCGGGGGGGACGTCGATCCTCCCCGGCCTTCAGGCCGGGGAGGATGTCAACGCGTCAGTGGAACGCATTTTCAGCGGCCGCACGCCACTGCTGGATAAGTTGGCCCACTCGCTGCTACGCGCGCAGACCGATAGCGAGTTCGACGCCCTGCAAGGTGCAGCCGGGCAGCCCGACGCCGCCGACCACGATCCTGAGGACGCCCCATGAACGCATCACGCTTGACCAGTATGCCCCGTTCGATTGCGAGCAGTTCGGTGAGCAGCTCACCACCTGTCTGGAGGCTCAAAATCCAGTTGCTTGGCATCTCCCCCACAGTGTGGCGTCGGCTCGATACCTACGCTGATGTCGCATTGGCGCAGCTGCACTACTTCATCCAAGGGGCGATGGGCTGGGAACTGATGCACCTGTACTCGTACGGGCATGGCAATGGCAGCGAGATTTCCAGTAAACGTCGCTTGTGCGATGTGTCTGGCATTGGAGAGACACTGATCTACACCTACGACTTTGGCGATGACTGGCAACACCGAGTGACCGTCGAAAAGCTAATGGAAACACCATCAGGAAGTTATCCGCACTTGATTACCGGCAAAAACGCCTGTCCGCCGGAGGATTGTGGCGGACCATGGGGCTATGCGGAGATGCTCAGGGTACTTGCTGGCCGCAGCAGTGCCCGCCGACGCGAACTCACGGAGTGGTTAGGGGGCCGATTCGACCCCAGCGCGTTCGACATTAGTGAAGCCAGAGAACGTCTTGCTGAGTACGCCAAGCTGTCCATGCGGAAAGCTCAACGTTGAACGCCAACTGCGCTGCGCTGGCGGCGCGGTGGACGGGTCACACAGACCTCATTCCTGGGGCGGTTCAGCCTGATCGCGTGGACGTGCCCAGAAAGAAAGCCCAGCGCATCGGCTGAGCCGTTGGTGGCGAGACCAGGTCGCAGACCTTGCAAGGCGATCAACTGAAACGTCTGTTGCGGATCTCCTGGCGCTCCTCTGCGGTCAGATCATCAATGTGGATGTAGTGGACGCCTAGACCGCGCGGTGCGCTCAGAAGCTGTGATTCGTTCTCGTCCTGGCTATTGTCGGGCGAAGAGATCAGGCCAACGATCGTTCCATGCGGGGCCACCCGCCATAGCGCCACGCGCTGGAAGACGCGTGGCTCATCGGCCCCGGCAGCTTGTGGATAAGTGGCGTACCAACCATCGGCAGGCAGGTAGCGATAAGAACCGTAGTCGTTCATAGCGTCTCTGGGCGATGCGGGATGACGCTCTGATTGTCGGTATGCGCCGGTAGGCGGGATGCGGGAGTTTCTGATTGGGCGCTATAGCTACGCACCGTCTCATCTGTGCTTCTCTGCTGCGATAAGGGTTTCGCGCACTACGCTCAGTGCGCCGGATGGGCTGCGAGAGCTAACAGCTGGCGACCGAGGTCTGGACAGGTTCGTTTCAGGACTTTCGTCAAGGAGTAAGGGATGGAGACAGCCATCCCAGCAATGCGGATCCGGTCCGTGCTACCTAGTCGTTGGCTTGAACCCGCCACCTTTCGTTGGCTTGATTACGAGGAGAACTGATGATGTCCATGTCAATGCGTCAATGTGCTGCCTGCGTTGTGCTGCTCGGAAGTTGCATCTCGCTCGCCCAGGCAGCGCCAACCTGCAACAACCCGGTAGGCGAATGGAAAAACCAGCTGGGTTCCACACTCACGATCACCGCCGTACAGACCTCCGGTTAGCTCTCTGGTACGTACATCTCGCCTTCCGGCACCACTGGTTCGGTATATCCGCTGGTTGGCTGGTTTGCCAACCCGGTTGCTGGGTCGACGGCATCGAGCAAACTGCCCGCCATCACTTTTCGGTGCAGTGGGGTAACTACGGCAGCATGACTGCCTGGACCGGTACCTGTGATGCGTCTGGCGGCGTGCCGGCCATCACCACAGTCTGGCACTTGGTACGGACCGGCTCCCAGTATTCGTGGGACCACATGCTGACCAACAGCGATGTTTTCGTCCCCAAATGACAGGGGGGGGGGGCTTCCGCACATGAACCGAACGTCGTCCAGATGTTGCATAGCC
>NZ_QEYV01000054.1:0-4454 GCF_003992815.1 Xanthomonas sp. DAR33341 | reverse complement strand
CTGCGCGGCTTTGGTGCGGTACTGCTGCAGCCAACCGATGTTGACGTCTTCCAGCAGCGGGAATGCGGCGCGGTCGGTGTCGGCGGCGGCATGGGTACCGTTGAAGCCGATCTGCAGACGGTCCAGCGCCTGACGCTTGACGATGGCATCGCGCAGGCGCGCCTGGAAGTCCGGGAACTTGGCCCAGGCATCGAGCAGCGCATACGGAATCGCGGTGTCGAAGTCGGTCTTCTTGGCGACATACTCGTTCTTGTCGAGCGCGGCGACGTTGCGCGGGGTGCGGGTCTTACCGGCGCCAGTGTCGGTGCGGCTGGCGATGCTGCCGGTGACGCCGATGCCCACCTTCTGGCCGGACAGTTCATCCACCGGGATGATGTTGATCTTGGACAGGAACTCGCTCGACTCCTGCATGCGCGTTTCCAGCTTCTGCTGCACGGTCGGATCGACAGCGAAAGAATGGAAGGCGGAGGTGATGCCGTTGAGCTTGGCGATCTGCTCGGCGAACTGGTTGAACTGCAGGCGGGTGGCGTTTTGCATGGTGGCTCCGAAGGGTGTGGCGCTGCGGCGTGTGTGTGGTGTGGGATCAGCAGTCGGTCAGCACGGCCGCGCCGCTGCCGGTGACCACCGGGCGTGCGGGCTGCGTGGGGTCGGGCTGCTGCGACAGCGACTCGCGCAGCTGCGCCAGGTCGTTTGCCAGCTGCTCGTGCTTGCTCTTCTGCTCGGCGTGCTCGGCCTGCAGGCGGTTGAAGCGTTCGTCCTGGCCGCGCACGTGCTCGGCGATCTCTTCGATGCCTTCGCCGAGGTCTGCAAACTGGGCGGCGGTGATGCTGGTGGCGTCCTCGCTCTTAAGAGCGGTGCGGATCCGGCTGAGCAGATTGGCGACCGGGCCTTCGCTGACTTCGCTGAATTCCAGCGCGGTTTCCTCGGCGACGGTGAACAAGTTGCCCGGTGACTGCTTGCGATCTGCCAGCGGATTGGCATCCGGGTTCTGGCTGGCAAAGCTGAGCATGGAGGTGCCCAAGCTGGCAGGCGAATCGGTCACGGCCAGGCCGACCAGATACGCCTTGCCGGTGTTGGCGAACTTCTCCTGCACCTCGATGCTGGTGTAGAGCTTCTGCTTGGACTTGTTGATGGTGATCAGGTCGGCGGTCGGCTCGATCTGTGCGAACAGCGCCAGACGCTTGGTGCCGTCGATCTCTACCTCTTCGGCCTTGACGGCGGTGACATCGCCATACGCTCGGAACGGCGAGTCCGGTAGCAGGCTGCGCATGTGCTCGATCCAGATGCGGGCGTTGTAGGTCTCGCGGTTGTAGGTGGCGGCCATGTCGTCGATCCAGCTGCGCTGAATCGTGCGGCCATCAGTGGTGGCGCCTTCGACGGCCACGCGGAACCAGTTGGAACGGAACTTCTTGGTCTTGCCCGACATGGGTGTCCTTTGCGCTGGATGCGTTTGCGATGACCCATGGTCAAACGCGACGCAAAGCGCAGCAACGAAACCACCATGTAAACAAGGCGATTACGCGTCGTTGAACTGTCGGGATTAAGAGGTGGGCCGCACCCTGGTCGGCATGCAAAACGTTGCCACCCAGCTCCCGATGGACACCCGCAGACAGGCCAAGTTCCTGTACTGGATGGGATGGCGCGTGACCGAAATTGCGCAGGCCATCGGCGAGAACGAGAAGACTGTACACAGCTGGAAGTCGCGTGACGAGTGGGATCGCGCAGATAACGTCGAGCGCATCGGCGGCGCACTGGAAGCGCGCCTGGTCGTGCTGATCATGAAGCCGGAAAAATCCGGCGGCGACTTCAAAGAAATTGATCTGCTGCACCGGCAGCTGGAGCGCCAGGCGCGCATCCAGCGCTACCAGGGCGGCGGCAACGAAGCCGACTTGAATCCAGCTGTCGCCAATCGCAACGCCGCGCCGAAGAAGAAGCCCAAGCGCAACGACTTCACTGAGGAGCAGATCGAACAGCTCACCACGGCGTTCGTCGACGGCTGCTTCGACTATCAGCGCGACTGGTACCGGGCCGGCAACCAACGTACCCGCATCATCCTCAAGTCGCGTCAGATCGGTGCCACGTACTACTTCGCCCGCGAGGCGCTGATCGACGCGCTCACCACCGGGCGCAACCAGATCTTCCTCAGCGCGTCCAAGTCGCAGGCGCACCTGTTCCGTAGCTACATGCAGCAGTTCGTGCGCGAGACGATCGACGAGACGCTGTCCGGCGGCGACACCATCGTGTTTCCCAACGGCGCCGAGCTGTTCTTCCTGGGCACCAATGCGCGCACCGCGCAGGGCTACCACGGCAATTTCTACTTCGACGAATTCTTCTGGACCTACGGGTTCAACGAGTTGGAGAAGGTTGCCAGCGGCATGGCCATGCACCAGAAGTGGCGCAAGACCTACTTCAGCACGCCGTCCAGTATGGCGCACGAGGCCTACACCTTCTGGACCGGCGAGCGCCGTAACAAAGGCAAGCCGGCCGCACAGCGGATCCAGATCGAGGTCTCGCACGATGCGCTGGCCGGTGGGCGCCGCTGCCAAGACCGCGCGTGGCGGCAGATCGTCAACATTCTCGATGCCCAGCGCCGTGGCTGCGACCTGTTCGACATCGATGAGCTGCGCGAGGAATACAGCCCGGACGCCTTCGCCAACCTGTTGATGTGCGAGTTCGTCGACGACGGCGCCAGCATCTTCCCGCTTGCGATGCTGCAGCCGTGCATGGTCGACAGCTGGGTGGAGTGGGGTCAGGACTACAAACCGTTCGCCGCGCGCCCCTACGGCGATCGCGCGGTGTGGATCGGTTACGACCCGGCCGAGACCGGCGATACCGCCGGCCTGGTCGTGCTCGCACCACCGCAGCAGCCTGGCGGCAAGTTCCGGCTGCTGGAGCGCATCCAGTTCCGGGGCATGGACTTTGCCAAGCAGGCCGCCGAGATCGAGCGCATCACGCGCCGCTATTGGGTGACCTACATCGGCATCGATACCACCGGCATGGGCAGCGGCGTGGCACAGCTGGTGAAGCAGTTCTTCCCGAATCTGGTCACCTTCAGCTACTCGCCCGAGGTCAAAACGCGCCTGGTGCTCAAGGCGTTCGACGTTATCCACAACGAGCGACTGGAGTTCGACGCCGGCTGGACCGACGTGGCGCAGTCGTTGATGGCCATCCGCAAGACGATGACCGCCAGCGGCCGGCAATCCACCTTCACCGCTGGCCGCTCGGAAGAGACCGGCCACGCGGACCTGGCATGGGCACTGTTCCACGCGCTGCAGAACGAACCGCTGGAAGGGCGCACCGCGCGCAATTCCGGCTTCATGGAGATCTCTTGATGTTGACTGATCAGTTGCCCGCTACCGCGCCTGCAGTGCCCGCACGCGCCGAGGCCTTCACCTTTGGCGACCCGACGCCGGTGCTCGATGGGCGCGGTGTGCTGGACTACTTGGAGTGCTGGCAGAACGGGCGCTGGTACGAGCCGCCGGTGGCGCTGGATGGCCTGTCCAAGACCACCCGCAGCAATCCGTTCCTGCAGTCCGGGCTGATCTTCAAGCGCAACACGCTCGCGCGCACCCTCAAGCCGCACCGGCTGCTGACGCGCGAAGCCTTCGAGCAGTTGTCGCTGGACTGGATCACGCTGGGCAATGGCTACCTCGAGCGCCGCCGCAACCGCATGGGCGGTGCGCTGTCGCTGAATGCGCCGCTGTCCAAGTACATGCGGCGCGGCATCGCCGAGGGCGAGTACTTCCAAGTGCGCACCTGGCACGACGAACATGTGTTCGAGCCGGGCAGCGTGTTCCAGCTACGCGAGGCCGATGTCGATCAGGAGCTCTACGGCCTGCCCGAGTGGATGCCGGCGATGCAGTCGGCGCTGCTCAATGAGTCGGCCACATTGTTCCGCCGCAAGTACTACAACAACGGCTCGCATGCCGGTTTCATCCTGTACCTAACCGACCCGCAGCAGAGTCAGGAAGACGTGGATGCGCTGCGCAACGCCATGAAGGGCGCCAAGGGGCCGGGCAACTTCCGCAACCTGTTCATGTACTCGCCAGGCGGCAACAAGGATGGCTTGAAGCTGATCCCGGTCAGCGAAGTGGCGGCCAAGGATGAGTTCAGCGGCATCAAGGGCATCACTCGCGACGACATGCTGGCCGCGCTGCGGATCCCGCCGCAACTCATGGGCATCGTGCCGCAGAACGCTGGCGGCTTCGGGTCCATCCGCGAGGCGGCCGCCGTGTGGGCCGCCAATGAGCTGGAACCACTGCAGGCGCGCATGTTGAAGATCAACGACTGGGTGGGCGATGAGGTGATCGCCTTCACCCCGTACGCGCCGCCAGCGACGGCGTAATCCTTTCCCACCGCAAGACCACGCAATGCTCAAGAACCTCCGTTGTGGCGAATGCGCCCGCCTGCTGTGCAAGGCCGGCGCCTTCGACGAAATCCAGATCAAGTGCCCG
>NZ_QEYV01000053.1:0-4766 GCF_003992815.1 Xanthomonas sp. DAR33341 | reverse complement strand
GTGGCCATCGCCAGCAATATTGGTGGCAAGCAGGCGCTGGAGACGGTGCAGCGGCTGTTGCCGGTGCTGTGCCAGGCCCATGGCCTGACCCCGCAGCAGGTGGTGGCCATCGCCAGCAATGGCGGCGGCAGGCCGGCGCTGGAGACGGTGCAGCGGCTGTTGCCGGTGCTGTGCCAGGCCCATGGCCTGACCCCGGCACAGGTGGTGGCCATCGCCAGCAATGGCGGCGGCAGGCCGGCGCTGGAGAGCATTGTTGCCCAGTTATCTCGCCCTGATCCGGCGTTGGCCGCGTTGACCAACGACCACCTCGTCGCCTTGGCCTGCCTCGGCGGACGTCCTGCGCTGGATGCAGTGAAAAAGGGATTGCCGCACGCGCCGGCCTTGATCAAAAGAACCAATCGCCGTATTCCCGAACGCACATCCCATCGCGTTGCCGACCACGCGCAAGTGGTTCGCGTGCTGGGTTTTTTCCAGTGCCACTCCCACCCAGCGCAAGCATTTGATGACGCCATGACGCAGTTCGGGATGAGCAGGCACGGGTTGTTACAGCTCTTTCGCAGAGTGGGCGTCACCGAACTCGAAGCCCGCAGTGGAACGCTCCCCCCAGCCTCGCAGCGTTGGGACCGTATCCTCCAGGCATCAGGGATGAAAAGGGCCAAACCGTCCCCTACTTCAACTCAAACGCCGGATCAGGCGTCTTTGCATGCATTCGCCGATTCGCTGGAGCGTGACCTTGATGCGCCTAGCCCAATGCACGAGGGAGATCAGACGCGGGCAAGCAGCCGTAAACGGTCCCGATCGGATCGTGCTGTCACCGGTCCCTCCGCACAGCAATCGTTCGAGGTGCGCGTTCCCGAACAGCGCGATGCGCTGCATTTGCCCCTCAGTTGGAGGGTAAAACGCCCGCGTACCAGTATCGGGGGCGGCCTCCCGGATCCTGGTACGCCCACGGCTGCCGACCTGGCAGCGTCCAGCACCGTGATGCGGGAACAAGATGAGGACCCCTTCGCAGGGGCAGCGGATGATTTCCCGGCATTCAACGAAGAGGAGCTCGCATGGTTGATGGAGCTATTGCCTCAGTGAGGCTCAGTCGGTGACTACCTGAGCGTCGGCAGGGATTGGTGTAAGTAACCTTTACTGACAGCGAGTTAGCCCACTTTTGGCTGTTTTTTACACAAATCCCTGCCTCCCCTCTAGTCCTCGACTCGTGGGGCGACGGTCCGGCCGTTCTACTAAGGGATTCGCACTGGGCCGAAACGTACGGAACATCCACCAACGTAATTGAACGCTTCGACAAGCGCGATGCAATCGACGCGCTTGCCAGGACAACCGCATTCAGAGCCGAGATCGAGGATCCGCAAACTGATCTCCATGCGAATGCGCGCGACCTGGAGACAGCATTTCTAGCCAACCCCGCACCCGGCGATATCTTTTCCGCGATGCCTGTCATCGCGCCCGAGCTGGCCCAGAGCACGCGTCAACGGCTGCAAGAGTACTCACCGCGGACGCGTCAAGCTCTAGCCGCCGATGCTGCGCGGCATGCCTATGGACTGGATAACGCACAGCCCATCTCGCCGCGCACAACTGCTGCGATCCTTGAAGATGCAGAGCGCCTGGATGCCTTGGGTCGCCCACCCTTGAGTTGGTGACGATGGATCAAGCCGGATGAGCGTCGGCACGTTCATGACGCCACCGCAGCGCGCTTGGGCGCGCTACGCGCCCAAGCGCGGCCAGCAGGCCATGCGCGGTGCTATAGGTCGGGCCTGACACGTCGCCAACGTGTAGCGCGAGGTGGACGCCGAATTGCGGCTCTCCGTGTTGACCTGGTGACGCACGTGCAGCAGTAGCCCGGCATGAGGGTCGGCAGTGCGTCGTGAGAAATCCTTAGTTGACAGGGAGTTAGCTCACTTTTGGCTGTGTTTTACACGAATCCCTGCCGACCCTCAAGTTGCGACGACAGCGTATGCAGCACCGGGCTTGGCACGGCGGTAGGGTCTTCCAGAAAGGTGCCGAGAAACCGCGCCGTGGTCAGTTGCAGCGCATAACCGAGGCGACTGCTGTCGCGTCGCTTGGTGGCGATCCACTCGCGGTCATCGTCGTCCAGGTGGAAATAGCGCGCCAGCTCTTCGCTGGAAAGCGTGTCTGGATAGCGGCCGTAGCGTTCCCGTTGTGTGGTGGACAGGAAGCTGACCGGCATGGCGTCAAAGCGCCTCGGCGCAGAAGGTGACTGGCGTGACGATGCGCGTGCGGCCAATGCTACCGCGTTGCAGCAGCCCAGCGCGGCGGTCGCCAGTCACAAGGTAATCGGCCTCGCTGGCCAGTGCCATCGCCAGCAGGAACGCATCGTTCGGATCATTGACCTCGATGCGATCAGGCAGAGGCGGCAATACATGCAGCACAACGGCGCGCTGCATGTTGTTGATCATCGTGCCGACGCGATGCGCGGGCAGGATTGCCTTGATCTTCGGGTAACGGCTCACGCGGCGCAGTTCATCAAGCTGCGCCGTCCCTGTCACCAGTTCAAAGCGTGCTGCAAGCCAACCGCGATAGATGATGTCGGGTGGGCTGTGCGACGAGATCAGCGCGGCCAGCAATACGTTGGTGTCGAGGACGACCCGCATTAATGCTCACGCGCCCATTGCACCGCCTCATCAATGAGGTCGTTCAGTTCTGTCTCACCCATACCCACCGTAGCGGCTTTGGCTTGTTCCACAGCCCGCTCGAAGAGGTAGGCGCGCACCGCATCCTCGATGAAGCGTGACAGGTCGCCCTTGCGACCGCCGCCTTGCGCGGCGATGAACATGCGGACGGACTGATCCACGTCCGGCGATACGGCGATGTTCCAGCGCACGGTATTCATGAAGCTCTCTACCAATCAGAGTTTATGCACATCGGTGTTTATACACTCTTTAAGCGGTTTTTGCAACGGTTCAATAAAACGATCGTTTTTATGAACTCTGATGGAGCGATCGGCGCGAGGTGTTCGTAAGCCAACAAGCAGTCTGTAATAGTGGTTTGTACAATCAAAGTTTGATATTATTAAAACTTAACGAGTAAAGCAAAATATTACGATGAAAATCGGCTATGCGCGCGTATCCACGCGCGAACAGAACCCAGCCTTGCAGGTGGACTCCCTCAAGGCGGCCGGCTGCGAGCGCATTTATCAGGACGTTGCGAGCGGCGCGAAGACCGCGCGCCCAGCGCTCGATGAACTGCTGGGCCAGTTGCGTGGCGGCGACGTGCTGGTGATCTGGAAACTCGACCGCATGGGACGCTCACTCAAGCACCTGGTTGAGTTGGTGGGTAGCCTGATGGAACGCAAGGTCGGGCTGCTCAGCCTGAATGACCCCATCGACACCACCAGCGCCCAAGGGCGGTTCGTGTTCAACCTGTTCGCCACGCTGGCCGAGTTCGAGCGCGAGCTAATTCGCGAGCGCACCCAGGCCGGGCTGACGGCCGCGCGGGCGCGTGGCAGGGTCGGTGGGCGACCCAAGGGCCTGTCGCCGCAGGCCGAAGCGACAGCGCTGGCGGCCGAGACCCTATACCGCGAGCGCAAGCTGTCGGTCGCTGCCATTGCGCAGAAACTGCACTTGTCCAAGAGCACGCTGTACAGCTACCTGCGGCATCGCGGCGTAGAGATCGGCCCGTACAAACAATCGGCGCAGTCGCCGATAAACGTCTCCGTGGTCGAGAGCGGAAACGCTGACCAGCCGAAGGTCGCCACCATCCTGCTGACCTTGCGCATCGAGAACAATAGCAAGGTCGTGCGCGGAAAGAAGCGCTCGATCGAGCATGTCGAGTTTTTTGATCTTGCCCAATACGATGCCACGCGGCGGCCGAACGGGGAATATGAACTGAAGGTGCCCTATGACACGGATGAAGAGCTGGATGAAGCCGTGAACGATTTGCTAACCGACATCGCCTGCGGTGCGGATGACCGCCACTGTTTCTCAGAGAGCCACGCCCGCATGGAAGGTACAGACCGGCACTGGTGAAGGCTTAACTGACTTCCCTGTTCCATTGCTCCCCGAACCCCGTTTCGGAGTGGAGGGCGCGTCAAGGGGTTGGTGCGGCCCGCAGCCCCGCAGGGGCGAGGACACGGCCCCTTGACGCGACCGCAGCGACCCCAAGCCTCCGTCATGAGGTGCAGGGGAGCTTTTCCCCCTGCACCTCTGACGACAGAGGGCGACTCGCTCCCCTCGCTGGCGAGGGGCGGGGGGGAGTGGTGGGCGCGTAGCGCCCTGCTCCTGGTGGCAGCAAGACAGATTCAGCGTGGCGTCCTGAGCGGAGCGCTAAGGCTCGGTGGCCAAGTGGGGGGGGGGGTGCAGCCCCCTCATCCTGAAAACCGCTCCTATGCCTGTTCCATGCCTTCCCTGTAGGTATCTGATGACTACGAGACAGCACGCCCTGTGTCTCTGCCGATGCCGCACTCCCTTCTCGAATGCCCTTGCGACCTCTCCCCTGGCGTTGACCTGGCCGGAGCTGCAGTGCGGGTCGGCGGCCATTAGCGCGGCTTGCCGCGCTTCAAGGGTGTCTGGCCGTAGGCCAGGCATTTGGGAGCGGTCGCAGACCGCGAAGGCCGGCGCCGCAGGCGACGGGGCGGAGGGCCGCAGGCCCGGAGGGTAGGTGCTTTTTCTTTCTGGTTGGTTGCCGCAGCCCGAGTTATCCACAGAACTGGCCAGCAATTACAGGAAGAATTTTATAGGAGAATCTTAAAGGCTAACCGTACCGGTTTAGGGGGGGGGCGATTTCACGCGGAAAAGGGG
>NZ_QEYV01000032.1:0-12814 GCF_003992815.1 Xanthomonas sp. DAR33341 | reverse complement strand
GGCCCCATTGTGGCCCCATTATGGCCCCATCGCAAGAAACTCCAGACACCAGGGAAAACCCTTGGTACGACTGGTTCTGAGGCTGAATTTCAGAAGGCGCGTGTGCTTTGTTTAATACGGGCATGTTCATCTCATGGTTGACACTCTGTCAACCGAGGAATATACATGCGTCCGTGTTCACCGATGGGTGAGCACCGCGCACCCCCGGCTCCCCTCCGGGGTCCGCGTCAAGGGGCAGGGGATAGGGGCTTCATGGACACAAACGCATTTGCACTCATCGGCGCTTCCGCGCTGACCGTGATCGTCGGCTTCGCCCGATTGGTCGCCTGGATTCTTGACCGTCGCGCCGAAGCTGCGCTGCGCGTGCACCGCGAGCAGGTCTTCATCATCGAAAGCTACGTTGACTTGGTTGCGCCGACTGTTTCGCGACGCGTCACGATTTGTAGCGCCCAAAGTGAAATGGAGGCCGTCGCATGAAGGAGTTCGCAAAGTGCATCGGCTACGTGTGGGCGCTCGCTGCCTTCATATCCCTTTTCATCATCGGTGCCTACTACCTGCCTGAGCCGTGGACATGGGTTTGCGGCGTGTTCTTGTTCCTGACGCCTGCCGGTCTGATCGCCTATTTCAGCGGGGTTGGTCATGACTGAGGTCGTCTCCCATATCGACACCTACCACACCGTGATCGGTGGTCGCCGCACTCGGCGTTTCCGCCTGACCGTGCGCCTCGCTGGCCGGCTGGTAGAGCAGAGCGTTCACGCATCGCGCCGCGCTGCTCGTGCCTGCGAAACCGCTGCTGTGGAGTTCTACGCGCATGGCTGACGGATCGCGGGAAGTGGGACTCCCCTCGTCTAACAGGGGAGTCAGTGAATTCAGGAATGCCGATGGCACCCTAACGGTCGCCATTGACTGGTTTTCCGCCTCCGTGGATTTGCGCGCCGTCCTGGGCGAAGCCGGTCTCTTCGTCAACGACGACCCCGAAGAGGTCCGCGAATGGATGGACGTTACCGCCGAGAATGCTCGCGCGGTCGCACTGCAAGTGTTCTGCTGGTTCTTCGCCGGCTTGGGCCTGGAGCTTGACGAAAAGGCCGGGCCGGGGCGGTTTTACCTGTGGCGCGTGCGTATCACCGACCGCGACGGCCAGCACGTAGGGCTGATCGAGTTGGGCGGGGAACACTGCCGCCGTGCAGATGGCACGTACACCGCGCGTATCGAGTTGACTGGCACCGGGTGTGGAGTGTTGAGCGCAGCGCGCTGCGGCCATGCGAAGCGGTGGCTGGAGCTTCGAGCGAAGCTCGAAAGCTGCGCTGGACGATTGACCCGTGTGGACGTTGCCGCTGATGACCTCTTGGGCAAATACCCCTTGAAGTTGGCGCAAAGCTGGTATGCGTCGGGCGAGTTCGACAACCGTGGACAGCGCCCCAAGGCGCAGACCGTTGACGATCACGACAGCGGCGACGGCAAGACCTTCTATGTCGGTGGCAAGAAGTCCGAAAAGCAGCTGCGCGTGTACGAGAAGGGCAGGGAGCAAGGCGACAAGGCCTCCGAATGGGTGCGCTATGAAGCGCAATTCCGCGCCACCAACCGCAAGGAATTGCCGTTGGATTTGCTGCGCGATCCTGCTGGCTATCTGCTCGGTGCCTATCCCGTTCTCAAGTTCCTGCATTGCGTCGCCACGCGCATCGACATTACGAAAGCTGCTGTCGATGCCACTTGGAAAAGTGCGCGCCGGCACCTCAAGCGCCAATACGGCGCAACGCTGAATTTCATCTTGCGGCATTGCCCAACGCCTGATGCGTTGCATGCCGTCATCAGTACCTGCACGTCGCATCGGCTACCGGCGTGGGCAACAGCAGACGTAGCCAATCAATGGCCCGAAATCGCGGGCATCAATCAAACCTTAGAAGGGGTTACACCATGAGCGCAATCAAAGTCACTGTGTTGAGCGCCGAAGTCGATGAGCGTGCTGGCACGTTCAAGGATGATGAGGGCAGGGATCGGGAATACACCACGCGTAAGCAGAAAGCCAAGCTCGAAGCAGGCGGGTTTGCATATCCCCTGGATGTGCGTTTGGAGAAGGGCCAGCCTCCGTATCAGCCTGGTGATTACGAGCTCGATATCGAAGCCATGGTGACGGTCAACAAGGGCGCGATCAATTACAGCAAATTTCAGGTGTTGCGCGCTGTCAAAGCGCCTGCACGTGTGGCGGCTTAAGCCATGGCCGTGTGCGTAGCCCTGCAAGCAGATGGCACGTTGGTGCCCACCGGCCAATCGGTTGGCGAGTGCAGCGGTTACGTGCTGGTCACGGGTAGCGAATACAGCGTGTATGCGCTGGTGCAAGAAGCGTTCGCAATGCCCAGCAAGGAGGACGCCGTAGCGTGGTCCACCGGCTGCTGTGGTGTGGTGATCGTGTGGTTCGTCCTGGGACGCCTCGCCGGCAGCGTCGCGGGCATGTTCAACGACCGGTAAATCAATCAATCAACGAGGAGAGTAAAACATGGGTGACATTCTGACTGGCGTGAGCGGTGCCGAAGCTGCAACCGCGATGATCGCAGCCGCTGCAATCATTGCCTTGGTTGGCTTCACCAAGTGGGGTGCCAAGAAGGTTGCAGGCTTCTTCGGCTAATGGTGGTGAGGGTAGGGCGGCGCTTCGGTGTCGCCCTCTCTCTTTCAGGGGTAGGGCGATGATCGTTCTTTTGTTTTGTGGATTCATGGGCGCGCTGTGTGGGTGGGCAGGCGTCAAGGGGTTGGATGTGTGAGCATTCGCGTATTTCTAGCGGTCCTTCTGTTCTGCTGCGTGTTTGCTTTTTCAGATGCTTCCGCGCAGGACATGTCGTGTTCGACTAGCTCTGATGTCATCAGCTCGCAGTGTCGGGACCAGGGCGCGGCGTTCGCTGCTGCAACGGCTGTGGCTGCTGATCGTGCTGCCAGAAGTAATGCTGGCTCATCTGGCTGGTGCCCTGGTGTTGTTGAGGAGGGTGGTTCCTCATATACCGCCTATGTGACTCCGTGCGATAGCCCTGGTCCGCGCTATGAAACTCGCAGTCGCAGTTATCCGCAGGGTGCGACGTGTTCAACTCGTCAGCCAATGATTGGCGCAAGTTCGTCGGATGGTAGTGGCACCAGTTGTGACGATGGATGTTTCTACAACTTCACTATTGGCGGTGAAAAGGGCAACGGCATGTATCCCAGCGGTGCCACGTGTTCTGCTGGTGATGCGCCACCCTCGACGCCTGGTGATGATGGCGGGGGTGATGGTGACGGCGGCAGCGATGGTGGTGGAGATGGTGGCAGTGACGGTGGTGGAGACGGTGGAAGCGATGGCGGTGGTGACGGCGGCAGTGATGGTGGTGGAGACGGTGGCAGTGATGGCGGTGGTGACGGCGACGGCGACGGTGATGGCGACGGTGATACTCCTGGTGATGGTGATGGCACGACGCCTGGTGAGGGTGAAGGCGGCGAGGGCGCTTCCATGTCCGAGCTCTACAAAAAAAGCGGCAAGACTGTTGAGTCTGTGCTGAGCAAATTCAATACGCAGGTGCGTGGCACACCCATGGTGGCCGGCATCACGGATTTCATGACCGTTCCGTCTGGTGGTTCTTGCCCGGTGTTTTCGCTGGGCGCGTCGAAGTGGTGGAACGCCATGACGATCAATTTTCATTGCGGCGGCGACTTCCTGGCGTTTCTGCGCGCGGCGGGCTGGGTGATCCTGGCGATTGCTGCATACGCTGCGCTCTGTATTGCTGTGACCTGAGGACGACGATATGCAAGCAGGTTGGTTCAATGATTTGACCGCATGGCTTTGGCGTGCCGTCAAACTGGTATGGCAGGCGGTTGTCGATTTCGTGGGCGACCTGTTCGTGATGTGGCTGGAACAGTCGCTGGCGGCCATCCTCTACGTGTTGACGTTGCTGCCCATGCCGGACTTCATGAAGGGCCAGAGCATCGGCGGCATGCTCGGTAACGCCGGTAGCACAATCTTGTGGTTCGCCGATGTGTTCAAGATCGGACCTGCGCTGGTGATGATCGGCGCGGCGATGGTGTTCTATCTGTTGCGTCGCGTGCTGACGGTTGGGATTTGGTGACATGCTAGTTTTCAACGAAGGTGTGCCGCGTGCCGGCAAGAGCTACGACGCGGTAAAGAATCACATTCTCCCCGCGCTCAAGAAGGGCCGGCGCGTGTTTGCACGTCTCAACGGCTTGCGGTTTGATCGCATTGCCAAGCACCTGGGCATTGCCGAAAGCGATGTGCAAAGCCTCCTCGTCCTCGTCGATACGAAGGACGTGACCAAGCTTTTTTCGTGCACGCAGGATAAGTCGGGCAAGTGGTGCATTCCGGACGAGTTCAAGGATGCGTTGGTCGTCATTGATGAGGTGCACGAGTTCTACGTCAACGAGCGCAAGCCGCTCGCTCCGGCAGTTGAGAATTTCTGGGCGCTGCTCGGCCAGAACGGCGGCGATGCGGTCATCATGACGCAGTGGATCAACCGCCTGCACTCGGCGGTGAAGGCGCGTATCGAGAAGAAAAACACCTTCCAGAAGCTCACCGCTATCGGCATGAAGGGCCGATATCGCGTGACGTATTTCCACACCACCTCGCCGGGCAAGTTCGAGAAGGTGGGCGGGCAGACGCTCAAGTACGACCCGGCGATTTTTCCGTTGTATGACGGCTATGCCCCTGGTGCCGAAAACACTGAGGTCTACGAAGAGGGCGGTAAAAACGTCTGGGCAGCGATGGCGGTGCGTGCTGCCATCTTTATCGTCGTCGGTGGTGTCGGCATCTACTTTTTCGTGCACTACTTCACGAAGGATCGTTCCGATCCGAACAAGCCGGTGGCCTCGGCCAGCCAGACCAGCAAGCCCACGCACGTGGGTGCGGGCTTGGCTAATGGCGCGCCAAGCGTGCCGATCCAGCCGCCGCCGCCCGATCCGCTCGCCGATCTCACGCAGGAACAGCGCTATGTCGCCGAGCTTGCCAGCAAGGGCCGTATACGACTGTCGGCGCGTGCGCGGGTAGGCGATCAGGATCGGGCGTGGGTCCAGTGGATCGACGAGAGCAACAACGTCATTGAGGAATTGGACCTCACGCAGTTGCGCGCCCTGGGCTATAGCGTCAGCGTCGTCACGTACGGCGTTCGCTTGTCAGCCGGCAAGCACATCATGGTGGCCACCGCGTGGCCCTGGACAGCGCCCATTCGTGAGAAGGACGCACGGCTCTACAACATGGCCCCGGATGGGAGCGGCGGCGCTGCTGGCGTTGCGACCGTAGGGAGTGACGGCGGCGGCGCTGACCGCGACCGGGTGCGAGGCGGTGTCATTGAGTACGGTCCGCGCACGCAGGGCACGTTCCCGGACAACAAGGCTTACACCACCAACACCACGACGCCGGCTACTACCTTGCAGATGTAGTTTCGTGACGCGTGACGATTCAGCAAGGATCGTTCGGCAACTCCTGCCATCCGTTTTGCAGTCGGCGGAATCGCTTGTGTTGAATGCATCGCTCGTTTGATTCCAGTTCGCGTAGTTGCAGCGGTTCCGGTACCACGCGCTGGGAGCGGGGCGTGTAGAGCGGTTGCGGTGCGACTGCGGGCAGCGCTGCGCTGACACTGCGCATGGTGAAGTAGCCCAGGCACAGCGCCACCACGCCGGCAAGTGCTGCGGTCATCAGCTGGCCGACGAAGATGCCCAGGGCGATTTCCCACCAGAGTCCATCGTGGTTGTTTTGCGGTCTGTAGCTCATACGGCCTCCAATGATGATGAGCTGGCATTGTAGGGGTGTAGGGGCATCGCCCCTACGGCTAACGCCTCACCCGCGCCGTGGAGAGCGAGGCCCACGCGTCCTGCGCACCACCGTCGATCTATCGGCGGACCCTGCGCCATCCATTACTGATGACCGCATTTCACGCCTGCGCCGGAGTACGTCCCGCAGGTAGATCACCTCGGCTGGCCTTGCATGCCATACGCGTTCGCGTTCCTCGGCCATCATCAGTGCCCACTCGCTCGCGATGTTGCACGTGAGCGACCAGTAGCGCATTCCCACCGGGTCGATGTCTCGCCCCTCGGGCGTGAAGAATCGGTGCCCCTGAAAACCAAAACCGGCCCAAGGGCCGGTCAGGTCTACGCGGTCGTAGGTGTCTAGCATCATTGTCCAGTCCGCTTCCTGTTGAGGGACCAGCAGTGATAGGCCGCCAGGGCGCACAGGAGCGTCAACAGCGCACTTCGCATAATGTATAGAGGGTCGGTTATTACGACCGGTGAGAGCGCCATCAGCAGCGCCTCATGCGCTCCTGTGTGTACCGCCAGGACCAGCAGCGCGACCACCGCGGCGGCCGCGCTTAGCCTGTCCAACACTGATCGCCATAGGGCCTTTTCTGCCGGCGATGCCGCGCGCTCTGCATGAATCCGCGCCATCCATTCGCCGCCATCGAGCTTTGCCATCGCGCATAGCTGCGCAATCCGTTCATCTGGCACCGGCTTTCCGCCGTTCCGCCACATGCTCACTGCGGCTCTCGTGACACCGATCCGCTGGCTCAAAACGTTGTCTGACGGGAGAGAGCAACTCTCTTTCACTTTGTCAAGTAGGGCGTTTATCGCGGGCATGTTCATCTCATGGTTGACACTCTGTCAACCGAGGAATATACATGCGTCCGTGTTCACCGATGGGTGAGCACCGCGCACCCCCGGCTCCCCTCCGGGGTCCGCGTCAAGGGGCAGGGGATAGGGGCTTCATGGACACAAACGCATTTGCACTCATCGGCGCTTCCGCGCTGACCGTGATCGTCGGCTTCGCCCGATTGGTCGCCTGGATTCTTGACCGTCGCGCCGAAGCTGCGCTGCGCGTGCACCGCGAGCAGGTCTTCATCATCGAAAGCTACGTTGACTTGGTTGCGCCGACTGTTTCGCGACGCGTCACGATTTGTAGCGCCCAAAGTGAAATGGAGGCCGTCGCATGAAGGAGTTCGCAAAGTGCATCGGCTACGTGTGGGCGCTCGCTGCCTTCATATCCCTTTTCATCATCGGTGCCTACTACCTGCCTGAGCCGTGGACATGGGTTTGCGGCGTGTTCTTGTTCCTGACGCCTGCCGGTCTGATCGCCTATTTCAGCGGGGTTGGTCATGACTGAGGTCGTCTCCCATATCGACACCTACCACACCGTGATCGGTGGTCGCCGCACTCGGCGTTTCCG
The DNA here is from genome assembly GCF_003992815.1 of Xanthomonas sp. DAR33341. Taxonomy (NCBI): domain Bacteria; kingdom Pseudomonadati; phylum Pseudomonadota; class Gammaproteobacteria; order Lysobacterales; family Lysobacteraceae; genus Xanthomonas; species Xanthomonas sp. DAR33341. The sequence continues at coordinate 5,631 of NZ_QEYV01000032.1, read as the reverse complement.
CCTGACCGTGCGCCTCGCTGGCCGGCTGGTAGAGCAGAGCGTTCACGCATCGCGCCGCGCTGCTCGTGCCTGCGAAACCGCTGCTGTGGAGTTCTACGCGCATGGCTGACGGATCGCGGGAAGTGGGACTCCCCTCGTCTAACAGGGGAGTCAGTGAATTCAGGAATGCCGATGGCACCCTAACGGTCGCCATTGACTGGTTTTCCGCCTCCGTGGATTTGCGCGCCGTCCTGGGCGAAGCCGGTCTCTTCGTCAACGACGACCCCGAAGAGGTCCGCGAATGGATGGACGTTACCGCCGAGAATGCTCGCGCGGTCGCACTGCAAGTGTTCTGCTGGTTCTTCCCCGGCTTGGGCCTGGAGCTTGACGAAAAGGCCGGGCCGGGGCGGTTTTACCTGTGGCGCGTGCGTATCACCGACCGCGACGGCCAGCACGTAGGGCTGATCGAGTTGGGCGGGGAACACTGCCGCCGTGCAGATGGCACGTACACCGCGCGTATCGAGTTGACTGGCACCGGGTGTGGAGTGTTGAGCGCAGCGCGCTGCGGCCATGCGAAGCGGTGGCTGGAGCTTCGAGCGAAGCTCGAAAGCTGCGCTGGACGATTGACCCGTGTGGACGTTGCCGCTGATGACCTCTTGGGCAAATACCCCTTGAAGTTGGCGCAAAGCTGGTATGCGTCGGGCGAGTTCGACAACCGTGGACAGCGCCCCAAGGCGCAGACCGTTGACGATCACGACAGCGGCGACGGCAAGACCTTCTATGTCGGTGGCAAGAAGTCCGAAAAGCAGCTGCGCGTGTACGAGAAGGGCAGGGAGCAAGGCGACAAGGCCTCCGAATGGGTGCGCTATGAAGCGCAATTCCGCGCCACCAACCGCAAGGAATTGCCGTTGGATTTGCTGCGCGATCCTGCTGGCTATCTGCTCGGTGCCTATCCCGTTCTCAAGTTCCTGCATTGCGTCGCCACGCGCATCGACATTACGAAAGCTGCTGTCGATGCCACTTGGAAAAGTGCGCGCCGGCACCTCAAGCGCCAATACGGCGCAACGCTGAATTTCATCTTGCGGCATTGCCCAACGCCTGATGCGTTGCATGCCGTCATCAGTACCTGCACGTCGCATCGGCTACCGGCGTGGGCAACAGCAGACGTAGCCAATCAATGGCCCGAAATCGCGGGCATCAATCAAACCTTAGAAGGGGTTACACCATGAGCGCAATCAAAGTCACTGTGTTGAGCGCCGAAGTCGATGAGCGTGCTGGCACGTTCAAGGATGATGAGGGCAGGGATCGGGAATACACCACGCGTAAGCAGAAAGCCAAGCTCGAAGCAGGCGGGTTTGCATATCCCCTGGATGTGCGTTTGGAGAAGGGCCAGCCTCCGTATCAGCCTGGTGATTACGAGCTCGATATCGAAGCCATGGTGACGGTCAACAAGGGCGCGATCAATTACAGCAAATTTCAGGTGTTGCGCGCTGTCAAAGCGCCTGCACGTGTGGCGGCTTAAGCCATGGCCGTGTGCGTAGCCCTGCAAGCAGATGGCACGTTGGTGCCCACCGGCCAATCGGTTGGCGAGTGCAGCGGTTACGTGCTGGTCACGGGTAGCGAATACAGCGTGTATGCGCTGGTGCAAGAAGCGTTCGCAATGCCCAGCAAGGAGGACGCCGTAGCGTGGTCCACCGGCTGCTGTGGTGTGGTGATCGTGTGGTTCGTCCTGGGACGCCTCGCCGGCAGCGTCGCGGGCATGTTCAACGACCGGTAAATCAATCAATCAACGAGGAGAGTAAAACATGGGTGACATTCTGACTGGCGTGAGCGGTGCCGAAGCTGCAACCGCGATGATCGCAGCCGCTGCAATCATTGCCTTGGTTGGCTTCACCAAGTGGGGTGCCAAGAAGGTTGCAGGCTTCTTCGGCTAATGGTGGTGAGGGTAGGGCGGCGCTTCGGTGTCGCCCTCTCTCTTTCAGGGGTAGGGCGATGATCGTTCTTTTGTTTTGTGGATTCATGGGCGCGCTGTGTGGGTGGGCAGGCGTCAAGGGGTTGGATGTGTGAGCATTCGCGTATTTCTAGCGGTCCTTCTGTTCTGCTGCGTGTTTGCTTTTTCAGATGCTTCCGCGCAGGACATGTCGTGTTCGACTAGCTCTGATGTCATCAGCTCGCAGTGTCGGGACCAGGGCGCGGCGTTCGCTGCTGCAACGGCTGTGGCTGCTGATCGTGCTGCCAGAAGTAATGCTGGCTCATCTGGCTGGTGCCCTGGTGTTGTTGAGGAGGGTGGTTCCTCATATACCGCCTATGTGACTCCGTGCGATAGCCCTGGTCCGCGCTATGAAACTCGCAGTCGCAGTTATCCGCAGGGTGCGACGTGTTCAACTCGTCAGCCAATGATTGGCGCAAGTTCGTCGGATGGTAGTGGCACCAGTTGTGACGATGGATGTTTCTACAACTTCACTATTGGCGGTGAAAAGGGCAACGGCATGTATCCCAGCGGTGCCACGTGTTCTGCTGGTGATGCGCCACCCTCGACGCCTGGTGATGATGGCGGGGGTGATGGTGACGGCGGCAGCGATGGTGGTGGAGATGGTGGCAGTGACGGTGGTGGAGACGGTGGAAGCGATGGCGGTGGTGACGGCGGCAGTGATGGTGGTGGAGACGGTGGCAGTGATGGCGGTGGTGACGGCGACGGCGACGGTGATGGCGACGGTGATACTCCTGGTGATGGTGATGGCACGACGCCTGGTGAGGGTGAAGGCGGCGAGGGCGCTTCCATGTCCGAGCTCTACAAAAAAAGCGGCAAGACTGTTGAGTCTGTGCTGAGCAAATTCAATACGCAGGTGCGTGGCACACCCATGGTGGCCGGCATCACGGATTTCATGACCGTTCCGTCTGGTGGTTCTTGCCCGGTGTTTTCGCTGGGCGCGTCGAAGTGGTGGAACGCCATGACGATCAATTTTCATTGCGGCGGCGACTTCCTGGCGTTTCTGCGCGCGGCGGGCTGGGTGATCCTGGCGATTGCTGCATACGCTGCGCTCTGTATTGCTGTGACCTGAGGACGACGATATGCAAGCAGGTTGGTTCAATGATTTGACCGCATGGCTTTGGCGTGCCGTCAAACTGGTATGGCAGGCGGTTGTCGATTTCGTGGGCGACCTGTTCGTGATGTGGCTGGAACAGTCGCTGGCGGCCATCCTCTACGTGTTGACGTTGCTGCCCATGCCGGACTTCATGAAGGGCCAGAGCATCGGCGGCATGCTCGGTAACGCCGGTAGCACAATCTTGTGGTTCGCCGATGTGTTCAAGATCGGACCTGCGCTGGTGATGATCGGCGCGGCGATGGTGTTCTATCTGTTGCGTCGCGTGCTGACGGTTGGGATTTGGTGACATGCTAGTTTTCAACGAAGGTGTGCCGCGTGCCGGCAAGAGCTACGACGCGGTAAAGAATCACATTCTCCCCGCGCTCAAGAAGGGCCGGCGCGTGTTTGCACGTCTCAACGGCTTGCGGTTTGATCGCATTGCCAAGCACCTGGGCATTGCCGAAAGCGATGTGCAAAGCCTCCTCGTCCTCGTCGATACGAAGGACGTGACCAAGCTTTTTTCGTGCACGCAGGATAAGTCGGGCAAGTGGTGCATTCCGGACGAGTTCAAGGATGCGTTGGTCGTCATTGATGAGGTGCACGAGTTCTACGTCAACGAGCGCAAGCCGCTCGCTCCGGCAGTTGAGAATTTCTGGGCGCTGCTCGGCCAGAACGGCGGCGATGCGGTCATCATGACGCAGTGGATCAACCGCCTGCACTCGGCGGTGAAGGCGCGTATCGAGAAGAAAAACACCTTCCAGAAGCTCACCGCTATCGGCATGAAGGGCCGATATCGCGTGACGTATTTCCACACCACCTCGCCGGGCAAGTTCGAGAAGGTGGGCGGGCAGACGCTCAAGTACGACCCGGCGATTTTTCCGTTGTATGACGGCTATGCCCCTGGTGCCGAAAACACTGAGGTCTACGAAGAGGGCGGTAAAAACGTCTGGGCAGCGATGGCGGTGCGTGCTGCCATCTTTATCGTCGTCGGTGGTGTCGGCATCTACTTTTTCGTGCACTACTTCACGAAGGATCGTTCCGATCCGAACAAGCCGGTGGCCTCGGCCAGCCAGACCAGCAAGCCCACGCACGTGGGTGCGGGCTTGGCTAATGGCGCGCCAAGCGTGCCGATCCAGCCGCCGCCGCCCGATCCGCTCGCCGATCTCACGCAGGAACAGCGCTATGTCGCCGAGCTTGCCAGCAAGGGCCGTATACGACTGTCGGCGCGTGCGCGGGTAGGCGATCAGGATCGGGCGTGGGTCCAGTGGATCGACGAGAGCAACAACGTCATTGAGGAATTGGACCTCACGCAGTTGCGCGCCCTGGGCTATAGCGTCAGCGTCGTCACGTACGGCGTTCGCTTGTCAGCCGGCAAGCACATCATGGTGGCCACCGCGTGGCCCTGGACAGCGCCCATTCGTGAGAAGGACGCACGGCTCTACAACATGGCCCCGGATGGGAGCGGCGGCGCTGCTGGCGTTGCGACCGTAGGGAGTGACGGCGGCGGCGCTGACCGCGACCGGGTGCGAGGCGGTGTCATTGAGTACGGTCCGCGCACGCAGGGCACGTTCCCGGACAACAAGGCTTACACCACCAACACCACGACGCCGGCTACTACCTTGCAGATGTAGTTTCGTGACGCGTGACGATTCAGCAAGGATCGTTCGGCAACTCCTGCCATCCGTTTTGCAGTCGGCGGAATCGCTTGTGTTGAATGCATCGCTCGTTTGATTCCAGTTCGCGTAGTTGCAGCGGTTCCGGTACCACGCGCTGGGAGCGGGGCGTGTAGAGCGGTTGCGGTGCGACTGCGGGCAGCGCTGCGCTGACACTGCGCATGGTGAAGTAGCCCAGGCACAGCGCCACCACGCCGGCAAGTGCTGCGGTCATCAGCTGGCCGACGAAGATGCCCAGGGCGATTTCCCACCAGAGTCCATCGTGGTTGTTTTGCGGTCTGTAGCTCATACGGCCTCCAATGATGATGAGCTGGCATTGTAGGGGTGTAGGGGCATCGCCCCTACGGCTAACGCCTCACCCGCGCCGTGGAGAGCGAGGCCCACGCGTCCTGCGCACCACCGTCGATCTATCGGCGGACCCTGCGCCATCCATTACTGATGACCGCATTTCACGCCTGCGCCGGAGTACGTCCCGCAGGTAGATCACCTCGGCTGGCCTTGCATGCCATACGCGTTCGCGTTCCTCGGCCATCATCAGTGCCCACTCGCTCGCGATGTTGCACGTGAGCGACCAGTAGCGCATTCCCACCGGGTCGATGTCTCGCCCCTCGGGCGTGAAGAATCGGTGCCCCTGAAAACCAAAACCGGCCCAAGGGCCGGTCAGGTCTACGCGGTCGTAGGTGTCTAGCATCATTGTCCAGTCCGCTTCCTGTTGAGGGACCAGCAGTGATAGGCCGCCAGGGCGCACAGGAGCGTCAACAGCGCACTTCGCATAATGTATATTATGTCCTGCTGGCTTCTGTGGCTTCATATGCGTGCCGCCTCCAACGCGGCCCTGAGTGTTGCCGGTGGTTGCTGCCACCGGCAAGAATTGCCCTGATAGGCAGTAAAAA